>DASYOD010000120.1:0-56582 GCA_036008085.1 Terriglobales bacterium
CATCGTCGGGTCTTCAGCTAAGATTCAGGACGTGCTGCGCATGATCTCGCGGCTCAAAGACACGCGCACTCCCGTTCTTATCTCGGGAGAGAGTGGGACGGGAAAAGAATTGGTGGCACGAGCCATTCACTTCCGTGGTTCATTTGCGAATCGTCCATTTGTCGCCGTGGACTGCGGATCGCTGGTTCCCACGCTCATTGAGAGCGAATTGTTCGGCTACGAAAAAGGCGCATTTACAGGGGCTCTCAGGTCGAAGACAGGATTATTTCAGTCCGCCAATGGTGGCACGATTTTTCTCGATGAAATTGGTGAATTGCCGCTGGAGATGCAGGCCAAGCTGCTTCGAGTTTTGCAGGAGAAAGAAATTCGACCGGTGGGAAGCAATCAGAAAGTGAAAGTCGATGTTCGTGTAGTAGCTGCGACCAATCGCGATCTTGAGACTGAATACCGCAATGGCACCTTCCGAAAAGATCTTTACTTTCGGTTGAATGTGGTCACGGTGCACTTGCCCGCTCTGCGCGAGCGGCGCTCCGATATTCCCATGCTGGCGCACTGGTTTCTCGACCGTCATGCGCCAGATAGCGCAATGCAGGTTACACACGCGGCCATGAAATGCCTGCTGCAATACGATTGGCCGGGAAATGTTCGCGAACTGGAAAACTGCATCGAACGCGCAGTCGCTCTGGGCGATGGCAAGATCATCGATCTCAGCGATCTTCCGCCCACAATAGCCTCGGCGTCTCCGTCCGCGGACGTGCCGGTAGGCGCAATCACGGGCGCGGTCTCATCTACGGATTTGGAGGACATTGAACGCGCGACGATCGAACGCGTCTTCGAACAAGTAAAAGGAGACAAAGCAATGGCGGGGAAGATGCTTGGCATTAGCCGAGCTACTCTATATCGCAAGCTCAAGCGTTATAACATTGGTGGCCGTCCGGAAATGGGGCCGAGCCAGGCGCTGCAGTAATCCTGAGAGACTGGGTGCTTCGCATGGAGAGAAATGCGAGAACACCCAGTTCCAAACAAAAACTTAGTCGTTCACAACGATGTCCGCCTTCTTAGCCGTCGCGTGCTCTTGTCTCAGCATGCGTGCGATATCCCCTAGCGGTACATGGTGTGCCAAAGGCTGGACTTCCCACAGTGGTCTCTCGCCTTGAGCATAGTAAAAATTAGAATGTTCCAAAAGGCTCTGCTCTTGCGCCATGAATTGCTGCGCAGCGCGTTCGGGGTGGCTTACCATTTGAACCGAACTGGCCAGCACCGCTCCGCCCACCGAGCCTCCGCCAATCGATTGTCCTAAGGCCATCGTGGTACAGAAGAAACACAATACAAACACGGCAGTCTTCATTGGGTCATCTCCAGATTCTTTGGATCATCCGCACGCAGTCAGTTAGAGCAAGCCCCATACCAACCCTGTAGTCCCTGCGCGCCATAGATTTACAGGTGCTTACCAAAGATGCCAGTGTGCAAACATTTGCGCATTTGTGGTCCGAAGCCTTTGTCCGTGGTCCTTTGTGGATAATGCGCCTTAATTTACGAGCACTCGCTGATCCAGATAAGCCACAGATCGTAAGGCAGTTGGACCGATGCTGCAGCGCTATATAGCACTGATAAGTCGCTTCACGTGAAGCAACGAAAGAGGCGCCAAAGCCGTCTTATACCCCTTGCCATGGCCTTCGAACCGATTCCAGTAACAACCCAAGCAAGTCCACCTCCGGCGGAATGGAGTAAGTTCCGTCCAGTAAATAAAGCCGCTATTGCCGAAGAACCCGCTGCCACAGCCGCGAAAATGGAAGAGGAAGAAGTTCTCCACGCATCCATCAAAGCCGGCTCAGTCGCCCAAATCGTAGTGGCGGCAATTGCGGTGGTGGGTCTGGTTTACCTTCTGAAAGTTGTGCTGGTGACCGTGTTTACGGCTATGCTGCTGGCGTTTGCCTTGGAACCAGTGGTTCACCAGTTGCATCGCGTGCGCATTCCACGGCCTGTGGGCGCACTGCTTGCGGTGTTATTGTTGATCGCAGTGGCAGCAGGTTCAACTCACTTCTTCTATAGCCGGGCAGTCGACTTTGCTATCGAGTTGCCGAAGTATTCGAGCAAGATTCGCGGCACAATCTCCGGTCTCCGGGCGCAGACGAACAAGATTGAAGATAGCACCAGGTCGGTTATTGCTTCGCCGAAACTGAATAATCGGCCGGTGCCAGTCGAGATACAAGAGTCGCCAGGCCTCTCTCACATTCTTTCTGCCGGCAGCGGAACTTTAGGCGATCTCCTGCTCGCCATCAGTTTTGTTCCATTTCTCGTGTATTTCATGTTGACCTGGAAGGATCATGTACACGCAAATACTGTGTATCTGTTCCCCAAAGAACATCGGTTGGTAGCGCATCGCACGGTGGCAAGAATATCGGAGATGATTCGCAGCTTCATTACCGGGAATCTGATTATTGGGCTGGCGAGCGCGTTGATCAGCGGTGTGGTGTTTTGGCGGCTAGGAATTCCGTACTTCTATTTCCTCGGCGTCATCAGCGGGTTCGTGAGTCTGATTCCATACTTGGGCGTTGTTCTGGCCTTGCTTCCGCCTCTAGCTGCAGGCATTGGAATGTTGGATAAGGCGGGCGTGTTGACCGTTTTTGCCACGGTGATCGGACTGCATATTGTGACTACAAACGTCATCTTTCCGAAAGTGGTAGGCAAGCGGCTGCGGTTGAATCCTCTGGCGGTTACCCTGGCTCTTCTGTTCTGGGCGTGGATCTGGGGAGCGATGGGCCTGATACTGGCCGTCCCTTTGGTGGCGATGGCCAAAATTATTTGTGATTACGTCGATTCGTTGCGCGGTTTTGGAGCATGGCTCGGAGATTGAGCTTTGCTTTGGGTCGATTGAATGTCGGATGTGCAAACACGGTTGCCTGACCGGCATACGCGCCAAAGGCGTCGGTATTGGATACTTGCCGCTCTCCTGATTACAACTGCGATCCTGATTGTTGCGGGAACCATTGTGCTCTCGCATGCCGAACCCATCATGCGGAAACGCGTTGTAGAGACACTGTCAGCTCGCTTCCGCAGCGATGTTGAACTCAAGGAATTCCATGTTTCCCTGAGGCACGGATTGCAGATTTCCGGCGCTGGGCTCGACCTCTACGGTAATACCGATCCAAATACCCATCAAATTGGAATTCAACCGATTATCAGTGTTGCAGAGTTTCGTTTTCGCACCGGCATCATGGATCTTTTTCGTTCACCCATGCATGTCGATATCGTCTACATGAAAGGAATGGCGTTGAATTTGCCGCCGCGGGAACAGCGCGCGCAGATGAGAAATCTTGAGCGGCGTTCCGAAAAGATCGAGATCGTGGTCGATAAGTTTGTCTGCGATGGGGCAGAGCTCGTAATCAACACGCTCAAGCCGGGCAAACTTCCGTTGGAATTCGATATTGAAAGTTTGACCATGACGAGGATCGGGACGAATCAGCCGCTGCACTTCGATGCCCAGCTGATTAATCCGAAGCCAGTTGGAAATATCGTATCAAGCGGATTGTTCGGGCCCTGGCAGGCGGACAGTCCGCGCGATACTGCGGTTCAAGGAAATTATACTTTTCAGCACGCTGATCTGAGCTCGATCAAAGGCATCGGGGGAATTCTGTCATCCACGGGCGAGTATACCGGAAGTCTGAACAACCTTATCGTGGATGGCTCTACTGACACTCCGGATTTCCGTATTGAGTCAAGCGGACGTCCAGTACCGCTGCACACCGACTTTCACGCGATTGTGGACGCGACTACTGGCGATACTTATCTGCGTCCAGTAAAGGCGAAAATCATCGATACGCCGCTGGTTGCGTCTGGCTATGTAGTGCGGTTGAAAGAACCGCCAGGACATCAGATTGCTCTGGATGTAGCAATCGTTCAGGGCAAGATTCAAGACTTGCTGAAACTGGCAGTCCGTACTAATCCTCCGATTATGACGGGCACTGTGCAATTGAACTCGAAGTTTGATCTCGCACCGGGAACGTCTTCGGTCACCGACAGGCTCAAGTTGGCCGGCCGCTTCCGTGTTTTGCAAGCACATTTCACGAATGAGAAAATTCAGAAGAAAATCGACGAGTTGAGTATGCGCACCCGGGGAATGATGTCTCTGCTTCGGAAAAATATGATCGAGGATGTCAACGCCAATTTGAGCGGCGTGTTCGATCTGGAGGACGGTAGTATGCGCTTCTCCCCGTTGCAGTTCAATATTCCCGGCACCCGCGTGGACTTAACCGGCCAATACAGTCTCGACGGCAGGGTGTTTGATTTTCATGGCAAAGCCCGCCTGGACGCCAGACTTTCGCAAATGGTAACTGGATGGAAGCACGTACTTCTTACCCCTGCCGATCCGTTCTTCAGCAAACACGGGGCAGGAACCGAGCTTCCAGTGAGGATTAGCGGCACTGAATCAGAGCCGCACTTCGGTCTTGATTTTCACCACAAGGATCGTCGGCCGAACTGAAGTGAAATATCAATTGGCTGATCCAACTGAAGGTCCAAACTTTTATCCCGTAGGCAGACCGCAAACAGGCATCATCTTTCCCACGTCCTGCACCGAAACTGTCGTACGCAACAGTTCTAACTCTAAGGCGGATATGTGAGCATCTATACTATTTTCTTTATCGTATTGTTAGTCGGCTGGCTTTTAGGCGTGGGAGTCTTTCATGTCGCCGGGGGATTAATTCATATTCTGCTGGTGTTGGCCGTGGTCTCGCTGGTGTTACACTTTGTGCGCGGAATTAGAACCGCGTAGAGCGAGCGCCCTCGGCGAACCCGAATGCGCAGCCTGCCCACTGTTCGGCCACTTCTCATCAACCCGCAATGACGCAGCGTACGCCGACAACTCTTCTAAGCGGGGACGCATCACAAAGCGGCTTGGACAAAGCTGATTAAGGTCAACAAAAACCGCTCGTGAAACCGACGCTGTCGACTATGCGATTGTCAGGTATATTTTTCTTCCTATTGACGACCGCGGCATGGGCGCAGCTAGCCGTGCAGGGTCCTCAACCGGTTTACAACGGACAGAATGTGGCCGCAATCGATCTCATCGGAAATCCTCATCGTGACATGGAGCCATTCCGGTCCTTAATGGTGCAAAAAGTAGCGGAGCCCTATTCGCAGGACAAGGTGGAAGCCAGCATTGCCGCACTCGAACATACGGGACAATTTCACAAGGTACAGGTAAACGTCGTTCCGGATCCTTCAGGTTTGCGCCTGAATTTCCTGCTGGAGCCCGCATATTACCTCGGCGTTATAGACTTCCCCGGAGCCGCTAAACTTTTTTCCTACACTCGTCTTCTGCAGGTCGTGAATCTGCCTGATGAAGACCCCTACGACAGGGCGCGGGTCACGCTGGCGCAACAAGCTTTGCAGAAGTTCCTTGCGCACAATGGATACTTCCAGGCAAAAATTCAAACAACTACCAACATCGATGATGCCCACCAGTTGGTCAACCTCACTTTTGCCGTGAGCGCGGGAAAGTTGGCCCGCGTCGCTAACGTGATCTTCGAAGGTCCGGACGCAAGCGAGGATGCGCGGTTGCAGCATTCGATCCATTCGCTGCGCGCGCGCTTTTCGGGCGGGCTTCTCAAACCAGGCAAGCCTTACACGCGCGCACGCATCAGCGAAGCTACACGGTTGATTAAGAAGACGCTCTCCGCGCAGCGCCACCTGGCAAGCCACGTTCAGGAAAGTCCTCCCCAATATCACCCCGAAAATAACCAGGTCGATGTCTCGTTCAGAGTGGACGTCGGCTCCGTGGTCACCGTGCGGGTCACGGGAGCACGCTTATCGCGGATCCCGTACATGTCTTCGAGGCAAATGAGAAAACTGATTCCCATTTACTCTGAAGCCGCTACCGATCGCGAACTGGTTGATGAAGGCCAGCAGAATCTAGTCGATTATTTTCAGAAAAAGGGATACTACGACGCTCACGTGAAAACTACCTTTCAACAACAGGGCGATCAAATTTTGCTGGTTTACGACATCGAAAAAGGGAAGAAGCGCAAAGTCGACCGCATTGTGTTTCGCGGAAACCACGAAGTCTCAGAAAAAGATCTGCTCGCCGTTGTCGTGGTAACGAAATCACATATCTGGACCCACGGCAACATCAGTCAGAAATTGCTGAAGCAGAGTGTTTCCAATCTTGAAGCACTTTATCGCGACCGGGGATTTGAAGACGTCAAGGTTAGCCCACAAACCATCACACACGATCCCAAGATTGACGCCGTGTTCAATATCGAAGAGGGCGCCCAGACTGTGGTTCACAATGTGGACGTCACCGGTAACAACCATGTTCCCTACGCACAACTTACTGCTCCTGCCGGCTTCCAACTTCGCGCGGGCGCGCCGTATTCTCCGCGGCGGCTTTCCGAGGATCGTAACCGTATCGCTGCCAACTATCAGAATCGCGGATTCCTGAATGCTGAGATCAAAGCCACAGTGCAGAGGGATAACGGCGATCCTCACGCGCTTAATGTCACCTACGCGATTGACGAACAGCAGATGGTGCGGATTGGTGAGGTAGTCTATCTCGGGCAAAAGGTGACGCGGTTGCCTTTTATTCGCAAGACGGCAAAAGTATCGAGCGAAACGCCCATGCGGCGGCTAGATTTACTCGAAGCTGAGAGCCGACTTTACGATTTGAACATTTTTGATTGGTCGAGCGTTGGCCCCAAACGGCCTATCACAGACCAGACCGAGGAAGCCGCTCTGGTCAAGGTTCACGAGGCGAAGCGGAACGACATTACTTATGGAATCGGTTTCGAAGTCTCCCATCGCGGAGGAAATACTCCTTCCGGAACAGTAGCAGTGCCGGGCGGACCGACCATTGAGCTTGGCAAAAACCAGATTGCACCGAGCCAATCGACTTTCGCCAGCCCGCGCGGTTCACTGGAATTCGACCGCCACAATATTCGCGGTGTGGGAGAAACGGCCAGCGCCTCGCTCTTGCTTTCCCGCCTCGATCAACGCGCACTCGCGACCTACGCGCAACCTCACTTCTTCGGATCGAAATGGAGCTCTCTATCGAGTTTCTCGTTGGAGCGCACCACCGAAAATCCACTATTTGGGGCCAACCTGGGTGTGGCGTCGTTTCAGCTTGAGCGATTGATCAATCGTAAGAACAACACGCGCTTCCAGTTTCGCTACGACTTCAACAAGACCGTTCTGTCGAATCTGCTCGTACCGGAGTTGGTTCTACCGCAGGACCGAAACGTTCACCTTTCGACTGTCTCCGGTACTCTGCTGCGCGATACACGAGACAAACCTCTGGACGCGCACAAGGGAAGTTTCAGTATCCTCACCCTGGGGATTACTCCGCAGGGTCTCGGATCGAGCGCTAGTTTCGCCAGGCTTCTAGGTCAATATGCTTTTTACAAGCCGCTGCATTCGGTCGTCTTTGCCAACAGTATTCGCTTGGGTATGGCGAAGGCCTTCTCCGGAAGCTTCGTGCCCACGAGCGAACTGTTTTTCTCTGGCGGCGGAACCACACTTCGCGGCTTTCCCATTGACGAAGCGGGACCGCAGCGCCTGGTACCGTTCTGCAACGTACTGGTCGGGGAGACCGGATGTGTGAACGTTACTGTCCCCGTGGGTGGTCGGACATTGTTTATTTTGAATTCGGAGCTGCGTTTCCCGTTGCGTATTATGAAGAATCTGGGTGGCGTAGTTTTTTATGACGGGGGGAACGTGTTCAGTGCAATCAATCTGAATAATTTCGTCAACAATTACAGCAACACGATTGGCATCGGACTGCGTTATGCGACGCCGATTGGACCGGTTCGCATCGACGTCGGCCGCAACCTGAATCCCGTTCCCGGCCTCAACCCAACCCAGTACTACATAACTTTAGGCCAAGCTTTTTAGGAGTAACAGTGAAGTTGAGGAAAATAATCGGCTGGACGCTCGCGATACTCGTCGTTGTCATCGTAGTTGGCGTTGCCGGTGGGTATTTTTATCTCCGGAGCAACGTGTTTCGCCAATTTGCAATTCGTAAGATTGTTGAACAAGCCAACGAAGCAACTGGAGGGCGCACCCAGATCGGCGGCCTGGACTTCAAGCTTTCGACTCTAACCGCTCATCTCTATAACGTAGTCATTCGCGGAAACGAATCGCCTGACGCTCCTCCGCTGCTTCGACTGGACAAATTAACTGTCGCTGTAAAAATCCAGTCAGTGCTTCATCGCAAAATCAATCTTAGCGAGCTGCTGATTGACCACCCAGTAGTACATATGCAGGTAAATAGCGAGGGCAAGAACAACATCCCACAGGCTGCGCCGAGCCAATCCAGTAGCCAGACGAATATCTTTCAGCTTGCGGTGGGGCGTACCGTTCTCACCCGCGGCGAGATCTATTACAACGATCGCAAGACGCCCGTGGATGCGGACCTCTACGATCTCCGAACTGACATCGCCTTCGATTCGTCCGCCACCCGCTATCACGGGTCGGTGTCGTACGACCGAGGGCAGGTTCGCTATGGCAAATATGCGCCAATGGCGCACAGTTTGAATGCGCAATTCAGCGCCACGCCGGCTGAGTTCTCGCTCGAATCGGCCGTGATGAAGATCGCGTCGTCGTCTGCCACCTTGCATGTGAATGTAGCGAATTACAGCAATCCCATTGTGGCTGGTGATTATGATATTCGCATTTATACTCAGGATTGGGCGGCGCTGTCCCCAACGGCGAAGTCATCAGGGAATGTATCGCTTAGCGGCAAGATACGTTACCAAGGTGATAGCGGCCGAACTTTTCTACGAAGTATTGCGATCGAAGGAGAGATGGGAAGCGAAGCGCTGTCGGCTGTGGTTTCCGGAAAACGCGTCGAGGTCAGGAATTTGACGGGACGATATCAGCTTGCGAATGGTGAATTGCGGGCTCAAGGCGTTCAAGCGGATTTGCTCGATGGCCGAATTGATGCCGACGTAGGCCTGACCAACCTCGACACCACGCCGTCATCTCGAGTTCGCGCCACTTTGCATGGCATTTCTCTTCGGGCGGCACAACAAACAGTCAACGCAGCCGAATTGAAAAATGTCGTGGTGTCGGGAAGCGTTGATGGTACGGTAGAAGCCGATTGGACAGGGAGCGTCAGCAATGTGCATGCTCGCTCGGACCTTGCCGTGCGC
This sequence comes from Terriglobales bacterium, assembly GCA_036008085.1. Lineage (GTDB taxonomy): Bacteria > Acidobacteriota > Terriglobia > Terriglobales > Acidobacteriaceae > JABDBE01. The sequence goes on from DASYOD010000120.1 coordinate 9,147, forward strand.
GCCGCCCAAGCTTCACACTCAGCGTCCACGACGTATATTCCCGTCGACGGCATTATTCATGCCGCTTACGACGGTCCGACTAACGTTCTTACGCTGCGTCAAACGAGCCTGCGAATTCCCGCAGCCACTCTCACTGCGGATGGACAGATTGGCAAGCAATCCAAGCTGCAAGTTCAAGCGACGACGGACGATCTTCATCAATTAATAGCGCTGGCTTCAGCGTTTCGTCCTGCAACAACGGTGCCACCGGCGATTTCCGGTTCGGCAAAGTTGAATGCTACTGTGCAGGGCTCGATGCAAAAACCTGAAATTTCCGGCAAGCTTTCTGCTCAGAACCTTCAGGTTCAAGGCGGTGAGTGGAAAAGTGCTGAACTCTCGCTGGAAGCCAACCCATCCCGCATCGTGGTTTCGAATGGAATCTTGATCAATGCCCATCGCGGTCAAGCCTCATTTGGCGCAACCATCGCGCTGCGTGACTGGTCGTATCTTCCCTCTAATTCGGTCCAGGCGAATCTGTCTGTGCGGCAGATGTCGCTGGCCGACCTCGAGCATTTGGCGAATGCTCAGTATCCCGTGAGCGGAAATTTGTCAGCGAATGTTTCTGTTCACGGATCGCAACTGAATCCCGCGGGATCGGGATCGGTCGATATCGCAAATGCTCGCGTATACGATGAGCCCGTCCAGACTCTGGCTTTGAAGTTCCACACAGAAAACGAATCGATTGTTTCCAGTCTGAACGTGGTGACCGGCGCTGGCTCTGCGAATTCAAACCTGACCTTTACACCAAAAACCAAGGCGTACAAGCTCAGCCTCGATGCCCCTGCGGTCGTGCTGCAGAAGCTGCAAACGGTTAAGGAAAGGAACCTGGAGTTACAGGGCACCTTAATGTTGTCCGCGCATGGGCAGGGCACTCTTGACGATCCTCAGCTAATTGCCGCCCTGGAGCTGCCCAGACTCGACGTGAAGCAGAAGTCAATTGCAGGATTAAAAGCACAGGTCAATGTAGCCAACAAGCAAGCCGACCTGATGGTCGATTCAGAAGTTGCCCAAGCGGCTATTCGCGCGCGTGGCCACGTGAATCTCACCGGAGACTTTGAGACCGATGCATCCGTCGACACTGCTGCGATTCCGCTCGACGTGTTGCTAGCGACGTACGCTAGTTCCGTACCCGAAGGTTTTAAGGGTGAAACAGAACTGCACGCAACCGTGAAGGGACCGCTGAAAGATAAAACCAAACTTGAAGCGCACGCCACTATTTCTACGTTGACCGCCACCTATCAGTCGCTTCAGATCGGTGCTGTTGGCCCCATTCGAGCGGATTATGTTCATTCGGTAATCACGCTTCAACCGGCTGAAATTCGCGGCACCGATACTTCGATCCGGGTGCAGGGAGTGTTTCCATTAGCAGGGAACGCACCTCTGACGCTGACAGCGCAAGGGTCTATTGACGCTCGCATTATGCGAATTGTCTCGCCCGACCTGCATAGCTCGGGTACAGTCGCGCTTGATGTTCGTACTTCGGGATCGGCGAAGAACCCAGTGATCCAGGGACAGGTGCGCCTGCAAAACATTTCAATGGCAACTCCTGACGCCCCAGTCAGTGTGGATAAACTTGACGGCACTCTCGAGCTGACCAATGAACGGGTGCAGATCGCCAGTTTGACGGGAGCAGTCAATGGCGGAGAGATTTCTGCCAGAGGCTCAATCGAGTATCGTCCCAGCCTGCAATTTAATATCGCGCTGCAGGGAAAATCGGTTCGCTTGCGATACCCCGAGGGTCTGAGAACACTGCTGGACAGCAGTCTAGCGTGGACGGGGACAATGCAGGGCTCGACATTGACCGGCCGAGTGTTAGTGGATCAACTAGGTTTCACGCCGGATTTCGATCTCGCGAGCTTTGGCGACCAGTTCAGCAGCAGTGTTGCGGTACCGGCTCAGCCAGGTTTCGACGATACGATCAAGTTACAAGTCGCCGTCCAGTCGAAGAACAATCTCAATGCGAGCAGTTCGCAAGTCAGCCTGGGCGGAAGCGCCAATCTTAATGTCATCGGAACCGCGGCCAACCCCGTCATTATCGGAAGAGCCGACCTTGACTCTGGAGAACTTTTCTACCGGAACGTCCGTTATCAATTGCAGCGAGGCATCATTACATTTGTAAACCCGAACCAAACTTCTCCCGTTCTGGATGTGTCCGTCTCTACGACTGTCGAGCAGTACAGCCTGACGCTGAATTTGCGCGGGCCGTTCGATCGGCTGACTACTTCTTACAATTCTGATCCTCCGCTAGCGACCGCCGACATTATTAACTTGATTGCGCTGGGTAAAACGACGTCGGAATCCGCAGCCAGTCAGAGCACAGATTCTATAATCGCCTCGCAGGCGGCAGGCCAACTTAGCAGCGGCATCCAGAAATTGGCGGGAATCTCAAGTTTGCAAATTAACCCGCTGCTTGGAGGCAACAGCCAGGATCCTTCGGCCCAGATCGCTCTGCAGCAGCGTGTGACCAAGAATTTCCTTTTCACCTTTTCGACCGATGTTTCGCAGCCTGGGCAGGAAATAGTTCAGGGCGATTATCAGATCAACCAGAAATGGTCGGTCAGCGTGGCACGAGATCAGTTGGGCGGAGTGTCGGTCGACGGCCGTTACCACACCAAGTTCTAGTCACAGCAATCAAGCGGCATGACGAAGGTCGTCTCCACCGAAAGGCTGATTCTTTTCGAGCAACTGACCCTTGCGGCTCTCCTTTGCGAGCTCTGCATTCACTTCGGCGCCCAGCAAAAGCGCAAATGAGTTCCAGTAGAACCAGGTCATGAAGGCTATGAATCCGGCAAGGGTTCCATATGTCCGGCTGAGGTTCGCCAGATGGCGAAAATAAAATCCCAATGCGTACGAGAGGACCAGCCAGCAGGTCACGGAAAAAATTGCCCCTGGCAACGTCGCATCAAAGCGTTGTTTTACGTTGGGGCCTAAGAAGTACACGAGTTCTACGGCGATCAGCGTAAATAGTATGGCGATCGACCAATGAATCACAGGCCAGAGCAAAACGAATGCGCTGGAAAGATACATCCTCGCAGCTAGCCAGGCGCCGAAGCGGGGTCCTACGATCATTACCGCCAGAGCAGTGGACACCAAGGTCGCGGTGATTATGCCTAGAATAATGGCGCGAAGCCTGTTCTTCCAAAACGGACGATCGTCGTTCACATCGTAGGCGATGTCGAGCGCTTCGATAAGCGCGTCGAACGCGGCCGATGCCACCCATATCACTCCGAGCATGCCAAACGACAGCCATGCCTTACGATTGGTGGCCAGGACGTCCAGCAAAACCGATTGGACCACCCGCATGGTATCGGGAGGCAATAGAAGCGACATGGTGCCCAATACTCGTCCAAACAGGTCAGGCAATGGAATCAAACTCATTACGGAAGAAAGAAAAATCATGCCGGGAAATACGGCGAGAACCAGGTAATACGAAAGCGCGGCTGCCATCTGAAAAACGTGATGCTGCGTCAAATCGTGGTAGGTGGCAGTGAGAGCCTGCTTCAGTCCTGCCCTTGTCATGGTGCTTAGATGCGCCGCCTGTCAGAGGGTGGGACGCGTCGGCCGCCTGGGTTATTCAATTCGCTTGCGTGATCTGAACATCGAAGAATTGCGCGACTTGCTCTCAGCTCACAACGCTTTGCCCTAAAAGATCATCCAACAGGGGTTTAACTGGAGAGGATCATGAGTCGGAAATCCGGCCGTAAGGTTCGCTATGCCGTTGTTGGATTGGGACATCTCGCGCAAGTCGCGGTTTTACCGGCATTTAAGAGAGCCAAGAATTCTGAGTTGGTCGCCATCGTGTCGGACGATCCCGAGAAGCGGGAAAAGTTGGCAAAGAAGTATCGCCTCAAGCAGACCTATTCCTACGATGATTACGAAAAAGCGCTGTTTGCCGTTGATGCGGTTTACATCGTCCTGCCTAATCATCTTCATCGTGAATACACAGTTCGTGCGGCGCAGGCTCATGTCCACGTGTTGTGCGAAAAACCAATGGCAGTCACAGAAGAAGATTGTGAAGCGATGATCGATGCTGCGAACGAGAATAGTGTCAAGCTAATGATTGCCTACCGCCTGCATTTCGAGAAAAGCAATCTCGAAGCGATTAAATTGGCAAAGAGCGGCAAACTGGGAAAACTTCGCTTCTTCACTTCAGAATTTGCCCAGCAGGTAGTCGAAGATAACATTCGCGTCACCGAGCCCGTAGAAAACGGAGGCGGCCCCGTGTATGACATGGGCGTCTACTGTATTAATGCAGCGCGCTACTTGTTTCAGGCCGAGCCTACAGGAGTCTTCGCTCGTAGCGCAAATAGCGGAGATCCAAGGTTCGCGAAGGTCGATGAAATGTCCTCCGTGGTCATGCGCTTTCCTGAAGACCGGCTGGCAACGTTCACCTGCAGCTTCGGCGCAGCAGATATCGGCCGCTACAGTTTAATTGGGACCAAAGGCGTGCTCACTGCCGATCCAGCGTACGAATACGTGACGACGTTGAAACAACAGATCAAGATTGGCGAAAAGACGATCACAAAGAAATTTCCCAAACGCGATCAGTTCGCGGCTGAGCTGGTGTATTTTTCGGACTGCATCCTGAAGAACAGGGAACCGGAACCCAACGGAGTTGAAGGCTTGGCAGACATCCGCGTGGTACGCGCAGCGTATGAATCAGCTCGTACTGGAAGGGTGGTTGAACTTCCGGCGCTGCCCCCAAAGAAACGGCCGACTTCACAACAGGATATTCATCGGGCGCCACACGGCAAACCGCAAACGGTGAATGTGAAATCTCCTTCGGGCGATTAGCGTGGCTAAGGTTATGTCGAGCCGAAAATGATTCTTTTTGCTGACCGGCTTGTTGGGTTATCGAGTCTCGTGCTTTTCGAATTGGAAATTGTTTATTCTCCGGGCTGCCGGAGTATTGTGTCATGTCAAAAACGCCTCATGTCATCGTTGTCGGTGCAGGAGCAGCCGGGCTAGCGGCTGCTGTCGAACTCGGGCGCGCAGGACTTTCCGTTACTATTCTCGAAGCGCGAAACCGCATCGGCGGCAGGATGTTCACGCAACGCGATCCGGTTTGTCAGGCTCCGATTGAGTTTGGCGCCGAGTTTATCCATGGCCTACCCCCGGAAATATGGGAGCCCATGCAGGCACGGAAACTGAAGATAGAAGAGGTCAGCGGGGAACCTTGGTGCTTCCGAAAAGGGCGCTTGTCTACGTGTGACTTTTTCGACGAGGTCGATGACATCCTGAAAAAGATGGACGATCATGCGCCGGACGAATCGTTTCTCAGCTTTCTAAAACGTTGCTGTGATCCAAGAGATGATCCAAAGAAGCAAGAGTCCTATGAGAGGGCGCTGGCTTATGTTGTTGGCTTCAATGCTGCCGATCCAGATCGCGTCGGAGTGCATTGGCTGGTGCAGGGAATGCGGGCCGAGGAGCAGATCGAAGGCGATCGAGCATTTCGGGCAGCGAATGGATATCAGGATTTGCTCGACGTCTTTTGCGCCGAGCTTGCAGGAGCAGGCGTAGAGATTCAAACTGAAGTCGTGGTTTCCTCGATTCGCTGGTCGCGGAGCGGCGCAGAGGTCGTGGCTATCCGAGCTAGTGAAGCGCAGATGTTTTCAGCTGAACGCGTGCTGGTAACTATTCCGCTGGGAGTGATGAAAGCGTCGGCAGACGACGAGGGCGCAGTACGCTTCGATCCTGCATTGCCTCGCACCAAGTTAGATGCGCTAAAGAAGCTCGAAATGGGCAAAGTAATCCGCGTAACGCTCCGCTTCAAAAGCCGTTTTTGGGACACAATCCCGGCACCGAGCATACAGCGAGAAACCCTTTCCGACATGGGCTTTCTTTTCTCGGACGATGAAAGGTTACCGACCTGGTGGACAACTATGCCCAGGAAGCTGCCGATCATGACCGGCTGGGCGCCGTTTCGCTGCGCTCAGCGTTTATCAGGACAAAGCGAATCGTTTGTCGTGGACCGCTGTTTGCAGACACTCAGCAAATTACTAAACATCGGGATCGATCAAACTACGGAGTTGCTCGGAGCCGCGTATTTTCACGACTGGCAAAACGATCCGTTTTCTCGCGGTGCTTACAGTTATGGAGCGGTGGGAGCAGACGGTGCGCAGGAAGCTCTAGGACGCCGGGTTGAAAACTCCCTATTTTTCGCGGGCGAAGCTACCGATACGACCGGGCACAATGGTACCGTGCACGGCGCGATTGCCAGCGGCCACCGAGCGGCGAAGGAGATCCTGCATGGTTTGCGCTAAGCCAGAAGAATGGCAGGCCGCAAAGGACGTTCCTCGGTCAACTCGGAGGTATCGAACATAAATGTCGCCTCACTCACAACCGATTGTGTGGCCCGGCCGGCCTTATCCCCTCGGTTCCAACTGGGATGGTGAGGGTGTCAACTTCGCGCTCTATTCGGAACACGCGGAAAAAGTGGAGCTTTGCCTGTTCGACATTACCGGGAAACGTGAAACGCTTCGCGTCCCGCTACCCGAACAAACCGACATGGTTTGGCACGGCTATCTGCCTGAGGTGCGCCCCGGCCAGCTGTACGGATATCGAGTGTTCGGCCCGTATGCACCGGAACAAGGGCTTCGCTTCAATCATCACAAACTTCTTCTCGATCCTTATGGAAAGCAGATTCAGGGCGGTATTCGTTGGAGCGATGCTCACTTTGGATACAGAGTCGGGAGTAAACAGGAAGATCTATCGTTTGACCGGCGGGACAACGCCGCCGGCATGCCGAAGAACCGCGTGATTGATTCTGCGTTCACCTGGGGAGCTGATGCACCTCCGAGAATCCCCTGGCATGAGACGGTAATTTACGAGCTCCACGTTAAAGGCTTTACTAAGTGCCACCCGGACGTTCCCGAACATTTGCGCGGCACGTATGCGGGCCTGGCTACCGCGCCGGTCATCGAACATCTTATTCGCCTGGGAATTACTTCGGTGGAGCTCATGCCTGTGCACAGCTTCGTCGATGATCGGCAACTAGTTGAACGCGGCTTGCGCAATTACTGGGGTTACAACTCCATAGGATTTCTTGCGCTCGAGCCACGGTACATGTCAACCAGTTCAATCCGAGAATTCAAGACCATGGTGAAGACCCTGCATTCCGCGGGTCTCGAAGTGATTCTCGATGTCGTCTACAACCACACCGCTGAAGGCAATAATCTTGGCCCGACGCTTTCGCTTAAGGGTATCGACAACAGCACCTACTATCGCCTTGTGCCTACTGATCCTCGCTATTACATGGACTACACCGGCACGGGGAACACGCTAAACATGCAGCATCCGCGCGTCCTTCAGTTGATCATGGATAGTTTGCGCTACTGGGTTCTCGACATGCATGTCGATGGCTTCCGCTTTGACTTAGCGGCAACACTTGCGCGCGAACTTCACGAAGTCGATCGACTGGGCGCGTTTCTCGACATCATTCATCAGGACCCAGTGCTCTCCCAGGTGAAGCTGATTGCTGAACCCTGGGACCTGGGCGAAGGCGGATACCAGGTGGGAAACTTTCCCGTGGGCTGGGCGGAATGGAACGATCGCTACCGCGACACAGTGCGCTCCTACTGGAAGGGTGATGAAGGAACAGTGGGCGACCTTGCTTATCGCATCACCGGTTCGAGCGACCTCTACGCGCACAGCGGTCGCCGTCCTTATGCCAGCGTCAACTTTGTGACCGCACACGACGGCTTCACGCTGCAGGATCTGGTCAGCTACAACGAAAAACACAACGAAGCTAACGGCGAAAACAATCGTGACGGCAACAACGATAATCGCAGCTGGAATTGTGGAGTCGAAGGGCCTACCGACAATCCCGAGATTCTGGCGTTGCGCGCCAAACAGAAGCGCAATTTCCTGGCAACTTTGCTGCTGTCGCAAGGCGTGCCAATGATGTATGCCGGCGACGCGATCGGCCATACGCAGATGGGAAACAACAATGCCTATTGCCAGGATAATGAAATCAGCTGGATAAATTGGAATGTGCAGACTCAGGATCGTGACTTGCTGGCTTTCGCTCAGCGCATGATTACTTTGCGCAAGAGGCATCCGGTATTTCGCCGCAAGCGTTTTTTTCAGGGCCGCCCGATCAAGGGCGCCAATGTCAAAGACGTGCTTTGGCTGAATCCGAGTGGTAATGAGATGAGCGAGGACGAGTGGCGTGATCCATCTCTTCGCTACCTCGGAATGCTTCTCTCAGGGCAGGGGCTGGATGAGACCGATGAACGCGGGCGAAGAGTGAGCGACGAAAATTTTCTGGTGTTGCTGAATGCTCACCACGAGGATGTCGCGTTTACTTTGCCGGCGTCGCGCCCGGGCGCTCGATGGAGTGCATGGATGGATACCTCGCGCGAGGATGGCTTGCGCCCTGTCGATACTTATGACGCGGGTGTAGCTTATCCATTGCAGGCGCGCTCCATGGTCGTGTTGATGGAACGCCGCGGAAACGGCAAGAAGGAAGAGACGATTGAACCGCCGCTATAACATGCCCTTCGGCGTGGAATGCCGCGACGACGGAAGCGTGCGCTTTCGTCTGTGGGCGCCTGCTGCGCAGAAAGTCGCACTCTGTTTGACCGATTCGAACAAGCGTCTTGCGATGAACCGGCTCGATGGAGGTTGGTTCGAGTTAAACACCCATGCGGCGAAGCCGGGCACAAAATATAAATTCCGAATCAACGACGCGCACGAGGTTCCTGACCCCGCTTCCCGTTTTCAACCGGAGGATGTGCACGGTCCCAGCCAAGTGATAAGCCCCACCAGCTTCGATTGGCAGGAAAACGCGTGGCGTGGCCGGCGCTGGGAGGAGGCTGTCATTTATGAGTTGCACATTGGGACGTTTACGCCGGACGGAACTTTTGCCGCAGCTAGTGAACGGCTCGACTATCTGGTGGAAGTTGGGATTACTGCGCTCGAAATAATGCCTATAGGCGATTTTCCCGGCAAACGCAATTGGGGCTACGACGGCGTTTTTCCTTTCGCTCCCGATAGCGCTTATGGCAGTCCCGACGATCTCAAAGATTTGATTCAGAGCGCGCATAACCGCGGGCTCATGGTTCTGCTGGATGTGGTTTACAACCACTTTGGCCCAGAAGGAAATTATCTGAGCTCGTACGCGCCGCAATTCTTCACCGATCGCCATTGCACTCCGTGGGGGGACGGAATTAACTTTGATGGCCCAGACAGCCGTGAGGTCCGGGATTTCTTCATTCATAACGCGCTTTACTGGCTGACCGAATATAACTTCGATGGATTGCGTCTGGATGCGGTGCACGCCATCACTGACGATTCGACGCCTGACGTTCTCACTGAATTAGCTGAAGCAGTGCGAAGTTCCATCGAGCCTGATCGCCACGTACACCTCGTTTTGGAAAACGACCGCAACCAGGCTCGTTACCTTCAGCGCACAAAGCGCTGCCAGGCGAAAACCTACACGGCGCAGTGGAACGACGACATTCATCACACCTTGCACGTGCTGATCACGGGTGAGAAGGACGGTTATTATTCAGACTACGCTGAACATCCAATTGATCAATTGGGGCGATGCCTGATCGAGGGATTCGCTTACCAGGGCGAACGTTCAGCTTATAGAAAGGGCGAGGCTCGTGGTGAGTCGACTGCTGGCTTGCCTTCTGCTGCTTTTGTGTCGTTCCTTCAGAATCACGATCAAATTGGAAATCGCGCATTCGGCGAGCGCATAGTTAAGCTCGCGGATCACCGAGCCGTGCGGGCGGCTGTGGCGATCATGCTGCTCGCGCCGTCTCCGCCGCTGCTCTTTATGGGCGAAGAATTTGGAGCGGATACGCCGTTTTTATTTTTCTGCGACTTCGAAAAGGATCTGGCCGCTGCGGTCACCTCGGGCCGACGGAATGAGTTTGCCCGATTCGCCAGGTTTCGCGACCCGGCTGACCGCGAACGAATTCCTGATCCAAGTGCAGCCGAGACTTTTAAGGCCTCACGCCTGGATTGGAACGAATTACATCAATCAAGCCATCGCGACTGGCTGCGTTTTTATCAGAATTTATTGAAACTACGCAGCCAGCACATTGTCCCGCATCTTTCCTCGGGATGCGTTGTCGCTTCTGATTACAAAATCCACGGAGATCGCGGCCTCACTGCTCACTGGAAATTTCCGGACAACGCGAAGCTCGTTCTGATGGCGAACCTTGGAAACGATTCGCTCTCTGGACTGATTGTCCCGAGTTCGAAGATTATTTATGGAAGCGAAGAAGTGAACACCAGTGCCGTGAAGCAAGGAATTCTGCCGCCTTGGTCAGTCGCCTGGTTTTTGGAATCATGAGCCAACGTTCGCACATTCCGCTCGCGACTTATCGCCTGCAACTTAATCGCGATTTCACTTTCGTCCAGGCGACGGCAATCGTTCCCTACCTTTCCGCGCTCGGCATCAGCCACTGCTATGTTTCTCCCCTATTAAAGGCCCGTGCCGGCAGTATGCACGGGTATGACATCGTCGATCACAACTCGCTGAATCCTGAGATTGGAACGCCCGAAGAGTTTGACCGATTCGTGTCAACACTCCACGAACATGGTATGGGATTAATTCTCGACGTCGTGCCCAATCACATGGGCGTGATGGGTAACGATAACGCGTGGTGGTTAGATGTTCTCGAAAATGGTGAATCCTCCGTCTACGCCAATTTCTTCGATATTGACTGGCAGCCGATCAAAGCCGAACTATACGGAAAAGTTTTGATTCCCGTGCTGCACGATCACTACGGAGTGGTGCTGGAGAGCGGAGAATTGAAGCTTGTGTTTCACCGTGAGCGCGGCGAGTTTGACGTCACTTACCACAATCATCGTTTTCCCATAGACCCGCGCGAGTATCCGCGAATCCTGCAACGCTGCACCGCAGCGACGCTCGACCAGCAGAATCCAGACTTGCTGGAGTTTCAGAGCCTGATTGCCTCCTTCAGCCATCTTCCGGCTAGGTCCGACACCAGTAGCGAACGCATCGCGGAACGCAACCGTGACAAGGAAATTCACAAGCGCCGGTTGGCTGAGTTATGCGCAAGGTCGCCGGAGATCGCCAACTGTATTTCACAAGCAGTTGACGCGATGAATGGTAACCCGGCTGATCCCGCAAGCTTTGAGGAACTCCACGAACTCATAAAAGCACAAGCATTCCGTCTGGCGAATTGGAGAGTTGCGTCTGACGATACTAACTACCGCCGATTTTTCGACACGAACGATCTCGCAGGTATCTGCGTAGAGAACGAGGCAGTCTTTGAAGCTACGCACCGGCTCATTTTAAGTCTGATGGCGGAAGGTAAGGTTGATGGCCTGCGCATTGACCATCCTGACGGACTATACGATCCACGGCAATATTTCGATCGCTTGAAGCAGGGCATTGTGGATGCCACCGGCGACGGGTCGCGCTATGTCGTCATCGAGAAAATTCTCACCGGTGCGGAACGGTTGCCTACGGACTGGCCGGTCAGCGGAACCACTGGCTACGACTTCGCGAGTCTCTTGAATGGCCTCTTTATAGATCCGGCGTCGGCCGTGAGTATGGATCGCATTTATCGAAATTTCGTCGACGACGAAACTAATCTTGACGACCTCGCCTACCATTGCCGGAAGCTGATCATTCGGGTGGCGCTGGCCAGCGAACTGAATGTGCTTGCTACCAAACTCACCCGCATCGCCCTTTCCCGGCGGCGCACTTGCGACTTCACTCTGAACAGCCTGCGGGATGCGATAACAGACGTTGTCGCCAGCTTCCCCGTATATCGCACCTACGTGAGTGCTTCTGGCGTTTCGGATACCGATGTGCGCTATATCAGGAGCGCGGTTGCGTTAGCAAAATCCAGGAGCCCGGCCGCTGATACCAGTATTTTTGATTTTCTCGGTGAGGTGCTGCTGACCAGCATCGCCGAGGGCCAGAATTCTGTTTATAAGAATGCCGTGATCAACTTTGCCATGAAGTTTCAGCAGTTCAGCAGCCCGGTAATGGCCAAGGGGCTGGAAGACACCGCATTTTACCGATACACCCGCCTGGTTTCGCAAAACGATGTTGGAAGTGATCTTCATCGTTTTGGAACCACGATTCAGGAATTTCATTTCGCCAATCAGGAGCGTTTGCGCTTTTGGCCGAATACCATGCTCGCGACCAGCACGCACGACTCCAAGCGGGCGGAAGACGTGCGCGCCCGGATTAACGTTCTTTCGGAGATACCGGCATTATGGAGGCTTCGGGTGCGCGAGTGGAGGCGCTTCAATCGCAACCAGAAGACAATCGTCAACGGCAAACCCGCACCATCCGCAAATGATGAATACCTGCTTTATCAGACGCTGGTGGGATCATGGCTGTCAGAGTCTTTGAATGATCCGGATGCCTGGAAGAATTTTGTCGAGCGGATTGAGAACTATATGTTGAAAGCGATCCGCGAAGCGAAAGAGAACACTAGTTGGATCAACCGCAACAGCGAATACGAAAACGCAATTTCGTCGTTCGTGAAGAAATTGTTGAAGCCAGGGCAACAAAATCGTTTTCTCAACGACTTTGTACTCTTCGAAAATCGAATTGTGCGCCTCGGTATGTGGAATAGTCTGGCACAAACTGTTCTAAAGCTGACTTGCCCCGGCGTACCGGATATTTACCAGGGCACTGAGCTCTGGGATTTCAGTTTGGTCGATCCCGATAATCGGCGGCCGGTGGATTACGACCATCGCCAACAGATGTTTCGCGCTCTTCGCGAAGCAGGAAATAACGGTATCAAAAGTTTGCTGGAGACACCCGAGGACGGTCGAATCAAGTTGTACCTGATGTGGCGAACTCTGTGTTTGCGGCAGGAGCAGCGGGAACTTTTTCAAGGTGGGGAATATTTGCCATTAATTGTTGAAGGTGCGAAAGCTGACCATGTCACGGCTTTCGTGCGGATGTCCGCCAAGTCGAATGTCCTCGTTGTGGTTCCTCACCTGGTGGCCAGATTGCTCGATGATGCCGATGCCCCACCAATCGGTGAGCGTGTCTGGCAGGACACAGAGATTGTCCTTCCATTCTGCACTTGTTCTGACAAGTATCGGAACATATTTACGGGAGAATTGTTGGAGACGCAGAAAGTCGATGGTGGGGAAAGAATTTCAGTTTCTAAGCTGCTGGCGGATTTTCCTGCAGCGGTTTGTACCCTGGGATAGAGCTGCTCATCCTCGCTGTTTTTTCTTCCGCTTTGCTCAAATGCGGTGCGTTCGTTCTCGAACAATCTGATCCGGCACTATACGTACTGGAGGGGTTAGAGCTACAGGATGCGCCCGAGAGAAAAAACCGCGGAAGAACAATAAAATCAAAATGTTGGTGGATTAGCTTGAGGGCAAACCTGCAAGGGTGAGTGTCGCGCCTTCGATAATCTTAGTTATTTAGATCCCATGCACCGGGGCCACCCCCGGAACGTGCATGCATTTTCTAATTGAAAGAAGGACGAAAGCACACATGAGGATTGCACAGGTTGCGCCATTGTTCGAGAGCGTTCCACCCAAGCTGTATGGCGGGACAGAAAGGATTGTGTCCTGGCTCACCGAAGATTTAGTGCGGCTGGGCCATGAGGTAACTTTGTTCGCCAGCGGCGACTCGATGACCGCCGCTCGCCTGGTTTCAGGCTGCCCGGAAGCTCTCCGGCTAAACCCCGGCTGCGTTGATCAACTGGCACACCATTTCAACATGCTGGAAAAGGTGTTCAGCGAAAAAGATAACTTTGACTTGATCCATTTTCATATCGATTATTTGCATTTTCCATTAAGCCGCAGAGCGCAGATAGCAAATGTTACAACCTTGCATGGACGGCTTGATATTCCCGACTTAGCGCCTCTCTATCGCACGTATCCCGATATGCCCGTGGTTTCGATTTCTGATGCGCAACGTAAACCGCTACCTTGGGTGAACTGGCAGGGTACTGTGCATCACGGTTTGGCTGAAAACAGTCTCTCGTTTTACAGCGAGCCGGGAAAATACTTGGCGTTTCTCGGCCGCACCTCTCCGGAAAAAGGGCTGGAGCAGGCCATCCACATTGCGAAGCGGGTGGGCATGCCACTGAAGATCGCGGCCAAAGTTGATCGGGTTGACGAACGGTTTTTTAACGCCGTCATCAAGCCTTTGCTCGATGATCCACTGATTGAGTTCATCGGCGAAATTGGTTACTCTGAAAAAAATGAATTTTTGGGTAATGCCGCAGCCTTGTTGTTTCCCATCAATTGGCCTGAGCCATTTGGCATCGTTATGATCGAGGCAATGGCTTGTGGAACTCCCGTTATCGCTTTTCCTTTTGGCTCGGTACCAGAGGTCATCGAGGATGGGGTCAACGGATTTCTGCCGCGCGACGTGAAGAGCGGAGCCAAGGCCGTAGAAAAACTTGATACCATTGACCGAGCACAATGCCGCCAGCGTTTTGAGGAGCAGTTCAGTTTACGTCGGATGACGCAGCAATATCTCGCGATCTACGATCGCATACTGAGAGGCGGAAGCCATTCGGTACTACCCACCGAAGGAGATTTAGGTTGGACGAAGCTAGCGTCAGCCAGCAGTACTACATAGCGACGAGGTCTTCGCCTACCGACGACCGGGCGCGGGTTTTGAAATACGGCAAGATGTTTGCTGTATTTGACCGCTACGGCGATATTGAACCGCTCGGAATGGGCGAGCAGGGGATTTTTTTTTCAGGCACTCGTTTCTTGTCAGAATTGGGCCTGTCGTTGTGGCAATCTCGGCCTTTGCTGCTCAGTTCCACAGTCAAATCTGACAATGTTGTATTTACCGCCGACCTCGCGAACGTCGACGTATCCGAAGGTCAGGACGTAATTGTCGAACGCGGGACGATCCACATCTGCCGCTCTAAATTTCTTTGGCGCGGCGTCTGCTATGAAGAGTTTCAGATCGTTAACTACGGGCGCGGACCCGTCGATATTCCGCTGTATTTGGCCATTTTCGCAGACTTCGCCGATATTTTCGAAGTCCGAGGTACCCGACGTGAAAAAAGAGGTCGCCGACTTGAGGATCAGATTGGGCGAGACTCAATTTTATTATCTTACGAAGGCCTTGACGGCGTTATGCGTCAGACTCGCGTCCACTCTCGTCCCCAACCGGTGCATATTTCATCTTCCGGAATGAACTTTGAAATCTCGGTCGCTCCTAAACAATCTGTTCTGTTGCGGCTGGAGATCTCCTGTAATCCGGAGCCATCCGTGCCTTTGATCGGGTACTCACGCGCCATGGTCGCCGCGGAAAGTGAACTTAATGCCGCATCGGCTCGGCTTTGCAATATTTCCAGCTCCAACGACCGCTTTAACCGGTGGGTGAAGCGGTCTATTGCCGATGTAGAAATGATGACAATGGGGAATCCCGAACATGATTATCCCTATGCCGGGGTGCCTTGGTTCAGTACGGTTTTTGGCCGCGATGGAATCATCACTGCACTGGAGATGTTATGGGTCAATCCGCGGATTGCGAAGGGCGTTCTGGAATACCTCGCGGCTACGCAAGCCACAGAGTTGAATCCGGAAATTGAGGCGGAACCGGGAAAAATTTTGCACGAAATGCGCGGAGGGGAAATGGCCGCCCTGGGCGAGGTCCCATTCGCCCGTTATTACGGCACAGTGGACGCCACTCCTCTATTCATCATGCTGGCAGGCGCTTATTGCGAATACACGGGCGACCACGGCTTTATCCGAACGCTATGGCCGCACATTGATTTCGCGCTGCAGTGGATCGATCGCTATGGCGATGTGGACGGCGACGGCTTTGTGGAATATGCGCGTCACGGCAGCAAAGGGTTAATTCAGCAAGGCTGGAAGGATTCCCACGATTCCATTTTTTACGCCAACGGAGACTTGGCCGAAGCGCCTATCGCATTGTGTGAAGTCCAGGGCTATGTTTACGCCGCCAAACGCGCGGGCGCAAGAATCAGCCGGATTCTCGGCGATGTCGATCGAGCGAAGGCACTTGAGAATGAGGCCGCCGACCTTCAAATTAAATTCGAGGAGGCATTCTGGTGTGACGATCTTTCCACCTACGCTCTGGCGTTGGACGGCAAGAAGAAAGCCTGCCGAGTAAGAGCCTCGAACGCAGGCCACTGTCTGTTTACAGAAATTGCCAGCCCGGACAGAGCTCAGCTTGTTGCTCACACATTGCTGAGCGGAGATTTCTTCACCGGTTGGGGTGTGCGGACGGTGGGCTCGGAAGAAGTTCGTTATAATCCGCTCTCTTATCACAACGGTTCGGTATGGCCGCATGACAACGCGATTATCGCCGCCGGCATGGCTAAGTATGGGCTGCGCGAGCTCGCCGGCAAGATTCTCATGGGTATGTTGGATGCCAGCAGCGCAGTGGACTTGCATCGGCTTCCAGAATTGTTTTGCGGCCTTAACCGCCGCGAAGGGGAAGGCCCAACTCTTTATCCGGTAGCTTGTTCGCCGCAAGCTTGGGCTGCAGGCGCTGTCTTTATGCTGCTTCAGGCCTGCCTCGGTTTATCGGTGGATGGCAGCGAAAAACGTCTCATCTTCGATCGTCCGTACTTGCCCGAAGGCATTCCGCAATTGTGGATTAAGAATTTGCGAGTTGACCGCGGAAAGACTGACCTCTTTCTCGATCGCCACGCCGGGACGGTTCGGGTTGAAGTAGTGGAGAAGCAAGGTGACATGAGAGTTCTGGTCGAATAGACCCACCTAAGCACTTGGCAGTCACCGCGTTCTAGGTAGATTCACTCCCACATCTCGGCTGATCACCCTATAGCGAAAGCATACTTCGCCGCAGAAGCTGTCGTCTGGAGGATTTATGAGAGACATGTTCCAGGCGACGGAGCTGAAGGCAGACGGTCAGCAATCAGCGGAAAAGATGTTGGACAAAACCCTGGCTGATTCATTTCCCACCAGCGATCCACCTTCGACCATTCCAAATCCTGGCGACCGTATTACTTCCCAAGATCCCACGTCGGATAATCGCTTCGCCGGAATGCATCCCGGCAGTTGGGCAGCCGTCTCTATCGATTCTGGCGAAGTGGTTGCGACAGGAAACAGCCGGGAGGAAGCCGAGTTGATCGCCCGGCGCAGAGGACACGGAAAGTTGTCTTTGTTGCAGGTTCCATCGAAAACAGACGGAACGGTAGCCGCCTGAACGAACGGCGCCCCTAGGCGGCTTTCTTTTTCGGAACTCTCGCGCCCTTTTTTCGCGCCTCGGAAAGTCCGATAGCGATGGCCTGCTTGCGGCTTATCACGGCCCCGCCCTTACCACCCTTGCCGGAACGAAGCGTACCTTTTTTCTTTCGACGCATTGCGCTTGCAACAGTCTTGCCCGCCGCCTTGCCATATTTACGTCCAGATGATTTCTTTTTTGTCGCCATAAGGTCTCCCGGTTTCTTTAGAGTCTGGCGATATTGAACGGGTTGTTTCGCGACTTGCTAATGAGCTGTGTCACGGCCGAAACCGAATCCATTCAAAGCGGCTCACCCGCGTCGAGCTGCGCGAATACCATCTTCGATTCGCTTGCGCGCGTGATTTGGGCCTCGCACGTCGATTACCCGATATTGCTCTTTACTCAATTCGTGATAGTTGACGAAGAAGTCTTCAAGCTCACGCAGAAACAGCTCGCCTAGATCGTCGATATGCTGGATGTCGGCGAAGCTATGATTTGGGCTCGCTACCGCGACGACCCGGTCATTCCGTTCTTTGTGCTTCTTGTTAAATTGCTCGCCTTCAATGATTCCGACGAGGCGGCACTTTACCACAACTCCCGGGAAAGCAGGTTCATCCATCAGCACCAGCACATCGACGGGATCGCCATCCCCGCCCTTGGTTCGCGGGATGAATCCGAAATCATAAGGAAAGGTCATGCCAGCAGGCAGAACTTTTTTCAGTTCAAAAACCTTCTGTTCCACATCAAATGCGTACTTGTTGCGGCTGCCCTTGGGCGTTTCGATCACGACCTGAATGATGTCCTTGTGGTCTTCATCCAGAGATTGAAGGCGCGAGGGATCAGCTAGTGCGCTTCTGGAATTTCCGTTCTTACTCATCGAACCTCCTGTGAGTTGAGGAGCCAGGTTGCGCGGCAGCATGCAGCCCGTGGCTCGAGGCCGGATGAAGTCTCGCTCGAATGCGCCGGTACAACGTTTCTCGAAGTTCCCACACCATCATTGATGCCGCAAGCCAAGCCAGCGTGGCCCCGAGCAGAACAAGACTGAGCGAGGAATTCGCTAGTTTCAGCCACACGATCAGTGCGAAAACCATGAGTCCGACACTTCCCATCGCCGCTCCGGCGGCATCGACGCCTGCGGTTACACGGCCACGCAGAGTGCCATCCAGTCCGGCACGTTCTTTTTTTTCTTTCTCGTGTTTTTCTATCAAAGTCGCTGCCGCGGGGAGAATTGCGGGAAACGCCAGGAACAGTCCGCCAATCTCGGGGCCATAGCGCTCGGCCACGATTCCCGCCAACGCGGTAATCGTTCCGCCGAAAACAAAACGAATCACGTATTCATACCATCTCGATAATCCAAGACCGCTGGTATCAAACTTCACTTTCATTCGTCTACCTCAACATCGCATACCAACAACCGAAAGCACAGGCAAACCACACTGCCATGGATAATCCGGTAACCGGAAGAACAGGCACCTTGCGACGAATCAGCAGTCTGCTAACCACGAGCGCGTAGAAGAAAAAAGCTATCGCACCAATCAGCATCGATCGCGCTTCCAGCCCTGCATATTCTTTTCCTCGTTTGGAGACTGTCAGCACCAAGGTTGCCAGGGCGACCGACGGAGCAGCGCCAAACAGGCCGGCAAAACTCTTGGGTTTCAGGAGGTCACCCAACAAGGCAAAGACGGAAACGACAACTCCACCGACGACGAATCTGACAAGGATTTCTTTCATGTAGCGTGAGACATTTCCCGTTGAGCCCAAGATGCGTCAGCCGCAGATCACGCGACCGAATGTTACAGAACTGTTTAAAAATATGACTGAGAAAGAGAAGGCCAGAAATCAGGTTGAGGCTGTAAGTTAAGAACGGATTGGCCCTAAGTCCCCGTCTAAGCGTGGTGAGGATATCTGAGGGACCGTGCGGCACTCGACACGATCCCGAAAATACAACAAAGATTTCAAACTACCCTCTGGCACTGCGGCTTCGAGCGCGTCCAGCCTTGCGCGCAGACTGCCTTCCGCCGGACGCTCCCTTGGTTCGAACAGCTTTCATAGCTGATCTGTGGCGCGCGGCAGAACCACGCTGTCGGGCAATGGAACGAGCTTGTTTCGACAATGATTGGTGAGACGCCGCAGTCCGTCCCTCTGTCTTAAGAGCCTGGCTGGTTGCACGGGAACGTTTTGCGGATGGTTTACGACGGTTGTGGCTTCGACCCTTCTGAGAATCACGCTCGGCTTGCGCCCTGGTTTTGGCTGACACTTTTCCCTTGCTCGGTGGCGGCAGCTTTACGCCTGCGCGGCGGGCTTTCGACAATCCAATCGCAATCGCTTGCTTCGTTGATGCGGCGCCATGTTTGCCTTCGCGAATATGGTCCATCTCCTCGCGGACGAATTCCCCAGCCTGCGTGCTAGGCGATTTTCCTTCGCGGGCGTCTTCGTGTGCGCGTTCGAGGGTTTCTTTATCGGGCATAAAAAATCTCCTTTTCGAGAACCTTAGATTGCCGCCCCGATGAAATAAATCGAATGCATTCTGAAGGACCCCTGTCGCGATTGCCGTAGTAGATTTGAGCCTTAAGCGGCCTTTGATTTGCTGCAGAGTTCCTGATAATAATCGCGACCGCGTTCATATCCACGAGTGAAAGGCGTAGCCACATCCACGCCGGGATTTCCCCGCTCCAAATCGCGAATGGCGGCGTTCATCTCGCCCATTACCTGGTCATATTCTTTGCAGCGGGTTCGCGCATGAAGTGCAGATTCGAAGCCGAGCCGATAATACTTCTCATTGTCACCTGGTTTCTCGCCGTGAGTTTGATAATGTTCACTCTCTGCATCGCGCAAGCCGGTCCACCACTGTTCCCGCGCTGCATCGACTGATTCTGCGCCCTCGGCATTAAGCAACTCGCGATACTTTGAAGCTTCAGCCTCGTCGTCAACTATAGCAACTACGACGCTGCGGCCCTGGCGCAAAGCATCTTCGTAGACAAACAATTCGTCTTCCGGAAGCCCTGTGGTCATGGAATTTTCGAGTTTTCCTCCAGCAACGGCGCCTAGACCAGCTCCCGCAGCGCCCAGGACAGCCGAGCCTAACAAGCCAATCGCCGTGATCGGCCCCACGCCAGGAATGGCTGCTATGACGAGGGCAGCCCCCGAAAATCCAGCAGACCCTCCCAGAACCGCGCCAATCGCCTTACCCATGCCCGGTTGCTCAGCTGCGACCGTTGGAACTGATTGAATTCCCTTCTCCGTACTTTCCGGGGTCAGCACCGTAACCTGGTCGTCTCGCAGACCGATCGACCGCAACTGGCTTAGGGCGCGTTCCGCGTCTGCTCGGGTTCGAAATACTCCGCTCACCGCTTTCATCGTTGTCCCTCCTGTGGGTGTTTTAACTTTCTTACCTTACGTAGAAAGCCTGTCTCTTGTTAGCCGGCATCAAAACTTGACGAGGTATGCAATGATTCGAAAACTAAAAACGGGTGAATACCGTCTGTACTCGCGCAAAAAGAATCCGAAAACTGGGCGTCGCCGCAACCTTGGCACGTTCAGTACGAAGAAAGCCGCCGAAGCGCACGAGCGCGCGGTGCAATATTTCAAGCACCACTAACCACATGTAGCAAAGTGTGTCGATGACGGCGATAAGGTGATCTCTGTATGGAGATCGGATTTTGTATTGAGATATGCAGCGCTAGGCAGCCCGCTTTCTATCCATCAACTTTGCAATCTTAACCAAGTCTTTTATGAAAGCTCGCATTTGCAGCTCTCGAGATTTGGAATCCGGCGCGCGGAGGATCGACGAGGGATGCACGGTTGCGGTCACGTAAGGAGCGAGCGGTGACTCGACGCGTTGACCGCGCTGCTGGCTCACACTGAACGTTCTTCCCAATAGAGATTGCGCCGCAGTTGCTCCCAGGCAGACGAGAATTTCTGGCTTCACCATCCGCAACTCGGCGTCGAGCCAGGGCCGGCACGCCTCGATCTCCGCGTAGTGAGGCTTTTTGTGAATGCGCCGCTTGCCGCGTTCAGACGGCGTCCACTTGAAGTGCTTAACCACATTCGTGACGTACACTTCGGCGCGGTCGATCCCTGCCCGCTCCAGCGCCTCATTCAGGAGCTTTCCCGCGGGACCAACGAAGGGATGCCCGTTCCGGTCTTCCTGGTCGCCGGGTTGCTCGCCAACGAACATGATTCTCGCCTTCGGAGACCCTTCGCCAAACACGGTTTGTGTAGCATTCTTCCATAGATCGCATGCTTTACAGTTGGCGGCAGTTTGCCGCAGTTGGGAAATCGTGCGTGCAGTGGATGCAACCGCCGGGAGATTGTTACTGGTCACTTCAATTGGCGACTCTGTTGGCTTGATGTTGGGAACATTCTTCATAGGACGAGTAGACGTTCAATCGTAATCTTTGATCCCCATCTTTGATCCCTAAGATGCGCGCTTTTGTTTAGGGAAACGCATCACAAAGTCTGCAGGGAGGAACGATGCCTACCGCGAAGAAGAAATGGGTTGCACAGGTGAAGACAGACTCAACCCATTCGCCAGAAGGATTGTTTACCAAGGACGCTAGCACAATTGCCAGAACGCTGGCGTCAAAAAAAGTCTCGCCAAAGGGCCCCGGCTCGGGTATGCGAATGCTGAACTACTTCATAAACCGCGCAGGACGCGGTCTCAGTGCCAAGCGGCGCGCCGAGCTAGAAAAGGCGAAAACATTGCTAGCTAGGAAGATCAAGCAACCCGGAGCGAAGAAAATTCACGTACATAATTCAGCGCGGATATAACGGTTTGGAGATAACCGTCCAGTTACTACCCTATTTACCTGATTGCGCCCTTGTTAATCCTTGTCATCATGGCAGTCAGCCACTCGTGGAGGGGTCATGCAAAAGCTCGCAGGCCGGCCATACGATTCCGCAAACAGTTTGCGTTTTCTGGTTGAAGCTGCCATTTTCGAGAAAAATCCCAGCGATTTGTTTCGTCGCATTGAAGAAGCGCAAGACGCGATTATGGATCACATTGAAGATTCATTCGAAGGCGCCAGCCCAGAGGAGCGCCAGTCAATGATCAACGCCATGAATTCTCTACTTGAGCTGCGGCGATTGGTTCAAACACACCCGCAAATCGGACCCGGTATTGAAAACCTGACCGATGCCTAATCTTCGCGATTTGGAGTCTGTTAGTTGTATTTGGATGCCGGACGTCCTAGCCCGGCTAAACGGGCTAGATCCCCGTGCCCCATCAGGCTGAGTGAATAGTTAGCTGCCGGCCGCGAATCCGCCAGCATGCGCCATGGTAAGCCGCAGGAACTTGTGGGGATTTACCGGAGTGTCGTTGATGCGAACTTCGTAATGCAGGTGTGGCCCCGTGCTGCGACCGCTCAGGCCAACATACCCAATCGTGTCGCCGCGGCGGACATACTGTCCGGGGACGACGGCATAGCTCGCCAGGTGCCCGTAGCGGGTCGTGATTCCATGGCCGTGGTCGAGGGCGATTGCCCGGCCATATCCCCCCATAAAGTCGGCGAACATTACAACGCCATCGGCCGGGGCTATTACCGGCTGCCCGTACGAAGCGGATATGTCGATTCCTCGATGAAATGCGCCTTCGCCGTTGAACGGATCAGTTCTCTCGCCAAATGAGCCGGTTACAGGACCTTCAACAGGCCAAAGGTTTGGAGCCGAATTGGCTCGCAGCCAGTCAGCGGTAGTGGCGTTACGCGTAAGCCCAAGGGAAATGCCGGTAGCAGCTGCACCGCTCAACGCAGTGTCCTTTAGGGCATAAAGACGGTCGAGGGAGGAACTCACCAAGGCGTCCTGAACATGATCGGAAGATACGGTTTCCAAGGCGGGATCGGATTTCAAACCATACAGCGACGATACTTCGCTTGCCAATGATCCTAAGGATGCTACCTGAATATCTCGTTCCTGGGCCACCTGCTCGAGCCGGGAGTACCGGTTTTTGAGCTCATCCTTTTGGGTACGCAATTCGTTATAGTGCGAAACCTTCAACAGCATTCGCATATACGAACCAGCGATTCCGGTAAGGCTTAAGGCGCCTATCGCCGCCCCCGCAACCAAGACATAAAGATAATGAACTGGAATAGAAATCTTTCGGAGCTGGCCGTCATCGCCCCTGGCTACGAAAAGTATGTAGAAACGCTTACGCAATATGTTCCCTTCGTGTTTTAACTTACTGTTTCAGCCTCAGCCGGGATCAGACCGGTCTAACCCGTTTGCCTGCAATCCCAACCACATGCAGTACTTAGCTCGACTAAATTTTAAGGGCAGCTTCGCAACGGTAACAAACTACGCTTCCCCGTGTCAACGCGTCAGCGCACACTCTGAGGTTACGGAAGACGGATGGGAAGCGGTACCTCCGGAGGGTTACCGCCGCTAAGTCCCACAGTATAAAGATCAGTCCGGCGTGGCAGCCTCGCAGATGCGGCCCTACCGGCCTTTGTTGGATGATTCCCAGCCCGCCGAGTTGTCTGACAATCCTGACCGGAGCATTCGCCGGGTCGGTTCCCGCCCCGGCCCGCCTATCTTGTTATAGTAATCCTTATTCTGATTTCCGGGTGCCGATTGCCTGACGCCGAAAAACTGTTGATCGCTGGTATCCGTCGCCGAACAGCCTCAAAAAGCCCTAGTATCGCACTCGGAATTGGCGACGACTGCGCCGTTTTGCGGATTCCTCATGGCCATCAGACGCTGGTCACTACCGATTTTAGTCTCGAAGGTGTTCATTTTCGGCGTGAGTGGCATCCCGCCGAGGTTGTTGGTCATCGCTGCCTGACCCGCGGCCTTAGCGATATCGCCGGCATGGGAGGTAATCCCGTAGCGGCATTCTTGTCATTGGCCCTCCCGCAAAACTTGCCTCAATCGTGGGTCAATCAGTTCCTGAAAGGCCTGCTTAAGTTGGCTAGCCGGTTCCACATAAGCCTCGCGGGAGGAGACACAGCACAGTCTCCAGTCGGAATTCTTGCGGACATTATCGTCGTCGGGTCGGTTCCAAAAGGCAAAGCAATCCGCCGCTCAGGCGCCCATGCCGGTGATCGCATTTACGTAACCGGCGCTTTGGGCGGGGCTGCGGCGACCTTAAAATTACTATTCGATGGCCAGAAACTTCGACCGGCAGATTTCCCCCAGCATTTCTACCCTATGCCCAGGCTTGAGGTTGGCCGCTTCCTTCGAGAAAAAGGACTTGCCTCAGCGATGATCGATCTCAGCGATGGGCTCTCCACGGACCTCGGCCACATCTGCGACGAAAGTGGCGTAGGGGCGAAGATACAAGCCTCATCCATTCCCCGCGCCAGCACCGGAAAGCCGGCCCGCGCCGTGGGCCTAAGGTTTGCTCTAAACGGCGGCGACGACTACGAACTGCTTTTCACCGCGCGCCCAGGCAAACGCATTCCCTCCAAAATTGCCGGAGTTCCGATCACGCAAATCGGTGAGATCACGCGGGATAAGCGCATGCTTCTAGTCGATCAGAGCGGCAGGTCTTCCAGGCTCCGTCCCCAAGGATGGGAGCATTTCAAGGCGGCGAAACGTTCTCACGCGTGAAAATCTGTGCACTAAATTAGCTGGAAGGCAGGGTTTGGAAGCCATCGCTGCATGTGACTTTCGTGCTATCTCTGCCTCTTCTTTATGTACGTTCCGCTCTCTTGCCGGATTAAAGTAACATTTATGTCGTTCCCCAAATTTTCTCTTCTGATCGCATTCTGCCTGTGCCTGAGTTTTACGCTCAGCGCCCAGCCCGCATCCGTGCCCGTAGCGCCCAAATTGTCGATTGACAATGATTTTGTCCAAAAGCAATTCGGATCGACTTGTGCACTTATCGGCATCGAGCCGCTAAAGGCTGATTTGGATGGCGATGGCATCGAGGACATCGTGATCCCCGCACGCTGCACCAATCCGATGATGGATCAGACCGAAAATAGTTTTGTCGTAATCGATCCCTATGACAGTTTTTTTGGCTACGGCAATCCCAAAATCACCACTCAATTTTCTACCGAAGATCCGGAACGGCGCGGCTTTTCGCTGCTCGTAATTCACGGAGCCGGCCCCGAAGCCTGGCGTGCCGCTACTCCTAAGGCAAAATTCATTATTGTGAATCTGCCCTTCAAACAGGTAGTAATTAAGAAGCTCGCCATAAAGAAAAACAAGAAAGTTATGGGAATCTTCACTGAAGAAAACACTGGCGATCAAATGACGTCCGTGATCTTCTGGGACGGCAAACGATATAAGTACCAACCGCTCGGCTCCAGCATGGAATAGAAGAGTCAACGAAGGACGGGCGTCCCGCCCGTCAAACTGCTCATCCCACCTGCGATGCCATTCCCAACCTTCCAACCCGCTATAATTCTCCCGCCATGCGAATTGAAGAAAAACTTGCTGAACTGAAAAAGCGCGATCGTCTTGCCGAAGACGGAGGAGGTGAGAAGCGACGCGAACGGCAGCACAAAGAAGGCAAAATGTCGGCTCGCGAGCGCATTGAGTTTCTGCTCGACGAGGGCACGTTTGAAGAAACCGACAAACTGGTAACGCACCGCTGCAACGACTTTGGAATGGCCGAGCAGAAGGTCTACGGCGATGGCTTCATCACTGGATACGGCCGTATCGAAGGGCGTCTGGTATTCGTATTTGCCCAGGATTTCACCGTGTTCGGCGGTTCGCTGTCCGAGACCAATGCAGCCAAAATTGTCAAAGTCATGGACCTCGCTGCCAAAATGGGAGCGCCAATGATCGGCCTCAACGATTCCGGCGGAGCCCGCATTCAAGAGGGTGTCATGTCGCTGGCAGGTTACGCTGACATCTTTCTTCGCAATACGCTTTATAGCGGGGTAATTCCGCAGATTTCCGCAATCATGGGGCCGTGTGCCGGCGGCGCGGTTTATTCGCCCGCAATCACCGACTTCATCCTCATGGTCGACAAAACCTCTTACATGTTCATCACCGGGCCTGACGTTATTAAAACCGTCACCCATGAGGAAGTCACCAAAGACCAACTGGGCGGTGCCGAGACTCACAATGAAACTTCAGGCGTAGCGCACTTCAAAGCCCACGATGACGCCGAATGTTTATCCATGGTGCGAGAGTTGCTCAGCTTCATGCCGTCCAACAATCTGGACGATCCGCCACGTAAACCGTGCACCGATCCCATCGATCGAGCTGACGCAGCCTTGGACAAGATAGTTCCAGATCAATCGAACATGCCGTACGACATCAAAGACGTAATTCACGCAGTCGTCGATGACGGCTATTTTTTTGAAGTCCAGGAACACTACGCGAAAAACATTGTCGTCGGATTCGCCCGGCTAAACGGAAAGCCCGTGGGAATGGTCGCCAATCAACCCGCATTCTTGGCCGGAACACTGGACATTAATGCGTCAATCAAAGGCGCGCGCTTCGTCCGCTTCTGCGACTGCTTCAATATCCCGCTTGTGACCTTCGAAGACGTGCCTGGTTTTCTTCCCGGAACCAATCAGGAATACGGCGGCATCATTAAACATGGGGCCAAGCTGCTCTTTGCTTTCGCTGAAGCGACCGTGCCTAAAGTGACGGTCATTACTCGCAAGGCTTACGGCGGAGCCTATTGCGTTATGGCGTCGAAGCATATCCGCACTGATGTGAACTATGCCTGGCCTACAGCAGAGATCGCAGTTATGGGACCGGAAGGCGCGGTGGACATTGTCTACAAACGCGAACTCGAGCACGCCGCAAATCGCGCAGAAGTGCGCAAGCAGAAAATCGAAGAATTCAGAGAGCGCTTTGCCAATCCGTACGTGGCCGCCGATCGCGGCTACGTCGATGCAGTAATTCAACCGCGGGAGACCCGCAAGAGATTAATCCAAGCGTTGGAAATGCTCGAAACCAAGCGGGACAAGAATCCGCCGAAGAAGCACGGAAACATCCCGCTGTAGTTTCGATCCCCCTACATTTTGAAAACGAAACTGATCTCCTTGGTTTGATTTGCGCCGATGGTAATGGTCTGGCTCGACGTGCCCAACTTCTCGTGCCAGGCTTTGATCGTGTACGTTCCTGGCGGCAGTTGCGGCAGGTCAAAGCTGCCATCCGCCTTGCTCACCGCAAAATAAGGGTTCTTGAGCACGGCAATATATCCGCGCATCCAGGGATGGATGTTGCATTTGACGGGAATCGCAATTTCTTCTCGCGCAAATGCCTCTTCCACCTTGGCTCCGGGAAGCTCAGCCTTGTTCCACTCCCGGTTATTAGTCGGGATGGGATGGATGTTGTGCGCAGTTGGATCGTCATTCACGACTTCGATGGGTTGGTTGGCTTGTACTGCCAGCACTCGCGGCTGATAGAGACAGCCCTTTTGAGTAATGACCACGGGTTCCTTCGGCGGATCAAAAGTTCGGTCGCCGAATCCGTCCGCGATGAAAATAAGAACATTTTGTAGTCCGCCCTTGGAATCGGTGACAACTTCCAACTCAGGCACGAGGCCAGAATGTTGCTTGGCGCAGCTTGGGTCGGCCGCCATGCTGATCGGCTTAACCTTGGGCACCGTGCCTTCGAACTTGACCACGCCTTTTATACCCGATGCACTCGTGCTCCCTGTTGATGGTGGTTGTGCTCTCAGCACCTGAAAGGTAAGGCTGCAAATTATCAAAGCAATCAAAACGAAGAATTTTTTAGTCATAACGCACCTCATAGAAAACAAATTGGTCTAAAGCTTCTTGGAAGCACTGCGGCGTACCTAGTCTTGTGCCCCGGCGGTTGGGGCCACGCGGCTAGCGAGAAACTCGCTGTACCCCTGCTGATAGCCCGCGCTAAAAGAAGACCGGTCTTGAAGGTTTGCCCACCGGCCCACAGCAACATGCCGTTGGTTACCGCTCTGGGCTGCAAGCCTTCCCAGATACAAACCATCTCGAAAAGCTCCATCGGTCAATTGAGCCGACCCGTTGAAAGAAGGTTCGGTGCGCAGCATGAATGCCGACCCAGTACCGAGGGCGGCTAGCAAAGCGAAAGTAAGAAGCGTTTTCATTGTGTTCCTCGATCTTTCTCTGAACTAAGTCAGATTGGCTAAATGTTGAGCGTCGTAAAACGAGATTAAGGTGAGGGCAGAATTACGTTGTCATTGGCAGGTCATCGGCGGGTCAAATCATCGTCATTCTTTTGTCAGGGTTTCGTAACCTTGATGGGATAGATGAAGACAAGTTAAGCGGAGGGTAGCGAGCGTTTCGATCTCAGATGGCCCACGGCAAGTCGCGGGGTCTGGGTTTTCCACAGAGTGCAATTCAGATTTTTCATTGGGCATTAACTTTTTGCTGTGCTATAAGAGCCAGTTCCGTCGGAGGCCGTTCATGACCCTTACTTGCGTGTCCATCGGCGTTCGTTTCGCTCAGCGTTTCACTTTTGTCCTAACCGTGCTGCTGTCACTCAGTTTGTTGTCGCAACTGGCAACTGGCCAGCAGACTCTGGGTTCAGTGACCGGTACAGTTACTGATATCAGCGGCGCCGTTATGCAGAAAGCCGCGGTCAAGATCCGCAATATAGCAACGAACCTTGAAGTTACGGCGGAATCGAAGAACGACGGTTCGTTCAGCGTCGCCGATCTTCCCATCGGCACTTATGAAGTCACCTTCAGCAAATCCGGATTTCAAACCTTGGTCTTTCCGCAAATTCTGGTTCAGGGCAGCCGAACAACGAGCCTCAATGCGCAACTCAGTCCCGGCCACACCTTCGAATCAGTTACGGTGAACGCTACGCCGTTGCTGAATGCGACCGACACGACGACTGGCTACACTCTCGACGATAAGCAAATCGCGGAAATACCACTGGGTACTGGCAGCTTCACCCAAGCTGCCATTCTCAGCCCAGGTGTCAGCGCCGACTTGTTGAACACGGCGGGCACCAATGCCGGTTTGGGGAATCAAGCGATTTGGGCGAACGGCCAGCGCGATACGAGCAACAGTTTCAACATCAATGGTGTCTCTGGAAACAACATTTTTAATGGCAAGTCCACGAGCCAGGTGACCTCGGCCAGAGTAGCCGTGAACATTGGAGAGGGTGGCAATGGTCAAAGCAATCCGAGTGGCGAAATCGTGACCAGCACGTCCGTTTATGGTGCGATTGGGCAGGCGCTACCCAGTCCGCCGCCGGAAACGATTGAGGAGTTGCACGTCAATTCCGCGATGTATGACGCGTCCCAGGGGGCAAATAGCGGCGCCCACATCGAACTTACAACTAAGTCCGGCACCAACGCGATGCATGGCGGAGCCTATGAATACCACCAGTCGACGGGCTGGAATGCCAATCAGTGGTTCTATAACCACTTCGAGCTGCCAAGGCCGCACATGAACCGGAATGTTTTTGGCGGTTACCTGGGTGGCCCGATTAAGAAGGACAAGCTTTTCTACTTTGTTTCTTATCAGGGACAACGCGTTGCCGACCAGTTGCTGGGAATTTCCCTCGTGGCTGTGCCCCCCGATCTGACAGACGACCGCAGTGCGCAGGCTCTGGCAAACGTAGCCAACAAGGATTTTGGTCCATGCGGCGGAAGTGGTCAGCCCGCCTGCATTACACCTGGTCAGATAACACCGCAGGCGCTCGCATTGTTGCAGGCCAAGGCATCCAACGGAACCTTCTTCATCCCTAGCGCAGAAACCAATCCAACGATCCTCGCGAATCTGCAGAACAATTCACGGTCGGACGCCATCGTCCAAGGTCCAGGTTCACTGTTTACGGCGGATCAGGTAAACGGCAATATTGATTATTTGTTCAGTGCCAAAGATCGTCTGGCCGCCAAGTATTATTACCAGCGCGATCCCAATACCACCCCGTTCGCTAACAGCCAGTTGCTTGGGTTCCCGCAGACTATGGACGCGGGCAGTCAGACCTTCTCCTTCGACAACACAACCGCGATCACACCAAATTTGACCTGGGAACAGCGTCTCGGTTTCATTCGCCAAAAAGCCTACGCTAATCAGAGCCAAGCGATAAGCCCGTCGGACATCGGCATGAATCTGCAGGGGATCAATCTTTTTCCCCAAATAGGCATCAAGAACGCAGACAACGTTACGTTCAATGGTCTATCCATCGGTCCTTCTACCAATTTCGCGGATGCCGGCATGTTCCAAAACAACTACGAGGTGTCGACCAATCTGAAGTGGGTGCATGGCCGGCACGGCATATCCACTGGATTCAATTTCAACTACACCCAACTGAATGTAATTAACAAGAATAACGATCTGGCGTCCGTCACTTTTAATGACTTCCCGGGTTTTCTGTTGGGGCAACTATGCGGGCCCAATGGAGCTTCCTGCGGCAGCCAGTCTCCGACTGAGCTTTTGAACGGCGCCAGCAATCGCCATTACCGGACGAAGCAAGCCGGAGCGTACGTGCAGGATGACATTCGTGTCACATCGAACTTTACTGTGGACATCGGCCTGCGCTGGGACTGGGACGGCCCGCTGGTCGAAAAGAACGGACTGCTAACGAACTTCTACTCGCAGGATTACTCTTACAATGTTGCGGCCGATACGATTAACAACATCGGATTGGTTGTCGCCGGTAATAATCCCACGTTTGGCACCAAGGGCGTTAGCCCCTCCACCCTCACTGGGCGGCAATGGGGTTTTGCTCCGCGAATCGGATTCGCTTACAGCCCATCTTCTTTGAAGAATGTGGTCATCCGGGCTGGGTTCGGCATGTACTACGACCGCGGAGAATATTTTACGGAACTTTCTCCGCCTGCTGGCGGTGGCATCAGCGGACCTTTCGGCGTGACCGTCGAACAACCTTTCGTCGTGCCATTCTTCGCTCCTCCCAACGCCACTTTTGCCGCGCCCTTCGGAGCTACGCCGCCTCCCCCGCCTCCGCAGAATCTCTCCGGGGTCGCGAGTCTGATTCCCAACGCGGCACAACTCATCGCCAACACGACTCCGTTCTGCACAACAAACAACCTGTCCGGCTGTGGACCATTAGTGTTTGGCGGATACGATCCCAGAAACACTCTGCCGTACTCCGAGAACTGGACGCTGGACTTGCAGTGGCAGCCCCGCAATTCGCTCGTGTTTGGCTTGGGCTACGTCGGGAATCACGGGGTCCACGAAGTAATACCGCTACCGTTCAATCAAGCTCAAATTGCTACTCCGCAGCATCCCGTGCTTGCCGGAGGTCCTAACGAGCAGATATATTCCTACGGATACAATGTTCCCGGCGTGGCCGCCGAGAATATCTTCTCACTCGTAGAAGGCTTCGCTACTGGCAATGTCGCTCTGCGGGCACCCTACCTCGGATACGATCCCAATTCCGATTTCAACCGCACGGTTGGTATCTCCAATTACGACGCCTTGCAAGTTCACGTGGACAAGCGCTTCAGCCATGGCCTTCAGGTTACGGGTTCGTATACCTTTTCGCACACTCTCGATGAACAAAGCGGCCTCGGCCTTTTCTATAGCGGCAACGACCCCAATAATCCGATTTCCTCCTACGGCAACTCTGACTACGATCGCACCCACGTTTTCACGGTCAGCTACCACTATGAGTTCCCGAAGCTGCAAGGTGCGAGCGGATGGGTGAAGCAGTTGGTGAACGGCTGGGGAGTAAACGGGATTACGGTGTTGCAAAGTGGACAGCCATATAGCGTCATCGACTTCAGCGGCGGCGCTGCCAGCATTTACTGGGGCGGCGGACAGGACTTGGTCACGAATCCGATCGTTCCGGTCGGCGGCTTCGGCGCTACCGCAAGCAATCCCATACTTCAAGGTACGACCGGAGTCAACGGAAACAAGCCGGTCCTGAATGCAGCAGCCTTCGGGATTCCGACCCCGTATACGCCGGGCACCAATGGCGTGCCACCATGCGATCCAACCACAGGCGCCTGCGATACCTTTGAGAATGGCTATGCGGCAGGCGGCCGCAACATCTTTCGAGGACCGTTCCAGGCGCGTTTCGATTTTGGGGCGTTCAAGAATTTCCAGCTGAGTGAAAGGTTCTCACTGCGCTACGATGTCAACGCGTTCAATATCTTCAATCACCCAAGCTTCGACATTCCCAGCAACAGCGTCGACTTCAACCCGGGTTTCTGTAATCCGCCTTCTCCGAACTTTTCGTGCTCACCCCTCGGATATTCATTCCCGCCGTTCGGGAACTTGGGCCAGCTCCAGCACACGGTTGGGAGCCCACGTTTCGTTCAAATGGCATTGCATTTAGAGTTTTGAGGCTCAATCAGTTTGGATCAAGCAGGTTGGCTGAAATTTCGATGAAGCCACAAACCAAGTTTGGATGCAAGCTCGTCAGCGGAGCGCTTGCAGTGTTGCTCTGCTTCCAGAGTGCCAATGTTTTTGGCTGGGGCAACGAAGGCCACGAATACGTTAATCGAGTGGCTGCTGAGCACATTCCATCCGAGATGCCTCGCTTCTTACGGCACGCTGTCGCCGAAATCACTTACCTGGGCCCCGAACCTGACCGCTGGCGCAGTCCCTCCGAACTCGCTTTAAAAAACGCCCAGGAACCGGATCACTTCATCGATCTCGAACGCGTCGCATGGCTCGATCCGCTTCCTCCAGGGCGCTACGAGTTTTACCGCGAACTTTACGAAAAGCGGGCAGCGACGACCGACCATCCTGACGATTACCTTCCCGAGCGTGTTGGACTGCAGCCGTACATCACCATGGAGGTTTACGGAAGGTTGAAGGCCGCATTCCGTGAGTACCGCCATTTGCGGGAGACGCATAAGCCCACGGCTCCGGTCGAGCATGCGGTAATTTTCTACGCAGGCTGGCTCGGACACTATGTTGCAGATGGCTCCCAACCGCTGCACACTACAATTCAATACAACGGCTGGGTCGGACCCAACCCGAACGGCTATACCACCGAGCACGGAATTCACGCCAAGTTCGAAACCACGTATATGGGGCAAAACATAACAGCGAACGACTTCGCGAGATTCGTTCATGCTCCTGAGCGTTTGGCCAACCCTTTTTCGGATTATGTGGCTTACCTCCGGGAGTCGAACCGGCAGGTTGAGAAAGTCTATGCCCTCGAAAAGGCCGGTGGATTTAACGGCAAGGGTTCACCAGAAGCATTTGACTTCACCACTCACAGGCTGGCGGCCGGATCGCAAATGCTCTTAAATTTGTGGTACACGGCGTGGCTTGAAAGCGCGATTAATCCGGAAGCTCCGCAAGCCACAACGCCACTTTCCCCTAAGAAATAAGCCGTTTAGTTACTGATGAGAAAGGTCAATCGCACACGACACATTACCTTTCGTGTGCAAATCTCAAAGGTTGCATGAAAAGTTCAATTGGCTCCGAATTAGTAAAGCAGACCCCGCAGAAATGCTGTAACACGATAAAACGTAAGGCTTTGCAGGAATGCCTATCTCCGGTGTTGGATATGTTCCACACTTGCACTTCACCGTGATGCTCGTCGGTGCGCACAGTTCCACAGCCTTTCCACAGCCATTCTTAGTCATGCTTTGTGACAGCCGACCGGACTATTCGGGCGGCGCCATGCCGTCTCCCATCATTGATTCGAAGCGTGTCGAATTTTTGAGGAATGCCAGATTCACGCGCCCGGTTGGGCCATTGCGCTGTTTAGCGATGATCAGTTCCGCTTTGCCCTGCAGATCGGGATCGTCCTGTTTGTAAACTTCTTCGCGGAAGATGAAGGCCACCACGTCGGCGTCCTGCTCGATCGATCCCGACTCGCGCAGGTCCGACAGTTGTGGACGGTGATCTCCGCCCCGGCTTTCCGGCGCGCGGCTTAACTGCGAGAGCGCAATTACCGGCACGCTCAATTCCTTGGCCAGCGCCTTCAGGCCGCGGGAAATTGCGGAAACTTCCTGAGTACGATTCTCATATCGCCGGCCGCCGCCGGACATGAGTTGCAGGTAGTCCACGATCAACAGGTCAAGCTTGCCTTGTGATTGTTGCAAGCGTCGCGCCTTGGCCCTCATCTCGCTAAGCGCGATGCCCGGCGTGTCGTCGATGAAAATGGGCGCATGCGCCAGTTGTTCCATGGCGTGAACAACTTTCGTCATATCGTCGCGCCACAGCGAACCGGTGCGCATCTTGTGCGAGTCCACGCGCGCTCGAGAACATAACAGTCTTAACAGCAGAGCTTCGCGGGACATTTCCAGCGAGAACATCCCAACAACTTTTTGGTCTTCGATCGACGCGTTCTCAGCGATGTTCATGGCAAATGCGGTTTTTCCCATCGAGGGGCGGGCGGCGATGATAATCAAGTCCGCGCGCTGGAAGCCGCTGGTCATTTCATCGAGATCGGTATAGTGCGTGGCCAGTCCGGTGATCCGTTGGCCGCGCTGCAGCAAGGCGTCGACCGAGCCGAAAGATTCTTTGACAATATCCTGCACGCCCATGAAGCCCCGGCCAATGCGCTTCTCGGACAGTTGGAAAATGGCGGCTTCGGCGTCATTCAGAATTTCTTCGGCAGGATCGCTCTGATCGGACGCGCGTGTAATGGCGGCATTTGCCGCATGAATCAGTCCCCGCAGCAGCGCCTTGTCGCGAACGATCTTGATGTAATGCTCGATGCTGGGCCGGTCGGGAACGCCGTCGACCAATCCCGAAACATATCCGACGTCGCCAATCGTCTCTAATTCCTTGCACCGATCGAGTTCCTCGACCAACGTAATCATGTCGATCGGGCGCGACGATTCGGCCAGATCGACCATGCGCGTGAAAATACGGCGGTGGGAGTCGAGCGAGAAGTC
This sequence comes from Terriglobales bacterium, assembly GCA_036008085.1. Classification (GTDB taxonomy): domain Bacteria; phylum Acidobacteriota; class Terriglobia; order Terriglobales; family Acidobacteriaceae; genus JABDBE01. The sequence goes on from DASYOD010000120.1 coordinate 44,018, forward strand.
CTCCGGCTTCAAATGCTCCGCGGCTTCGTTGTAAGCCAGATTGTCGAGCATGATCGCGCCCAGAATGGAGCGCTCGGCTTCGACGTTAGCTGGCAGGCTATGCGCGAGACTGTAGTCAGTAGTTGCCAAGGGTTTTTATTTTTCGTGGAGGGACTGCTCAAGAATGCGAAAGTGATAGTACGCACACGACAGTTGTGAATTCTTTGGAAAAGTAGGGGCCGAACTAATAATTACGGATGCCAAGTTGCGTGAGAAGAAATGAAGTATGAAACCACGCTTCATGAGGGAAAGTATAGGTGAAAAAAAAGCGAAGATCAATCACCAGGAATGTGCGAGATAAATACCCTGTGAACGTTCAACCCGAAGCCTTAATCCGCGTAATCTGTGGCTAAGAATTTTCGGTGCAAAAATAAAATGCGGTCGGGCCAGCCACCCGACCGCATTGCTTTGTGTATGTCTTGCACGCTGTCTCACCACACGGTGCGGCGAGGCGCCCTTTGAAATGTATTCCTGAGAACACATCTCCCGGCGCGCTTTTCAAGCCACGATCCGCGGACCTGAGTCCGTATTTCATGACTCTCGATTGCTCAAGCTAGCGGTTCAGTTCTTCCGACGCGTGGGACTCTACGAGGAAGCCGCCACGCCAAGGTATCCCCAACGCGCATCACGCATCTTCAGAAAACTGCTTTCCGTCAATTCACCCTCGAGAACTGACGGAAGCGCCAGCTTTATTGCAATCCGTAGCGTTCAAGACATCTCACGTTTGCACTGGCGATACTTTGCTTGAACAGAGAAAGTGCCGCAACAGAAAATTGATGCCGGGTTGTGAACAAACTGTGGAGGACAGAATTTCTTTGTGGAAACCACAGGAAAACCGCGACGTTTTGTTTGAAAGGGAGCAGCTTCAGCTGCGCCGTGATTCTCCTGGAATGATCTAGGGCGCCGCTTCGAAGCCGCGCCCCTTCAAAACTCCAGCGCAAATGGTCTTTCTGCGGTTCGTGGAAGGCGCGCCCTTGCATGAATCGCGCATTTAATCCACATGCTCGCCGACGTCGAAGCCTTCTTCGGTGATAGGCAGGACGTCACGTTCGCCAGCTACCCACACGTAAAGCGTCGGCAGGAGAAAAATGCTCATGATGAGGGCGGCTATGAGACCTCCCACTATAACAATTGCGAAAGGACGCTGAGAATCGGATCCAATGGCGTGCGATAGAGCTGCGGGCAAAAGTCCCAGAGTTGCCACTAACATGGTCATCATGATCGGACGCAGCCTCAACACCGCGCCTTCCACTGCGGCATCTTCTACAGAGAAGCGTCGAGCCCGTAGCTGGTTGATGTATTCGAGCATGATTACGCCGGTCTGCACGGAGACGCCGAACAGCGCCAGAAAACCTACGCCAGAAGAAACACTGAAATTAGTGCCCGTGATCAGCAGCGCCAACAGTCCTCCGACCGGTGCTATGGCAATATTCGCCATAATCAGCAATGCCCATTTGAAAGATTTGAACATGGTGTAAAGAATGATGTAGATGATGAAAATCGTAATGGGCAGCACGATCAGCAGGCGCTCATTGGCTCGCTTCTGGCTGGCATATTCTCCCTCCCAGTCGAGGGTGTATCCCGTGGGCAGCTTAACCTGCTGGTTCACTTTCGCGATCGCTTCTTCCACGGTGCTGCCAAGGTCGCGTCCGCGAACGCTGTATTTAATGGCGACGTAACGGCGATTGCCTTCGCGATAAACTTCCGAGGCGCCATCGCTCACGCTGATTTTGCAAAGCTGGGCGAGCGAGACGCGTTCCCCTGTCGGGGAGAGCAAACGAATTCTCTCAATCGCATCCTCAGTATCCCGATATTGAGGAAGATAGCGTAGTGTGAGGTCGTAGCGCGCCTCACCCTTGAGGACCTGGGTGAGCGCATTTCCGCCCACTGCGGTTTGAATCGCATCCTGCACATCGGAAGCATTGATCTGGTAACGTGCGGCTTGCTCGCGATCCACGCTGATGTTGAGATTGGGCTGGCCCAGCACGCGGAAAACCCCCAGATCCTCGACGCCCTTAATCCCGCGCATGATGGCCACAATCTCATCGGCTTTTTCTTCCAGAAGCCGCAAGTCGTCGCCGAATATCTTGGTTGCCAGCGCGCCTTTCACACCGCTTACGGCCTCTTCCATGTTGTCTTCGATCGGCTGCGAGAAACCCCACACCACACCTGGAATTTTGTCGAGCTCGCGCTGCATGGCAGCGATCAACTCGTCTTTGTTCTCGTGAAAAACTGGCCGCCAATGTTCTTTGGGCTTAAGGTCGACGTAAAATTCGGTGTTAAAAAAACCAGTCGTATCAGTTCCGTCATCCGGCCGCCCAACCTGGCTTGTACATTGCGGAACTTCGGGGAAGGCGCAGAGCATGACACGTGCCTGGTTCGCCACGCGGATCCCTTCATCCGGGCCGGTGCTGGGAGCAAGCGTACCTCGCACCCACAGCGCGCCTTCATCGAGATGCGGCAGAAACTCAGAACCGATAGCCCCACCAAAGGCGAGATAAGCTGCAAAGCACAACAGCACCCCAACCACCCCAACCGTAATCAGGCGATGCCGGATGGCCCGTCGCAATGCCACGCGATAGCGGTCAATGATGAAATCCATGATCGGGTTGTGCCATTCTCTTGCGCCCTTCGCAAAGGCGAAACTTGCCAGCACGGGAGCGATGATGATCGAGAACAGCAAAGCTCCGAGAAGCGCAAAGGCCACTGTCCACGCCATGGGATGGAAGAGCCGGCCTTCCACGCGCTGCAGCGTGAAGATAGGCAGATACGCAGTAATGATGATGGCGATGGCATAAAACACCGGCCGCTGCACTTCGTGCGAAGCTTCGCTGATTTTTTCCGCCGGTGTTTTGAGATCGTTGTGCCGGCCCAGATGGCGGACGATGTTTTCTACCATGACCACGGCGCCATCTACCACCATGCCAAAATCCAACGCGCCGAGCGATAGCAGGTTAGCGGGAATGTGCCTGAGGTCGAGGCAAATCGAAGCGAACAGCAGCGAAAAGGGTATCGTCGCCGCAACGATCAACGCGCCTCTGATGTTGCCGAGAAATAGAAACAGAATGATCGATACCAGAATCATTCCTTCCGTGAGGTTGTGAAGTACGGTGTGACTGGTGAAGTGAACCAGATCGCTGCGGTCGATGAACGGCACCACTCTCACGCCGGGCGGCAAAATCTGGTTATTGAGTTTGTTGACTTTTTCGTGAATGCCTTGGAGTGCAGTATCCGCAGCCGCGCCTTTTCGCAGCAATACGATGCCTGAAACCACATCGTCGTTGTCGATGATTTTCCCGTCTTCGCGATGAATGGCTCTGGCAAATTGTCCGAGCCGAATTTTCGGACCTTGAGAAACCACTGCAACGTCTTTGACCCTCAGCGGCGTCCCGCTTTTGGTCATGATGACCGTCTCCGCGATGTCTTGAGAACGGTCGACGAGACCCCTGGCATTCACGTTGATCTGTTGCAGACCTTCTTGTATGAAGCTGCCTCCGGCATTGGCGTTGTTGTTGGTAAGTTGCTGCTCGAGCTGCGCCAGACTCAAGCCGTATGAGACGAGTTTGTTGGGATCTACACGAACCTGGTATTCGCGCGTCGGGCCGCCGAAGCTGGCGACATCGACGATGTCCGGTACTTGTTTGAAATTCTTTTCGATGACCCAGTCTTCAATGGATTTCAACTCCATGGGGTCATATGCTGGATTAGTGCTGCGAAGCGTGAAGAAATAGATCTGGCCAACCGGACTCCAATCAGTGCCCATCTGCGGAGTAACTCCGGGTGGCAAAGTAACTTGGCTTAACCGCTCCAGAACGCGCTCGCGGTTCCAGTCATTATCAGATTCGTCGTCGAAGATCAGTTTAAGATCGGACAAACCGAAGAGTGAAAACGAACGCAGATGCACAACATGCGGAATGCCGTTCATCACGATCTCAAGCGGGATCGTGACTTGCTGCTCAATTTGTTCCGCCGAAATCCCTGGCCATTGCGTAATGACTTCGACGTAGTTATCGGCGACGTCGGGATACGCCTCAATGGGAAGATGACGGAAAGCGACCATACCCCCAGCAAAAAGAATTAGGGCGAACGCCAGCACCAGCAGGCGGTTACTGAGAGCAAAATCAACAACTCGGCGAATCATTTATTGCTCCACGGTATTTTGCAGAACCAAAGCATTTGAAACCACTTGATCTCCCGGTTTTAGTCCCGAAACAACTGCCTGCATGTTGTTGGGAAGCATCCGTCCCGTGACTACTTCCTGACGTTTGAAATGTCCCCCGCCCAGTGGCAAGTAAACCCACTCGCGATCGTGCAAGTGCAGAATTGCGGTAGCTGGAACCGCCGCATATGTCTGGGGTTGCTTGCCATAGAAGGTAGCGGTCACGAACATCCCCACCCTCATAATTCCGGGGTTGGGCACTTCAATTCGAACCTTTGCGGTACGGAGGTTGGGATCGAGAACCGGCAAAATGTTGTCGATGCGGCCCTTCAAAACCTTGTCGGGATAGGCATTCAGGTGGATGTCCGCGGTTTCACCAACGTGCGCTGCGTCGAGATCATTTTCGTAAACATCGCAAATGATCCATACGTATGACAAATCCGAAATTGTGAATGGATTGGGACCAGACAATCCCTGCACGCCGGCGGCGTTGGTAATATTCTGATCCGTGATTACCCCAGAAATTGGCGCCCTGACATCGACTATTCCTGATGGATGATCTTTATCAATTCCTAAAAGACGCAGTTGCTCGGTTGCCGCCTCCAGATCGGCTTTTGCGTTTTGCGCAACGTCTTGCGCCTGTTCGAGGGCGCTTTTGGCAATCGCACCTTTGTCGTAGAGAAGTTGGGCTCGCTCAAGTTGAATCCGTGCCAAGAGTTCATCGTTCACCGCCTTGCGATATGTCTGGAAAGCCCCAGAAACGTCATTGCTCTGAACTCTCAACAACAATTGACCTTTCTGTACCTGATCACCAAGCCGGGCTTTCACTTCTACAACGCGTCCGGCAGCCAGCGAGACCACAGGCACTGCGCGCGCGATATCAGGCTGCACTACGCCAGTTACATTCAGGGCGGGTGCAGCTTTGTATTCGCTTGCGGCTACGATCGGAAATTGCTCGGGGCGGTCCACCTTAAAGTTATTGGCGTCGAGATCGGATTCGACCTTGGCCGCCGGCGGTGCCTCAGCCTTCGGATCCGGCTTTTTTTCGCCGCAACCGAGCAGCCACAAGCCGATCGGCAGGGCAAGGATGGCGCTCAGCAACGGACCAGAAAATCGGGTTCTCATGGGATCACCTCTCGGCCCACTGCCTCATTTAACTGCGCTGCAGCCGTCAAATAAGAGCCGATTAAATTCACGTAGTTCAACTGCACACTGCGGAACTCCGACTGCGCGCTTAGAAAATCCAGCAACGAAGCCCCTCCGTGCTGATAAGAAAACATAATCGTGTCGCGCACCCGCACTGACTGTTGCAAATACTTGGCCTTGTAAGGGCGAAGCAAAGTCAGATTGCTTGCGACCGTGGCGTATCCGGAATCTACGTCGCTCAACACCCCAGCTTGAGTGGCATCGCGCAATCTCTCATTGCGCGTGATATCGATTTGTGTACGTAATTTCTCACCCTGATTGCGATCAAAAATTCGCAATGGAATGCTGATGCTGGCGCCGACCGTATTTATGGCAAATGGATTATTGGTAGAAGAATTGTGCGTGTACCAGACGCTGAAGGTTGGATCAGTCGAGCCGTTGGCAACTGCGAGTTTGTGGTCAGTCTGCGCTTTATCGATGGCTTCGATCGCCGCCTTTAGATCGGGCCGCGTATCCAGCGCGATCTTCCGAACTTCATCCAGAGAGATAAGCTGATCGTTGAAATCGAATGTCCCGACGACATCGAACTGTTCAATCGGAGTTCGATCGTTCAGGAGCGTGAGTAATTGGATCTTCGCGGTGCGCAGATTTACTTCCGCGGTTTGCACATCCGATTCGTACGTCACCCGTTGCAGTTCCAATCGATCAAGATCGATTTGCGCGATGTCGCCTGCCTGAAATCGAATTCGGCTGATCTCAAGCATGTGATCGTAGTATTCCAGGTCGGCGGTAGCTAATTGAAGCACCGCTTTTGCCTGCAGAGTTGATACAAACGCACTGCGCAAATTGAAGAGCAGAGTCCGCTCCAGGTCTGCATGGGTGGATTCGGCGATCAGGGTTGCCTTTTGCTGGCTCTCGCGACGAAGTTCCCGCTTGTGCTGCCGCTCATGCAAATAGCTCAGGCTGGGCGTCTCAAAGGTCCCGGCAAACGGTTTCCACACGCCTTGATTCGGCGCGATCTGCGTGCCGTCCGCCGACAAAGTAAGTTGCGGATTGGGTCGCAGAAACGCCGTAATTTCCTCCGCTTTCGATTCATCGATACTCAGCTTGTCGGCCAGAAGCGTGGGATTGGTTGACTCAAAGCGGGTGCGCACCTGATCCCATGTCAATGCCTGCTGGGCTCCGGCCTCAAGGCCGCAGCCGAGCAGCAGAAAAAGCACGGAATAACGCCAAAGCGTCTGGTTCATTCACACTCCACAAACATTGGGCGCTGCAATACGCGCAACAGACACGCATCGCCAACAGCAACGCCAGGGGCTCACCTCAAACCGGAAAAATCTCGCCGCAGAACTAAGCGGAGAATCGAACGCACACATTCAGGCGGAAAGAGGCGGGGCACGAGAGGAGGACTTACCGAATCGCGTTTGTTCAGCGAGACGGACGGGAACAATGAGGACTTGTCCGTTGTCTTTGTCATCGAGACCAATGGATGAAGGGAAAATCAAAGCCGGCAACGCGCCAGCCGTCATAAGCCGGGTCAGGGATTTGTCGACCACGGCTTGCTTAACCACCCGCTTCGACGGGCTGGACTCTTCAATCTCTTGCCGCATCGCATGCAGATCATCTGTCGCAGAAACCACAGGAAACAGCAGCATGAGAACGCAGCCGAAAAGCACGACAGGACGAACCCGCTCAAAACATCCGCAGTTTTTCTCCGAAACTGACTGGTGGCGCCACATCCAGACGGCTGGAAGCGCCAGGGTCAACCAAAGAAGATTGAGCAGTAATTCCATTCTTCGACGAAATAGCTTAACCGAAAGCGCTCGCGGATAGCTCCCGCGCGAACGCTCTCGATAACATAAGTTTTGCAGACTATTGAATACAAGTCAATTAAACTCAAGACCTTGTACGTTTGTGCTGCGTGAGTCCGCTCAAATTAGCACTGGCTGGTGACCCACTCCTTACCGGGTTTGTGGCAAGGAGCGGGTAACGGTCGACTGGAGTGGGATTGAACGATTGACATCAAGGAGTGAATTGGGCCGCCCTGATGCCGCCGTCATTTTTCCTCTGTCTTCTTTTCCGCCGCCTTCTTTTGAGCCTCTACAGTCCACGGAGGGACGATGCCGTTTTCGCGCGCATAAGCCACCAATTGGCCCAGGTGCTCGTGGGCATCAGTGACCAGAATGTAGATTACATCACCGGCATTCGCTTGCGGACCGAGTTTCGGCAGCAATTTGGCGAAATCCGCATTGCTCATGCCGTTGATGGTCTTCTTGCTGTACTCCCACGACTTGTTCAGTTCGTCGACAATCTGGGCGCGATCCGTCGTCGACTTTTCAAAAGTCTTGCGGTCGAAACTGGCTGGCGGCGTAGCGCCCATGAGACTGAGAATCCCATATCTCTCACCAGCCACATGGAGAAACACTTCCGCAAAAGAGCGCGCGTCCGCTGACGGGCGCCACGTCATTTTGTCAGCCGGCACTGCGTTAGCCAGATCCACGAACTTCTGCTGTAGGCGTCCCAGATCTTCCAGAGACTGTGCCTTCATATCGTAACTGGGAGCGGTGTGGTCAACGCTGGCCGCTGCGCCCGAATTCTGCGCCGAAGCCGGCGCGCAAAGATTCATCCCCAGCACAACAAACAACACTGCGAGAAACATTTTGTTCATGTCTTCCTCCTGAGAAAAGCCACTGGTGCCCTTAGACGAGTGCACGGAGAAAACGGCCTTGACCGGAGCCGAAGTTTTTTGTGGGATGGAACATCCGGCAAGGATACAAATGCGACCCCGAGAATGAAGAACGGGCTGACAAACTAATGCAAGATCGATGCGAGAAAAGGGCGCGACCGAAGCCGCGCCTTTTGTTTGATTCCTCTGTGACTCTGTGTCTCTGTGGTGAAGAGCCCTTTCAACTACCCGAGAAAGGTACGAGGGGACTCGACGGAACGTGTGAACTCGATGAGTGCTCCCAGTTGGCATGCATCGTCAAATTCGTTCCCGGCAAATTCCTCAACGCAGGCCTGAATGTCTCCGTCGAACTCTGGCGGCAGCAGCAGATCCCAAGCCTCCAGATATTTCTCATACCTGGAATGATCGCACTCCGTACGCAGAGAGATCGCCCACTTCCCCCAAATCTCTTTCTCCGGAATGATGTACCACTCATCCTCGCAAACCGCATCTCACGATACGCTGCAAAAGCAAAAGCCCCGAGATTAACTCGGGGCTCTGCAAAGTACTGAAAGTACTGAACGACGCTTGCCAACTTAAAGCCTAATCTTCTTTGGCAAGGGGTCAAGTAACCAAAGGCGGACAGGAGTGTCCGCCCTGCACGAGTCGGTTAGTCCCTCACTCCATCCATGAACGCCCGCAACTTTCGCGAACGCGATGGATGACGCAGCTTACGCAACGCCTTGGCTTCGATCTGGCGGATGCGTTCGCGTGTCACGGCAAATGACTGGCCTACCTCTTCCAGCGTATGCTCGCTGCCATCTTCCAGTCCGAAACGCATCTTGATGACTTTTTCCTCGCGTGGCGTCAGCGTACGCAGCACCTGCGAAGTTTGGTCTTTCAAGTTGACGTTGATCACCGCCTCAGCTGGCGAGACTACGGCGCGGTCTTCGATGAAGTCGCCCAGATGCGAATCTTCCTCTTCGCCAATCGGTGTTTCGAGCGAGATCGGCTCCTGAGCGATCTTCAGCACCTTGCGCACCTTGGCCACCGGAATGTCCATGCGCTTGGCAATTTCTTCCGAGGTAGGCTCGCGTCCCAGTTCCTGCACCAGTTGCCGCGAAGTGCGGATCAGTTTGTTGATCGTCTCGATCATGTGCACCGGGATACGGATGGTGCGCGCCTGATCAGCAATTGCGCGAGTGATGGCCTGCCGAATCCACCAGGTGGCGTAAGTCGAGAACTTGTATCCGCGGCGATATTCGAACTTGTCGACGGCCTTCATAAGACCGATGTTGCCTTCCTGAATCAGATCCAGAAATTGCAAGCCACGGTTGGTGTACTTTTTCGCAATCGAAACCACCAGCCGGAGGTTGGCCTCGATCAGCTCTCGCTTGGCCTGCTCCGCATCCATGTCTCCCTGGATAATCTCGCGCTGGGTGCGCTTGAGCTCCTGGAACGACACTCCGGCTTCGACTTCGAGCTTCTCCAGTTCCGTGCGGATAGCGCGCGACTGCCGGCGGTATTCCTTGCGCTGATCTTCGCTACGGGTCGCGTCGGCTTTTTTTTCCAGATTCGTCGACTGACGGTCGAGCGACCGCATCATGTCGACAGTCTTGTTTGCCCGGTCGATTAGACGCTTACGCTCATTGTTGGTGAAGCCCAGTTTGCGGACACATAGCGAGACATCAACGATGGCGCGGGCCAACGCAATGCGGTAACGCCGATAGTCCTTGGGACGCTTCTTCTGCGAAACCGCGGCGAACTTCTCCAGAAGTTGATTGGACTTCTTGTAGGCTTTCGCCAAGTCGTCAATCTTTCCGGTGAACTCTTTCAACCGGTTCTGCAGAATTTCGTCGGTGATTTCCTCCTCATCGAAGGTGACCACTTCCTTGATGGAGCGGACGCCCTTCTTGAGGTCTTCGCCCATCGCCAACAGTTCGTTAATGACGATTGGCGAACGTGACAGCGCTTTCAGAACGCGTAATTGTCCGCGCTCGATGCGCTTGGCGATTTCAACTTCGCCTTCACGCGTGAGCAGCGGAACAGTGCCCATCTCGCGCAAATACATGCGGACGGGGTCGTTCGTTTTTTCCAGGGCGCCTGGGGTGAGATCGAGTTCGACGTCTTCGCCAACTTCATCTTCGTCGAACTTTTTATCGAGCGCAGAGGAGGGAAGCTTAGGTCCCTCCAGCACATCGATGCCTTGCGTACCAATGGTGGTCAGCAGATCGTCCAGGTCTTCAGGAGAGTGCACATCGTGCGGTATGAGATCGTTTACTTGGTCGTAAGTAAGGTATCCCTTTTCCTTGCCTGTATCGATCAGCTTTTTAATGTCGTCGTACTTGTCATCAAGAGCCAAGACGGATTATCCTCAAGTCGTCCTTGAAAAGGACTTCGAAACGTCGTTTATTAGCGGTGGGAACGCGAGGTGGCGGGATTAGCGCCGACAAAACCTTAAAAGTATAGCACGAATTGCCGCTTCCTCTGATCGTAAAACTTCGCAAGAGAGTCAGCCTGCCCGGTGTTGCCCGCCCGTTAATAACTTAGATGGCAAAAGAGACCATTTAGTTTCAAGGCCCTAGGGTATTTCCCGGTGCTGCGGCATGGCTCTCCGATACCGATAAGGCCGGGTCCATCAAAGCCCTTTTTAACCGATCTTTTTCACCCAGCAGGAAGCGCAACCGGTCCGGTTCGTGTTTCTTCGCAGCTTGCAGTTCCTGTTGTACTTCGTCCATTTGGCGCTTGAATTGGATGCGTCGCAAGGCCCGGACAGCACCCTCCAATTTTTCGGGAGAAAGCTCCTCATTTTCTCTCATCAAAACGGTGGCAAGCAGATTGCGATCCGCGTCCGACAATGCCAATTTCATGACATCGATAGTTTGCGACTTTGCGTTGAGAATGCTTTCGATCAGGGATTCAGTCGCTAAGCCCAGGTGCAGATGCTCATTCTTGAGAACAAAATGGGCTTGGCGAGCGGGATCGAATTCTTCTTCTGCGCCGTCACGCGATGAGATATGTTCTTCCGCGGCTTGCATTTCGCCCGCAGACGTTAAGGCTCGGATGAAAAGCTTTTCTGCATCGGTGACTTGAGCTTCGACCGTTGATTTCACGCTCGCCACTGATCGGTTGGTGGCAGCATGCTTCAATTCCTGCCGCAAAACGGCGGAGTCGATGCCGAGTTTCTGCGCGATTTCGTGGGCCAGTTCGTCGCGTACGATTCGGCTGGGGACTCGTTGAATGTGTGGCAGCAGATAATTCAGTGCCTTCACCTTGCCCTCGGCGCTGCGAACCGGGAACTGACTCCGGGCGCGCTCGATGAGGTAATCAAAATACCGCTGCGAATGCTTGAGCGCTTCGCCGTACGCGGCTTTTCCTTTTTGCCGGATGAACAGGTCAGGGTCAAATCCGGCTTCGAGAGTCAACACTTTGATCTGGAAATCTTCTTCGACTAGAAGGCCCAAAGTCCGCTCGGTGGCTTTAGCGCCTGCGGTATCCGGATCGAAATTTACGACGACGTGCTTGCTGAAGCGGCCGAGCAACCTGGCCTGAATTTCGGTGAAGGCGGTTCCAGAGCTGGCGATCACATTGTGAAAGCCGGCAGCGAAAACAGAAATGCAATCCATCTGGCCTTCGACCAGTATTGCGTAATCCAGCTTGCGAATGGCTTCTTTGGCCTGGTCGAGATTGAACAAGACTCGCGACTTGGAATAGATCGCCGTTTCCGGCGAGTTGAGATACTTCGGTCCGGCTTTTTCGTCGCTGGAAAGCGTGCGTCCAGTGAAGGCGATTACTCGTCCGGTTTCGTTGGTAATAGGGAACACGACCCGGTTGCGAAATTTGGAGTAGATGGTCGTTGGCCGTTGGTCGTCGGTCGTTGGCTTGCTCTCATCACGACCGACGTCCTCCGCAAGGGCCCCCGCATCTTTGTCAGCCCGAGCGGAGTCGAGGGACCTTGAGTCTTGCCGAGAGCTGGCCGTGGGCTGCGAGCCTTCTTTCCACGAGAACAATCCACTTTGTCGCAGCACCTCTTCGCCGTACTCTCCGCGCAGGCGGTCGCGCAGCAGAAAGCCGGAATCCGGCGCGTAGCCAATGCGGAATGCTTTAATCACTTCCGGGCTCAGTCCGCGTCCAGCCAGATATTCACGGGCGTGGGCACCCTCGGGGCGCCGCAGACACTCTTGAAAGAAAGCCACCGCGCGCTCGTGGACTTCGAGCAGAACAGTGCGCAGTCTGGCTTCCTCGGCTTCCGCGGGACTGCTGTAGCTTAGCTTTGGAAGCGCGATTCCAAGTTTTTGGGCGACGGCCCGCACCGCTTCCGGGAAGGTGACATTTTCGATCTTTTGAATAAAAGTGAATACGTCTCCCGAAACGCCGCAACCGAAGCAATGAAAAAACTGCAGCGTCGCATGAACCGAAAACGAAGGCGTGTTCTCGTTGTGGAATGGACAAAGCCCCGAATAGTTTACGGCTCCGGCCTTTCTTAACTTCACATAGTCGCCGACCACGCGAACGATGTCCGCCTGTTGTTTGACGATATCTTTGAAATCGGCCGA
>DASYOD010000121.1:0-2441 GCA_036008085.1 Terriglobales bacterium
GTGATATTTCTCTGGTTGAGAAAACTTCGCGAGCAGGCCGAAACCCATCGCGTAATGTGCATCTGCAATGGGAAAACGTTGCGGCTTCCAGAACAACCGCCTGGCCGACGGAACAAACGCCTCGGAAAACACCATCGGAGACACTGCAATGGTTCCCAGGATAGGGTTTTTGTAGTATAGCGCTTTGGCCGCCCGCGTCAGATCGCTGGAAAAATAACTCTGGAAGTCGTAGGAAACTTCTCCGTAATTTTGCAACCAATCGATAAACCGCAGAACCGATTTATGAACTTGTTGCGTGGGAATCAGATTTCCCGCGACTTCTCCCGTTGCAGGAGCGATGGGTTTTACCTCTGTGCTCATTAAATCCTCTCGTTTCGTCGTAGGGTCTTATTCGTCACTTATTTAAATGCAAGCCGCTTTGTAATTTGCTCCGGCTCGGCCAGTCTTCGGATGAAGGCAGCCGGAGTCTCGAAGGAACGCTTTCATTGTTGAGGAGCGACGGAGCGCGTCCGAACTTGTTTCAGTAGTCTCCGGTCAAGCTTTCTGAGTCGATGCCGGCTGCAGTGACCCCGTGAGCTGGTTCCTCCACCACTCCAACATGTCGCGTACGGTTGTGCGCAACGGGATTCCGGGATTCCACGTGCAGCGGCTCCTGAACTTGGTCATATCCCCTGCAATGACCGGCTCATCGCAAGCCCGAACCAGGCTGGGTTCTCGCTCTAGCTCGAATTTCACTCCGACTTGAGAACGAATCTCCTCGATGATCTCCTCTACCGAATAGATGCTTTCGGCTCCGAGGTTGTAAACTTCGCCCGGTTCGCAATGCTCTGCCGCCAGCCAAAGTCCTCGAACCTGATCGCGCACATCGATGATCGCGCGCCGCGTGTTGGTGTTCCCCACTTTCATCACGGGAGGGTGAATTCCCAGCACGATTTCAATCGCCCGCTTGGTGAGGTCAGAACAAACATCATCTTTTTTCCCGGGGCCGGTGGTGTTAAAGATTCTGATGCGTATGGCGGGAATTTTGTAGTTTGCATAATACTGAGCAGCGAGCAAATCCTGAGCGACTTTGCTCACGCCGTAGGGATGCAGCGGCAAAAGTGGATGGGTTTCTCGAACCGGCAAATCCTTGCTGGCAACAAGGCCATACTCCGCGCTTGAGCAGGCGACCACGACCGTGGGCGAAAGTTTGAGCGTGCGCAGGGCTTCAAAAAGATTTATGGTCCCCCCCACATTCGATTCGAAGGTTTCTTGCGGACGGGCCAAGGAGACGGTTGGATAGCTTTGAGCGGCGAGATGAAAAACGCGTTCTGGCGCAAATTTCGCAATGAGCTCCGAGAAACGCCCGCCGTCCCTCACATCACAGCGTTCGAAAGCGGCGTCAGGCCAGGAATTCTTGGGCTCGCGGTGATCAAGCCCCAGCACGGAGCAGTCAGACGCGATGCATTGCTGGGCCAGAAAAGGAGCTATAAATCCTGCTGCACCTGTAATCATTACCTTCATGGTTGGTCCTCATTTTGAATTATGGATTCCGCCGATTCAACTTTGGCCAGCAGACCTTGTGCCTCCAGGTAGCGTTCTGGCGTGCCGATGTCGATGCATCTTGCAGGAGACGCAAAAGCCTGGATGTGCTTCCCGCTGGCGAGCCACCTCGGGAAAAGATGCTCTTCCAGGGAAATGTTGACACCCGATGCTATCTCCTCCACAAGATCCTTGTTCAACATGTAGATTCCAGCGCTGAGGTAGGACGACCCTTGTACGAATTGTTTTTCCGCAAAGGCCGTCACTTTGCCATCTTGATCAAACACGACCGATCCGGCATCGCTGCGGGATTCAGGTATCACAGCCATGGTGACGTCGGCTTTGGCATTAAAATGCGCCAACATCAATTGTTCCAAATTCACGTCGGTATAACTGTCACCGTTCAAGGCAAGAAAGTTTTTCGTGACGACGTGCGCTACCGACTGGCGCAGAGCCCCACCCGTCCCCAAAGGCATCTGCTCGAGTGAGTAGCAAAGCTGCAATCCGGATGTATTCTCTCCAAAATGTTCACGGATCACCCGCTGCTTCTGACCCACACTCAGAATGATGCGGACCAAACCTTGCCGTTTTAGCTGGTGAAAAAGGATCTCCAGAAACGGGCGTTCACCGATTTTCGCCATCGGTTTAGGCGTTTCTCCGGTGACTGATTTCAGCCGGAGCCCTGCTCCACCCGCCAGGATGACCGCATCGGGCATTTGAAACATCGGCTAAACCTGAACCTCTTCGGCTTCCTTGTAAGTGGGCTCCTGCTCATATACGACAACCTGGCTTCCTCGAGCAGGGAACGTAATTGGCACGCACAGCAGTTTGTTCAAACGGCTGATCAAGGCCTTTCGCCCTTGAGGAGGAACAAAGAAAAGCATGAAACCTCCACCACCGGCGCCGAGCAGCTTGCCTCC
>DASYOD010000122.1:0-14254 GCA_036008085.1 Terriglobales bacterium
CTTCGCCCGTGCCGCTTCGACCGATATGCCGCTGGCAGCGATGTTTACTATAGCGTTGCTCGCGTGGTATGCGTGGTATGAAAGCGAATCCTATCTCGATCTTGCAGTTTTCTATGTGTCCATTGCTCTCGGTATGTTGGCCAAGGGGCCCGTCGCGCCATTGTTAGCCGCGATAGTAATTGGACTCTTTGCAGCGTCCAAACATGATTTTAGGCTACTTGTGCGCACACTTTGGATTCCAGGAATACTGCTTTTTTGCGCGGTATCCCTCCCTTGGTACGTTGCGGTGCAGATTCGAAACCCGGAGTTCTTACGGGTGTTTATTCTTGAACACAATCTTGCACGATTTGGCACCAACCTGTATCATCACCCCGAACCGTTCTGGTATTTCATACCGGTTACACTCATTGGCCTGATTCCCTGGACAGTTTGTGTTCTGGCGTCGGTAGGCGAGAGCGTTCGGGTCTGGTGGTCCGAACGACAACAAATGCTCTCGTCCGAGGACGCTCTCAATGTTTTCTTTATTGTCTGGCTGGTCGTTCCGTTAATTTTCTTTTCTCTTTCTAAATCAAAACTGCCAGGCTATATTGTGCCGGCATTGCCCGCAGGCACGCTGCTGCTGGCGGAATATCTGCGCCGTCGTGTCTCAGCGACCGAAAGCCCCAGCATTCTTCTAATTGTTTTGCACTCGATTGTCGCTGCGACACCGATTGTGCCTGCCCTGATGATTCAGTACTTGATCCTTCAGCATCATCTCCCGTGGGGCAAAGCAGCCGCGATTTCGATTGCCTTTGCTGGTGTGCTCGCGATCGGAGTTGCCGTCACGCTGCATGCGAAGCTCGGCTTTGCCGGATTGCGTTTTATCACTCTGGTACCGGTTGTTCTTTCACTAGCTGCAACTCTGCGTCTCGGAGCCCCGGCACTCGATAGCACGCTTTCGGCCCGGCCTCTCGCAAATGAAATCAGCCTTCTTGAGACTAAGCCGTTTCCGCTTGCAGTGTCGGGAGTTTCTCGACAAACCGAATATGGTCTCGCCTTCTATCGAAACCAAATTATTGAACGATATGAGTCCGGGCAGATTCCAGCTACTGAGCATTTGGTAGTCGCTCCAGAGGGATCGCAAACGTCGATTGCAAAAAAAGTTGCAGGCCGACGAGTGTCTTACTTGGGAAGCTTCGCGCCGCAAGGGTTGGACTACTACTGGGTAGCAGCTGTGGGAAGCATGAACACCAGTGTCCATTAGAACCCTGCGAATTGTCATCCCGAGCACAGCGAGATCCTTACTCAAACGTCCGCATCGTGAATCCTTCGAGATACTCCCGTTTGCCTCGCGCCGTGCGAAGCTAATACACTCGGCCTTTAAGGCCACAATCTTGTGCACCGCTGGGGCGTAGCCCTCCAGGAGCCGCGTGGAGATTCTTGATCTCAGGCATTTTTCATCCGTTGACCTGCGTCCCTTGTTGGAGGATGAGATTAGCGTGTGGTCGCGCCTGCTTTCCTGGGATTACGGCGGTTCTGCCGACATGATCCTGCGCTACGTCGACGCGAAGATTCTGCCTGGTTATGCTGCTATCGATCGCGGACGAATTTTCGGGTATGCGTTTTTCGTTTACGAAGGTAGTAAAGGCGTAATCGGCGATTTATTTGTTGCTAACGGCGGTCCCTTGCCTGGTGCTCATGAAGTGGAATCCCGGCTGCTCACGCATGTGATCGAAACCCTGCAGCAGTCTCCCGGCATCCATCGCGTCGAGGCGCAATTGCTGATGCACGAGACCGGAATCGTCTCTCAGCCATTTGTGGCGCAAGGCTTCAGCCGGCACGCAAGACTTTTCATGCTCTTGCCATTGCACGACGCAGTTCCGTCAGCCCGGCCGCCGCACCCAGACATTGAAATCCGTCAATGGTCGGAGCTCGATTACCAACCTGCCGCCGCCGTAATCACGACAGCGTATCGCGGGCACGTGGATTCCGAGATTAACGATCAATATCGCACGTTAAGTGGCTCTTTGCGTTTCTTAAATAATATTGTTCGATTCCCAGGATGCGGAACGTTCGATCCCGAATCATCCTTCGCCGCGATAAACAAACGCACTCGGACGCTGGTGGGATTGATCCTGTGTTCGCGTGTGCGCAACGATGTCGGCCATGTAACCCAAGTATGCGTGCTGCCGGAATACCGCTCGCACGGCATCGGCGAATCGTTGATGGCAGCAACGACCAGGAACCTGCGCCAGCGGAAATTCTCTTTGCTTTCATTGACGGTCACGGAAGCCAACGATCGCGCTGTGCAACTCTATCTGCGCCTAGGGTTCAATACCCAAAGGATATTTGACGCGTTCGTGTGGGAGGGGTAGATGGCCGCGTTCAACGCCAAAATCTAACGCAGAAGTTGACGATAAAGTTCGGCAGTCTCCGCATCAAAACAAACGAACAACAGTTTTTTCATGTCCTTTGCTGCAGACCCTTCCTCCACAGCTATCTTTGCGGCGCGCGGCTTTGGAAATCCGTAAATGCCAGTGCTTATGGCGGGGAATGCGATGCTCCGGACTTTTAGCGATGCGGCCACTTCGAGCGAACTGCGGTAGCAGGAAGCCAGCAATTGATCTTCGTCGTTGTCGCCACCATGCCACACGGGGCCAACCGTGTGGATTACGTACTTTGCCGGTAGGTTGTATCCCTTCGTGGCTTTCGCGTGGCCCGTCCTGCATCCCCCTAACAGTCGGCATTCAGCGAGCAATTCAGGTCCGGCTGCGCGGTGGATGGCGCCGTCGACGCCACCTCCGCCCAGCAGGGAATTGTTGGCGGCGTTCACGATTGCGTCTACAGTCTGTTTGGTTATGTCGCCTTGAATTACTTGGATTCGTGCGTCCATCGAACTAACGCCGCAAAATCCACATGACCCAGCCCGCCACAAAGACTCCGCCAACGAACATAGCAAAGCAGTACAAGCCATAGCGAATTTGCTCTCGCGACGTGCTGCGTTGGGTGATCCCGAAAACCACGGAGGCGAACAGGCCGAACAATACAGCCGCGCTGAAATGGGAGAGTTGCAGGTTCATGGCTTCTTCCCAATCGCGATATGGTATGCGTCAGCCGCGCTGATAAAGTTCAGGAGACCGGCGACAATGATGAACTTGGTTCCGTAATCCGCAGTGGCGTGGGCGACTGCGCCCTGGCCTAGGTCCATAGCTCGCGTCAAAATGTAAAGCCCTCCTGCGCCCACATCGCCGACAAATCCCAGAATGTCGAGAATGTCGCCGCCGTTGGGTCGATACACGCGTCCCTGCATGGCGATGCCAAGAATAAACATGACTACGATGGAGCCCATGAGCAAAAGACCGCGGATCCAACGCTTCTGGATGAGATGGCCCGCGCCGGGGATCAGCCAGCCGATTGCCGGTGCGAACACGGACATTGTTGTCATGGGTTGCGATACCGGTGCTGCTTTAGTTGTCGAGGGATTTGCCATTCAGATAATTACTAGCTCGCGTTGAATTTTACCGGTCACTTCTGCGGCCTTCGGCCGTACCAAAACGTTCACTTCGCTGCGCACGCCAAACTCTGGCAGATAAATTCCAGGTTCAATTGAGAAACATGAATTTGGAAGGATGCGACGCTCGTCGTGAATTTCCAGATCATCCATATTTGCGCCGTTGGAGTGAACCTCGGTCCCGATGGAGTGCCCGGTGCGGTGAATAAAGTAATCGCCGAATCCGGCTTTGGTGATGTGATCTCGCGTTGCCCGGTCCACTTCCCATCCGCACATAGCTCGGCCGCTGGCAATGCCTTCCTGCACGGTCCTAACGCCGGCGTCGCGCGCATCGCGAACTAGGTTGAAAACTTCGCGCATGCGATCAGATGGAGCCTTGCCAACGAAGCCGGTCCAGGTAATGTCGTAATAGACGGCTCCGGGCAAATTTTTCTTCGCCCAAACATCCAGCAGAACGAAATCGCCCTCGCGAATGGGCGCTGAGTTCTCAGCACTCGGTTCATAATGCGGGTCGCCGCTATGGGCGTTAACTCCGACGATAGGCGGATCATCGGTGACGAGATTTTCGCGCCGAAATGATTCCATGAACCATTGCTGCATCTGATGTTCATTCGTTCCGCCGTTGCGCACTCGCCGGCCGATCTCCTGAAACGCCGCCGCCGTGATGGCATCAACCGCATCACGCGCCGCATAATGAGACTTGATCTGCTCATCCGTCCAGGTCGCTTCGAACAAAGCCACGAGATCTCCCGAACTCAAAACATTTTTTCCCAAGCCGCGGATTAACTCCAGCGTGCCGCCATCGACAAGCGAAATGGTGAACACAAGGTTATTCGGCGAGTACTGCATGGCGATATCGCGATGTGGTGACAACAGTACCTTTACCTGGTCGAACAATTCCTGCCAGCCAGCATACTGAAGTTTCTTCCCAGGCAAGGAATCGAGGTGACGCGACTCAATCTTGTGTACCAGTTTGGTTGGCTCACCCTCCGCCGGGATGAGATAGAACCATCGCCTCGTCACCATCGTATTGGGGGAAAGCCCCAGCACACGATAAGCAATGGGATCGCGGTGATGATGATCGTAGAAAAACCATGCATCGATATTGCGCTCGCGTAAGGCGGCTTGTATGGCAGCGAGGTTCATGGGGTATGTATTGTCTTCCGCGCGAGGCTAGAAGTCTGGGTTAGCGCTGGTGCCGACAAGAACCTAGATCCCTCGCTTTGCTCAGGATGACAAATGTAAATAGCTATTCTAACAACGTCAGCGGCTTTGGGCGAATCGTTCCGTGGGACACTCCTACCTAGAAATGATTCGGATCGCCCAAAGGCTCACGTGGGGACAGCCGCCTTGGGGCGTCCGGCCGAAGGCCGCACTTGTGATCAAGACGGTTTGGCGAGAATCTTCTTCCGTACATCTACCGGCAGCGTCTCGCAAGCTGTCCTCAGTACCAGTCTCGGTGCACGCTGGCGGATGCTCATTAAATAGGGCGCCGTGCGTTTCGCATCCGCTTTGGCAGTTTCTCGCAGCAGCCAACCGAGTCCCTTCCGCACCATGTCATCCTCATCGGACAGAAGAAAGTTCGACAAGCGTTTGATGTCCACAAAAAACAGCTTCCGTCGTGTTCCCTGGATCAATGCCACACATGCCGCCCGGCGACGCCAGCGGTCCGGCGATTTTGCCCAGCGAAAAACCCTGGTCGTTCGGACTGGCTTCGCCGCCACCATTGGCGCGATCAGATAGTGCACGAGGCCGTCGTGGTCAGCCCAACTTGATATTCGCGAGAGCCAGGACTCAAATAGCCGGAACTCTGCGTCGCCAAACTCTTCAGTTAGCTTTTCCAGCAGGAACACGGCGAAGATTTTTTCCTCGAGAACTTGCCCGACAAAAAGCTTGTCCGCCACTTTCACCAGAAAATTAACACCAAATTTTTTTCGAATTTGCTTCCGGGATTGGACGGCTGCGCTGCGCAGTTTGGCCGTATACCATCCGTGGGATTTTATTTCGTCCTTGAAGAACCACTGCACACCGCTCGCATGCTCAGCTGAACCGCCGTCTTTAAGCGCCTGTCGAATTTCTGCGGCAATGGCTGCAGGGGAACGTTTGGGTGGGCTCATGTGGACGATTGCGCCGAAGAAATGCTTTTCGTTTTTACACTTTTATCGTAAATCCACAGTAGTGCCGACGTAACCATACCGACAGCACTCACGCACCACCATATACGCTCCGGCTTATGCACAACTTCTCCGAAATAATGGACCAGCGTCCCGCCGAACCACCCTCCAATCAAGGAGCCAATCCCGATCGGCAAAAATGCAAATCCCATGTACGTGCCCTGTTGTCCCGGAGGCGCAAGCCGCGAAATATATTCGTAATAACGCGGCTGCTGAATGATCTCGCCCAAGGCCAGCACAAACAGGGAGAGAACTGCTGCCCAGACCGTCGGGCGAAAAGCCAGAATAAGCCACGAAAGCGATGTGATCACAGTGCCAAGCATCACGGCCTGAAATGCCGGAATCTTGCGCGTGAGGAAATTCACTGCGAGGGTGAGACAAATTACCGTGAGTCCATCGGTCACCAGGATTATTTCGACATCGGCATGCGGGCTGATGTATCCGTGAATGTATCCGGGCAGACTGATATACTGCTGCCAAAACACGATCCAGTAGCCCGTGAAAAGCACGAGAAACCACATGAATTTGCTGATCCCGGCGAGCACAAGCGCAAGCAGCCCAACCCAGATCCACCAAGGCACACTAAGACTTGGATAGACCCAGAGGGCAATCCGGAGAACCAAGGCAACCATCAAGACGGGCAAGACCAAACGATAATTTCCCACTACCGTACAAAAATTCCGCGCGACAGTCGCGATCGAGGGTGGAGGCGCATCGCCCGGCTTATGAGGTTCGCGGAAAAACAATAGGACAAAAAAGAACATCGCGAAGACGCTCACAGCTGCCAGGCGGTAGACATTCTCAACGCCCAAGTGACGATGCGCCCACGAAGCAAAATACGGGCCAGCAGCGCCGCCGACGTTGACCATGGTGTAATAAATCGAATAACCGATTGACCGGACGTTCTCTTTTGAAGCGCGCGCCGTTGTGCCCACCACGCAGGGTTTCACGAGCGCAATGCCGAGTGCGGGAAGAATGAGAATGAAACCCACGAAAAGGCTG
The DNA here is from genome assembly GCA_036008085.1 of Terriglobales bacterium. Classification (GTDB taxonomy): domain Bacteria; phylum Acidobacteriota; class Terriglobia; order Terriglobales; family Acidobacteriaceae; genus JABDBE01. Next base: position 6,667 of record DASYOD010000122.1, read on the forward strand.
AGCGGGACTGCGTTGCGCACTGGCGCCAGCCACGGCGCACCGATCGAGCCAATGAGAAAATAAGCAACAGCCAAAATCAGATAAGCGGACGAAAGAGCGCGGCGGAAGCCAAGTCGATCGGCCGCGGCCCCCCCGAAAATGGCGAGAAACCACACCATGCCGCCGAATATTCCAGTCAACGTTCCAGTTTGCTCAGTGGAAAAATTCAGTCGCTCCTGAAGGTACAGAGCCAGAGAGGCAAAAGCGCCGTAGTAGGAAAGACGCTCAAAAATCTCGCTGATGTTGGCGACCCAGAAAGGGCGATCGAAGCCGGTTCGAATTTCACGCAAGCGTTCGGAGAACAGAAACAGTACCCCCTGCGGGACTAACTAGAGTTCAAGCCGCCTGCGCAATTCGTCCGCCGACAATCCCGCAACCCGAATCACTTTTCTGCGGCTGGTCTCGCCGGACGCAATAGTAATGGAAGAGCGAGGCAGAGCGAAAAGATTTGCGAAAAATTCGATGCAGGCTTCATTTGCCCGTCCATCGACAGGAGGCGCAGTCACGGCCAATTTCACCGCCTCGCCGACGATTCCAGTTATGGCATTTTTCTTGGCACGTGGATGCAACTTCACAGTGAAAACAGACCCCCCGACAGTATTTCGGATCGAAATCACGCAATGAAACGATCAGGCTTCATTGCACTTCGAGCGAAACCAAATCGCCGTCGGCTGCGCCCCCTGCCCTGTAGTTCACGGCTACTGCGAGGCTCTTCCAGCCGCAGGAAAATGCGTCCGCACCAATGAGGGTCAGTGTCTTGTAGTCTGGGGCGCGAAGCTTGAGCACCTTCGCTCCGGCTGCTACAGTCAAAATCGCCGATGGTGGCTGCGTGCAATCGACCGCTAGCAATTTTCCTTTCACAAATTTGATCGCCCGTTTATCAATCTGTGGTGCAGTCGGTATTGACAGTCCCTGATCCTCCGTAACTTCTTCATCTGTTTTAGGACTTTGTTTCTTTTGCGTCTCGGATTCCACGTTTGTTTTAGCACTGGACGGGGTTCCGCTGGGTGCGGATTGTGATGGCACCGATGCCGTCTGCCCTGAGGTTTGGTCCTGAGGCAGTACCCCGTATTTTTTTAACATGGGCAAACCCACCAGTTGCTCGCCGGCGGACTTGGCGACCTGCGGGTCCGGACTGTTCTTAAGCCGTTCGAGCAGAGCGGTTGCTGCATCCCAATTTTTCCCTGCAAGATAAATTTCTGCCATGTTCAATTGATAGGTTTGGTTTCGCGGGCTGAGCAGAAGCGCCGGCCGCATCGAATCCATGGCAGCGTGCACGCCGCCACCGTCCAGTTGGGCCATGGCCAACATACTGCGCGCTTCCGCGAATTCCGGATCCCAGTCGAGAACCGCATGTAGATCCTGCATCATGTTCGGAAGGCCTTGTATCGATGTTCTCGACGCCTGCGCGGCCCGCAGTCGGGCGAGGGCCCAATAATAATGGAGCCACGGGTCTTTAGGATTCAGTTCCGCGCCTTTATTCAATTCTTCAATCGCGCGGTCGAATTCTTTCTTCTCGAGGTGCGCCCAAGCTAGCCCGCGGTGAGCTACTACGTTGTCTCCCTTGGGCAAGTTAGTAATCGACTCCAGTCGCTGCACCGCCTGGCCACGGTGGTCGGGAAGTCGCAGGCTCATTTCCGCAACCAACGCTCGCCCTTCCGCTTCGGGAAGCTCTTGAGTGCTGCTGCCGATATTCTCTGGCAACGGCACGCCATTCAATTGAACTCCGGCCGCACTGCCTGGCGTCTGCAATAACGAGTGAAAATGGTCTTTCACCGCCTGCTCGAATTGAGCCGGGGACATGCTGTAGGCCTTCTGAATCGCTTCCTCGACCGGAACCTTTTGATTCTCCACCAAGTCGAGGTAAGTGCCGGTTTCCGAGAGTTTGTTCTGAGCCAGGAGGTAGTGCATCACGATCCATGACTCGGCGTAGAACAATGTATGCCTGGACTTTTCTGCATCAGGAAGACCATCGTGAACTTTGCCGAATAACTCGGGGATCATGAGCCAAGGTGACGAGTTCAGCAGTTCGGTGAACGATTCGGGATCCGCCCCGATTTGGACTTGCCTGTCCAGGCGCAAACTGGAGAAATATTCTGCAAAGCCTTCGTCGAACCAGGGCTGCGTCGGAGGATAGTTGTAATTTAGAAAAAACAACGCAAGATCGCGAGATATGGACCGCCAGCTTTCATCTCTCGAAAGGTTCACCACGAAATAATCGCGGTCTTCGCCGGGGATGAAAAAACCGGATGCAATCCCCGGCCTCTGGCCGGTTGGAACTACTTTGCTGTATTCCTCATCGTTTCTAAGCGCAATTATGTCTATCGGTGCGGACATATTGATTCGGCTTCTCGACAACAGTTGTCCGAAGACTGCGCGCATCTGCTCGAAGCGAACCGCGACGTCATGCCCATGTTTTTCGTCGGCGTCTGTGACGACTGAGAAGTGACTTGAATTGACGCGAATCCAGTGAGGTTCGTCCGAACGGGCCAGGGCGATAGGAAGAAAAGCTACTGCGCATAGCAACAGCGTAGAGAAAAGTTGGCGCGGCGAACAGGGATTCCGAGACATTGTTTTGCCGTTAGCGTTGCGAACGTCAATGATGCTAACACGCAAGCTCGGCGGCGGAGACGTCAGCAGATCATCTCTGCGGTCAGATCATTTTGTTCCTGGTGTCGGAGTAGAAGTGGACCCATTCAACTTCTCGACAGCCCATCGCGCGCTTTCCGCCACTACCGCATCGTCGTCTGCCGTCAGCTTTTGTAGGGTCGTCAAGAACTTCTGGTTCCCGCTATTGCCCATTGCGATGGCAGCGTTTCTTCGCAGGCCAGAGCGCTTGGTACGACGAATCGGAGAAGCGCGGAATCGTTCCCGGAATTCTTCCGCACTCATGTCGGCCAGCCACTCCAGCGCGGGATTCACAAAGCCATCGCGTGCTTGGAATTCTGCTGCGCTGGTCTCCGGAGATTTTCGGTTCCACGGACAAACATCCTGGCAGATGTCGCAGCCAAACACGTGGCGACCCAGACCTTCGCGCAAGTCTTGTGGAATTGCGCCACGCTTTTCGATGGTTAAATACGAGATGCATTTATTGGAATCGAGTTGGTAAGGCGCAATCAAGGCGTCCGTAGGACAGGCTTCGATACAGCGGGTGCAGCTACCGCAGCGGTCGGGCGCGTGCAGATCAGGCTGTAGTTCGAGCGAAGTTAGAATCACGCCGAGAAAAAGCCAGGACCCGAGCTTTTGATTCAAGATACAAGTATTCTTCCCGATCCACCCGACACCGGCATATTTGGCATACACGCGCTCAACCAAAGGCCCCGTATCCACGTAACAGCGAGTTTGTAGCGCCGGCGCCTCGTCGGCTGTCGCGAGGGCATCCTGTCCTTGCCTGACGGTATCTCCCAGCACGTTCTCCACGCTACGGAGCCTTCGCATCACCGCGTCGTGATAATCCTCGCGACTCCACGCGTACCGCGAGATCCATCCTCGATCAGAATCGTCGACCTGCGTAGAATATGGATGCGGCGTGTTGTAGTTAATCGCGCACACGATCACGCTCCGCGCCCACGGCACGCTCGAACGAAGCGAAGCTCGCTTGAGCTGTCCGGCTTCGTCGCGGGCCTCCATATATTTCATCTCACCCGCGTGTCCTGCTTGAATCCAATCGGGAAAGTATTTCAGTTCGTCGAAGTCGCGCACCGGTGCAATGCCCGCGAGTTCAAACCCTGCGTCGTGTGCCGCTTGTTTTACCATCAACGTGATTTGACTGAATTGATTCACTGACGACTAGGCCGGCGAGACGCACGTCCTCCATCTCGGATCAGCTTATGATGCGTCTGCACGCGCTTCTGGTTTAAAAATCATTCCCCGGCTGGTGCGCCCATTCATCACAACAATCAGCGGTGCGTCGAAATGCAAGTGGCGCACACATCCCTGCTCTTCAACGGCTGGGGCTGCGCCGAGCCAATCCCAGTCCACAAATCCCTCACCCGCATCTGGATTGACCGTAAAATATCCCACTTGAAATGCCGTAAGGTTCTGGAAGAAGTGGCTACCCTGCGACGGGATCACGCGAAAGTCGCGGAATCCCGCTTCCACGATTACTCGCGCACCAGAAATTTCATCCCACTCCACAGGAATGCCGAGCCAGGGATCATTCGACCCCCAACGTCCAACACCGATTAGCAGGTAGGGCGTTCCGGTTTCGGTCAGCTTTGCATTAAAGTGGGCCACCCCTTCGGCAACCTCCTGACTTCGCGCGCGCTCGAAGCGGTGAAAGTCGACCACGACGGCGTCGCGCAAATCGGGTATGCGTCCATTGCCCAGCACTTTGGCACTATGGCAGAATAGTCGGTCGGGACTCACATCTTCCATCCGAAGTTCTTCGCTTTCGCGCGACAGCACCAGCGGACGGATTTGCAAAAAACCGAACTCAGCGGGTTCTTTTGGTCTGCGCGACAACCGCACCGCGAACTCCACTTCCACAGGGCGCCCAAACGCCTCGTCCCCGATTTTTGTGAGCCGCTCTAGAATCGACGCTAACGGAAAAACTCCGTGTTTGAGTATGGGAGCGAAACTTACTATCCGCGTCCCTGGCCGACTCAACCCGTCGTAAATAACGTTATTATCGAGAGAATACGTCGACCCCAGGTTGTCCAGAGTTCCGTCGCTCTCTGCCACGTCCAGACCGAAGCCTACTTCTTTAAATTCCAACAGCGGGTCGGACGCGGACTCATCGCCTCGTTTCAAGTGATCAAGCTCCAGCGCCCAGAATTCGCGTTGCGAGTTTGCCAGAATATCTTCCACCGAGGAAAACTGCATAATATTTCGCGGATAACGCGGGCAAAAAGTCAGACACTTGCCGCCGTCCACTACTGTCCGACCCAAACCCAATGCCACTGCAGCGACGCCGTCGCCATAACTCATCGGCGGCACGGGATAAAAGTTATGTGATCGCACCACGCCGGAAAAATCAGGATAGAAGCGTTGCCCGCCACCCGAGGAATGGCTTGTACCCACAACCTGCTGCACAATTACGGCCATCTTCTCTTCTTCCAACCGGTAGGGAGTGGCCCGAACGTATCCCTTTGCATGCTGGCTGAACGTCGAAGCGTAAACGCGCTTGATTGCCTCCATAAGTTGCTCCAGCCGCACCGACAAATCGGGATGTTGATTGGCGAGCATGAAAGTTTCGTACACGCCGGTGAATGGCTGGTATTGAGAATCCTCAAGCAAGCTAGAAGAACGCACCGCTAACGGATAATGAACCTCGGCAAGGAATGCCAGAAGATCGTCACGCAACGATGCCGAAAGCGATGCCTCCAGAAACCGGCGCGAAGTCTCCTCGTCGTTAGTGCTGTTGATGGCGAAGTCGAGCAGATTATTTTCGGTGAGAAAGCGGTCGAAAACATCCGTTGCCAGCACCACGCTTGGCGGGACTGCAATGTTAACATCGGCAAATCGCCGGGCGGTCTGATACTTGTGCAGCAGATGACGGATGAAAGCCAGTCCGCGCGCTTTGCCGCCGAGCGAACCCCCGCCAATGCGCAAGAAAAATCCCTCGCTTGATTTGAAAGTGGTTGCGTTGAAATCTCCGATTAGAACCTGGCTCTGCTCATTTCGATATTCGGCGATGGAATCGATTAAATCGCGCCGCAAGGTTTCGAGCGTGGCAAAATCTGAAACCTTTCGCGGCCTGAGTTTTTGCGCTAGAGCGAACTCGGTTCTTGCCCACAGCCAACGCGAAAAATGATTTCTCTCGCTGTGATACGCGATGCTCTCTGCTGGAACCTCGTGAAGGCACGCCTCCAGTTCGTGCAAATCCCGTGCCCGCGCCACCTCCTGCCCGTTGGGCAGATGGAACGCGAAGTCTCCGAAGCCAAATTGCTCAGTAAGGAAACGGCGCAAGTCGCGCAACAGCGTGGGCGAACGTTTACGCAGGAAGGAATATCCTTCGGCATGGGCGCGGGCGCGGAATTCGGTGCGGCTCGTCTGCAGCACAATGGGAGCATCGGGCACTTGTGCGCGAACCATGCGGGCCAACTCAAATCCAGAGTCGGGAGTCAACTCGCCCTTGCGGGGAAATTCAACGTCTGAAACCACGCCCAGGAGATACTCGCGATACTTCGTCACTTGATTCGCAGCGTCTTCGTAATTCGATGCCAGAAGAATCTTGGGCCGCGCCCGCATGCGCACCAGTTTGTGCGCCACGTTCAATCCTTCGCTGAGGAGACGCCGCGACTGGGTGATCAGCTCGGTATAGATCGTGGGAAGAAACGAAGAGTAATACCGAATGTTGTCTTCGACCACCAGAATCACCGGCACGCCGATGGCGCGAGTGTCGTGGTCAACGTTGCGCTTGTCTTCAATGTACTTGACGATCGAAATCAGAATGCGGACGTTGCCCTGCCACAGGAATATTTGTTGTAAATCGGTAACCGGATTGCGCGCCACGAACTTCTTGATCTCGCGGTAGTCGTAAGCGAGTACGACCACGGGCACGTCGAGCCCTGCTGCCTTGACCTCGCGAGCCAACTGCGCCGCGTCCATGTCCTCGACTTCGAGGTTGGTAACGATCAGGTTAAATCGCGGCTGAGATCGCGCCAGCTTTAGCGCTTCCGCGCCGGATGAAACGTGGGTGATCCCGGGAATCTGCTGCTGCTCAAGTTCGAGGGATTCTCCGATCAGCAACTCATTCAGCCGCCCGTCCTCGCGCAGAATGAAAGAGTCGTAAAGGCTGGAGACGAGAAGAATATCTTGCACGCGGAAGGGCATCAGGTTCTCGAAGCCCTCGAAGAGGCGCTCGGGGTCGACGATGGGGTCGGGGGTGTGGGTGAGAGACATGGCAGCGTCAACCGCTAATCATACTCGTACGGGACAATCTCTCCACATGCCAGAACTCCCTCGGACTAGAGCCCGGCTAAGAAGAGTCGTTCTAAATCGCGGGCGCCGTGCACGACGCGGAGAACGAACACTTCGTCGCTGTCGAACCGATAAAAGAGCAGATGTTTGGGAAATCCTAAGATTGTCGCCCGTCTTACATCGCGAAGTGCTGGCGATCGAAATCTGCAGGGCGCGCCAGTGGCGTGCCGGTCAGCAAGCGCGACATAGCGGTCGTGACAGCTTTTTGCCAGCGTTGAGCTAATGGTTGTCCCGACTGAGCGGCGTACCACTCAGCTTGTTCCAATATGTCGGCAATCGACGCGTCGCTGAAGACAAGCCGACGGCTGCTCATCGGCTGCGGGCGCGCGCGCGGAGCGCGGAGATCAGGCCCTTGCGGCTAATTTCGGCCAGGGGAATCTCGATTTTCGGTCCCTTGGCGGCAGCGATGAGCTCTTGTTCGAGATTTCCGAGGCGACGTTCCTTGTCCTGGCGAATCAGTTCGCGGACATACTCGCTGGGCGTGCCCAGTCGCCCGTAGCAACCTGCCCTTCCACGTACTCCTTGAGGGCTTCGGGGAGGGAGATGTTCAGCGAGGTCATCGGCATACCTTCATAATATGACAGATTATGACGATGCGCGAGAGTCGCCGCGACGCCCAAGAGAC
>DASYOD010000123.1:0-11543 GCA_036008085.1 Terriglobales bacterium
CCAGATTGAATCGAGTGATGAGCTTTGGTCTGCAAAGTCAAAGGCTTCCTAAGAGAGCGAAATGGCGCTTTTATAAAATCAAAAGCGTCGGCGGATAGGTCTCGCCCAAATTCGCTTGACAGGGCACACCGTCGTTAGAGAAGGATGACAGCGTTTTGCTGCACTAACCTCTACCAATCCCAATTCTAAAGTTGTATCCTTCCCAGTATTCCAACCGAGCCCCGACAGTTCATGAATTTTTTGGAGATTGCCCACCAAACCCTAGCCACGTTCAAAGCCCATAAAATGCGGATGTTCCTCACCATGTTCGGCATCATCTGGGGCATTGCCTCGGTCATCCTGCTGGTTGGGCTGGGGCGAGGATTCAGCGCCGATCAGCAAAAGCGTATGGAAACCCTGGGCAAAGATCTGGTAATCGTCTGGGGTGGACGAACCAGTTCGCAAGTAGGCGGCCTCGCGGCAGGACGCGAAATCACGCTTACGGTTGACGACGCCCGCCTGATTCGCGACGAATGCTATCTGGTGAGAAACGTCAGCCCCGAATTGCGGCGCGCCGTTCCCGAGGTGAGCCAGTTCAACTCGGCAAACCGTGAAGTAGTGGGAATGTGGCCGGCTTTCCAGAATTTTCGCTCTCTGCATCTGAGCGAGGGCCGGTTGATTACTGAAGAGGATGAATCTGAAGGCCGCCGTGTTGTGATATTAGGCGACGCCACCCGCAAGCAGTTGTTCAGCGGCAAACCTGCGATTGGCGCGAACCTGGAGATTAAAGGAGTTCCCTACACCGTCATCGGAATTCTAGAGAAGAAGACGCAGAACAACAACTACAGCGGTCCAGACAACGATTTTCTCTTTGCACCATATTCCGCGGTTGCCCGCGATTTCCCCCGGCCAGAGAAACCTGGAATAGTACGCGGCTATGTGAACGACATTGTGTTCGAGGTAGGCAGTCCCGATCAACACGAAGAGACGGTTCAGCAGGTGCGCCGCTCGCTAGGAAGATTGCATCACTTCGATGCCAAAGACAAAGACGCACTGTTCATCTGGGACACAATGGACGGTGCCAGGCTGGTCGAGAATATTTTCACCGTCATTACGATATTTTTCGGCTGCGTAGCCATTATCACGCTCTGCCTGGGCGGAATTGGCGTGATGAACATCATGCTGGTTTCAGTGAGCGAGCGTACCCGCGAAATTGGCGTGCGCAAGGCGCTGGGCGCAACTCGCAGCGACATCTTGCGGCAGTTCTTTGCCGAGTCCGCAATTCTGACCGTCGTGAGTGGTTTTCTCGGACTGACTGCCGGGGTTGGCCTTTGCGCTGCAATGTCGGTGATTCCCTTGCCTGATTTCGTTCCACATCCCATAGTTTCTGGCGCGTCGATTTTGGCTTCGGTGTTGACGCTTTCCGTGATTACCATTACGGCGGGAATGTATCCCGCACAACGTGCCGCCGAAATGGCGCCAGTGGACTCTTTGCGTTATGAATAACCGCTTCATTTCCGGACAGGCGCAGTCCAACATCCAGCTTTCCTTGGCCGAAGGCCGCTACTGTGCCGGGGCAGTCCCCTTCGCACCGGCGTCCGGCAAGTCCAGCCCGTCTCCGGTCTTCATTCCTTTCAACACATTCAGCTGTGCCATCAAGTGCTGACCTTCCTCGTTCGAGGGAGCTAAGCCGGCGAAATAATCGAGGATGTTTCGTTTGAGGTCCGCAGGAACGGTTCGGTCAGGTTTGGAGGTTATACGGGCAAGCAATTGTGTATAGGTGCGGTCGGCGAGCGGATAATCTCCACGCTTGACGCGATCCCCGGTATCCAGATCGATGTTTGCCAGCCTGACGCTCCCACCGAAATCGGCGGCTACTTTTTGTAGAGTAACGTGAAATTGATCCACTGTGTTGTTCACCCCTCGCAGATACCATTCTTCGGTTGTGGCGTTGGGAATTTTTATTGCCAGATCGGAAGCGGAGCCGATCTTCGGAACAATCAAAACCAGGACCGCCAGCAGATGCGCCTTAACCCCTGGTCCCCGCTGTGTGTGCTTCCAGTGCCGCTCATAGTTTGTACGAGCGACGCGCTCGGCAAATTTCCGGTACGCCTCGTCGTCGGGATGTGGCGGAAACTGATGCCGATGCAGCACCACCTCTGCTTCGGCAAACGCGGGAATAATGCTGCGGACGGAGGTGCGGTAGCTTCGCAAAGCTGGACGGGCTCGCCCCAGCACTTCGTGAATATCAAATCCGTAAGTATTGATGAAAGCTTGTTCGAGAAACTTCCGAGGGACCATGAAGCCGACATAACGCAAATAAGCCGGCGGCGCAAAGTCCCCATCTCCGAGTTCCTTGATGTCAAAAGCAAACTCGGTTCGAATGTGACCGTGAGGGCTTTCGTCATAGGTGACAACGTTCCCAAATTTACGCCTTAGGTTGGGAAATTCGACGGCCGTCGCCGGATTAATGACCTCAGAGTGGCCGATCGAGTCCCCCATGTAGTGCGATAAAGCGCCAATTGCAAACGCATATTCGTCGATGGTGCGGGAGTTCCGGAAAAGCCATGCGATGAAGTCGCCGGTACGTACATAGTGGGTCAGGTCGCTAAAGAATTGTTTACCGAACGGATAGTAGCCCATGTCCTGAATAGACGCTCCGCCGTAGGCATAGGCGTGAGCTTCGCGCAACTGCTCTTCCGTCGCACCTGGGAAGCGGGCAAGCAGCATGGGGCGAATGGAATCGTTCCACGCCAGGTCAATCAGTTCTTGATGTGTGAAAACCGAGTACCCGGGGGAACTGGCGGCGCAAAAGATAACAGCCAAGAGCACCGTAGCGGCGCAACTGCGTGGTCGAAGCACTCCTTTCATCACCCACTAGCCCGGCCCTTCCGGATATGGCGGTAGATCAGGCGGGCGCGCCGGCAACTTCTTGGGATGCTCCTGGATTTCTTTCATCACCAGGTCGATGGCTTTCTCCAGTTGAGGATCGTGCCCTTCTCTCACCAGATCAGGACGATTATCAATTTCAATGTCGGGCGCGACCCCGCGGTTTTCAATCAACCACTTGCTGTCCAATCCATAAAGAGAAAATTCTGGACGAGTTATGTAGCCGCCGTCGATCAGAGGAATGTCGCCGCGAATGCCGCGAACCCCGCCCCAGGTGCGCTCTCCGATCAGTGGTCCCAACTTGTAAAACTTGAAATAGTAGCTGAAGAAATCGCCATCGGAAGCCGCGTAGTGATTTGTGATGCACGCCATCGAGCCATAGAAAACATTGTTGGGCTCGGTATCTGGTGCAAAGTTGCGCGCCGATTCCATGCCCGCCAGAATTCGGCGCAAGCGCTCAAATATGATTTGATCAACGAAGCCGCCTCCGTTATAGCGAACATCGAAGATCATTCCCTCTTTGCGAATCTGCGGAAAATACTGTTTTACAAATTCGTTGAGTCCGGCCGGGCCCATATCTGGCAGGTAAACGTATCCGATGCGGCCGCCGCTCGCCTGCTCGACTTTGCGGCGGTTAGTTGCGATCCAGTTCAATTCGTGAAGGCCAAACTCACTCGGAATCGGCCGTACCACGACATTGCGCGCTCCCTGCTCGGTAGGCTTGCTGTTGATCGAAAGCGTGGTGGTCTGGTTTACGGTGTTGATGAAAAACTCGTAGGGGTTTTGCGGAACCCGCAATGTACGTCCATTTACCGCCAGCAGGTAATCGCCCTCTTTTACCATCACACCTGGTTCGGTTAGCGGAGAGCGCAAATCGCCATTCCAGTTCTCACCCGGATAAATCTTCGCCAAACGATACATTCCACTTTTTGCGTCGGGCTCAAGATCCGCGCCGAGCAGCCCCACGTTGACCGTATCGATGTCCGGATAGTCCCCGCCTCCGACATAAGTGTGCGAGTTCGAAAGTTCGCCGATCAGCTCGCCCATCACGTACGTGAGGCTCAAGCGATCAGCTACGTAGGGCAGCAATTGTGCATATTTGTCATGCTCGTGCTGCCAATCGACTCCATTCATCGCCGGCTCGAAAAAATAATCTCGCTCCTGCCGCCAAACCTCGTTGTAAAGTTGTTTCCATTCCGCGGGAGGATCAATTTCCATCCTCATCGCACCCAGCTTCAGAGCGCCGTCGCCCGCATGTGCCAAAGGTTTCGAGCCGCTTTCTTTTGAAGTGTCATCCGTACTTTCAGGCACTTTCGCGTCCACGATGCCGTAATCGTGTTCAACGTTCTCCCCACCGGCGCCACCCTCGCCCTTCGGCGTTCCATACAGCAATTTCTTGCCGTCAAATGAAAGCGCGTACTGATCAGCTCCTTCGAGAAACACATGATCCTTGCGATCTTTCAAGTTGTACGCATGAATGGCTGGAGATTCTCCTGGTAGTGGTCCAGACAGCCCTTGCACGGGAGCAGAAACATAAAAGATAACTCCCTTCGCCGCAGTCAAGGTTTGTAGATTCCCGGGAGGAATCGGCAGAGCCACGATCCGGTTCTGAATACCATCGACATCAATTCGAAAATTGTTCAAGGCAGGACGTGTTCCCGGCTTCTGCTCTTTTTCACCTTCGGCAGCCGGTTTTTGCTCGGTTCCCGTTCCTTCAGGTTTAGCAGTGTTCGGAGACTTTGGCTTCCTTGTCGGCGCCTCCGGCGGCTTCTGCCCGGGCGTTCGCGTCCCTGGCGTGGGCGCCAGCAACACATCGGGAGACTGGGTAACGCTTACCTCATCACTCAACACCGGAAAAGGCGACGGTTCATCCGCGCGGAGGGTCGCAATATACACGCGGCCGGCTTTCGGATTCGCGAATTCCATATCGTAGACCCCAAGTACTTCGTTGAAGTCGCGATTGGAGAAAAAGTAAAGATACTTCCCTTCCGGATCGAAATATGGCGCCGAACTATCGCTGGCGTTCGTGGTGACCGCACTGATTTTTTTGTCGGCCAAGCCATAGAGATAAATCACTCCATTATGATTTTCGGCGGCTTTAGAGTAAGCCACCCAGTTGCTGTCCGGCGACCAGTTGTAATCCGTTAGGTCCGCGTATTTGCCTTGATCAATCTGCACCGGCTTTTTGTCGTTGATATCTACGTAGAAAAGCCGCGTCTCTTTATCGGCAAATAGCAGTTTCTTGCTATCCGGCGCCCACACCGGCGGCAGTCGAAACATTTTTCCATCGTAGGTAATTCTCTGCTCTTGGCCTAAACCGTCTTGCGGGGTGATGTAAAGTTCATCTTCACCAGTTCGGTCGGACATATATGCGACCCAGCGGCCATCCGGCGACCATGCCGCGAATTTCTCGTGAATACCTGGCGTGCGCGTGAGATTGCGGATACTCCCCTCTTTCGCCGGTACGGTGAAAATGTCGCCGCGAGCCGAAAACACTGCGCGTTTACCATCCGGCGCGATATCGAAATCTGTAATCAGCTTACTCACACTCACCCAATGTTTACGAGCCAGATCACGGTCACCAGGAAGGTAGATGGTGAGCTTGTGCTCCTTCTGCGAATTCAAATCGAACAGATACAAATAGCCGCCATTTTCGAATACGATGGCATCCAAACCGAGGCTTGGCCAGTTCACATCAAAATCGGTGAAATGCGTGAGCTGCTTTATTTCATGGGTCGACAAACTATAGCTGTACAGGTTCAAACGGTGTTCCGGCCCGCGATCGGAATCGAAATAGATGGTGTCGCCGTGCCACATGGGAAATGTGTCGGTCCATTCCGTATGCGGCATCTGCTCAATGTGATTGGCCTTTAGATCGTAAATCCAGATGTCCTGCGCCATTCCGCCGGTGTAGCGCTTCCAGGTGCGGAAATTCCGAAAGATGCGGTTGTATGCAATGCTATTTCCGTCAGGTGAATAAGTCGTTAGTCCACCTTTGTCGAGCGGCAGGGCCTCAGGCAAGCCACCGTCAATGCTGACGCTGTAAAGCCGTCCAAACCACTCGTTAAATGTGTCGCGACGGCTTAAAAAGACAATCCTTTTGCTGTCTGGAGTCCAGGTGATGACTTCGTTGTGGATACCCATGCGCTCGTTGAGATGCCCACCGCCGGGATGAAAGGTCAACTGTTTAGGGTCGCCACCGTCTGAGGGCATCAGATACACGTTGTAGTTGCCATCGTATTGTCCAGTGAATGCGATCCACTTTCCGTCGGGAGAAAATTTCGCAAAGAGTTCCTGGCCAGGATGGCTTGTGATCCGTTGTGCAGTCCCGCCTTCTCTCGAAACCAGCCACAGATCGCCGCCGTAGCTGAAAGCGATCTTATCTTTGGAAACGTCCGGGAATCTCAGCAACCGGCCTTCAGGCAAGCTCTGCGCGATCCCCAGTGTGGCCACAGTCACAAAGAGAACCGCAAAGACCGAACGGAATGACATAGAATTTCCTCCGCGAAGATTCTGCACTTCGTTTCGTCGACCGATTCTACTCGGGCTGTACCACCAAGAATGTCGTATTGCCGCCGCGATTGACTAGCAAGACCAGCGTCTGTTTTCCTGCCTGATTAATCAAACGCTGATAGTCTGCCACAGAACTCACCGGCTGCTTGTTGACTTGCTCAATGACATCTCCGCGCTGCAAGCCGGCATCGACAGCAGGCGAGCCTTCTGGAACTTCGGTGACCACAACGCCTTTAACGTCAGGCTTCAGGCCAAGCTGCTGCCGGATTTCGCTTGTCAGTTCATCCACTTGCACCCCGCGCATCGGGCTGTTCTCCGCTGATCCGCCGGGGGCATTCGCAGCGCCTTTTCCTGCAGGCGCCTCGCCCAAAGTCAAGCTCACATCACGCGACTCACCGTTCCGGATAACCTTCAAATGCACCGTAGTGCCAGGCGTCATGGTCGCGACTTTGAGGCGCAGATCGTTAGGCCCGTTAACCGACTGGCCATTCAATTCGATAATTACGTCGCCACGTTGCAGTCCGGCTTTTGCGCCCGGACTATCCGGGTCGACATTACCAACCAATGCGCCCTTTTCAGACTGAACATGGAAAGCCTTCGCCAGATCGGGCGTGACTTCTTGTATCCCAACGCCGATATAGCCACGCACCACCTTACCGTGTTTCAAAATTTCATCCATCACATATTTCGCCATGTTGATGGGAATGGCAAAGCCGATGCCCTGATTTCCGCCCGAGCCGCCCGCCAGGATGGCGGTGTTTATGCCAATTACTTCCCCTCGCGCATTAATCAGCGCGCCGCCGGAGTTGCCAGGATTGATCGCCGCATCCGTCTGAATGAAATCTTCATAATCCTCGATGGAAAGACCGTTACGGCCAGTGGCACTCACGATGCCCATAGTCGCAGTCTCTCCTACGCCAAAAGGATTACCAATAGCGAAGGCATAATCACCGACCTGGATCTTTGACGAATCGCCCAACGGAATGGTAGTCAAGCCAGTGGCTTCAATCTTGATGACCGCAATGTCAGTTTTGGGATCGGTACCAATCACCTTGCCGGGGAACTGCCGCTTATCTGGAAGCATCACTTTAATTTCGGTGCCTTTGTCGACCACATGATTGTTGGTCAGAATATATCCGTCAGAGCTGACAATCACGCCCGAGCCTAGACCCATTTCGCGTTGCTCTTGCGGGCTACGCTGCCCTCGCCCACCGAAGAACTGCTGAAAAAAAGGATCGTTGAAAAACGGATTTTGAGGGACTTTGACTATTCGCGAAGAGGTAATACTTACGACGGCAGGAAGCGCCGACTTGAACAACGGCGCGAATCCCGTGCTGTTCGCCGAAACTGCGCCCTCAGCGCCGCGGGTTTGGGTAATGTAGACAGGAACTCGCGCCCCGCCAACCACCGGATGCCCTGCCCACGAAGCAACGCCCAGGCCCAGAGCAGCTCCCATCAATAGAATGCTGGCACCAATCACAGCCGCAGCGACAGAATGTAACTGAATAAATCGTGACACGACGAACCTCCTCGCAGCTCACGAAGACTCCGAAAAGATAAACATACAGATTATTTTTTGCCAACAGCGGTTGCTCAAATATACCGCTAGAAGTTGTTCGTGTGCGACTGTGCCTTGTCTGCATTGACTTGTTCCGGGCGCCCACGAATAATCAAGCTTGCATGGATATTTACGAGGAAATCGTCAAGCTGCGCAAGGAGGGGCGTCGTGGGGCCGTGGCGACCATCGTCAACGTGCGCGGCTCCATTCCTTCTTTCGAGACCGCTAAAATGCTGGTGCGCGACGACGGCTCGATCACTGGCACCATTGGCGGCGGCTGTGTCGAAGCCGAAGTCTGGCAAGCCGCACGCGAGGTGATGGAAAATGAAAAGCCTCGCAGCCTGACCTTCAATCTTAATCAGGATCCGAAATACGATACCGGCCTGGTCTGTGGTGGGACGCTCGATATTTTCATCGAACCAGTGCTGCCTCCGGCGTCGTTGTACATCTTCGGAGCTGGTCACGTGTCGGTGAACCTATACAAGACAGCCAGGAGCGCCGGCTTCGATGTGAGCATTGTCGACGACCGCGAAACGTACGCCAGCCGGGAACGTTTTCCGGAAGCCAAGGAAGTGATTGCCGAAGATTTTGAGCGGGCCATGGCTCGACTCACGCCGAATGAGTCGTCCTACATTGTGATCGTGACCCGCGGACATCGCGACGATATGCGCGTGCTGCGGTGGGCCGTGCAAACCCGCGCGAAGTACATCGGCATGATCGGCTCCAAGCGCAAGACGATCACTATATTCCGCGAGTTAACAAAAGAAGGCATTCCCGCGGAATTATTCGAACGCGTGCACGCCCCCGTCGGCTTGGATATCGGCGCCATCACTCCGGAGGAAATCGCGGTGGCGATTACAGCTGAATTGATTGCCACGCGTCGCCACGCAGAACGCGCCTTGCCCCATATGAGCTGGTTCAAGAATAGAAACAATGAGCTGGAGACAAGCGGAGCGACCCAGTTCCAACAGGAAAAAGAAGGTCGACGCTGATTTTAATTTCCGTCAGGAGATCGAATGATGCGCGTCCGACTCTTTATGCTTGTATCGCTTGTACTTCTGCTGCCTTCGCCATCTCCAGGACGATGGCAGCGGATTCTCTACAGTGGCAAGGGTGAATCAAGGGACGCACAGAGCGCACATCCAATCGCCTACTTTACCGCGAATCCTCTTCTGCGAGACGACGGTGCTGACTTCTGCGACGACTGCCGAACGGCGAAATCGAAAGCTGAGACTGCGAAAAACTACACGGTTTCGACTGAAATGCGCGATGTCGGAACGTTCAGCGGTTTCCGCGTTGTCGATATTCTCTACCAATTTGTGGATCATCGCAGACCCGAACTAGGCAAGATGGGGTGGAAATCAATCCTCGTTCAGAAGGGCTCCGACAAATACGTGGAGATATATCACCTGCAAGCCTCCTACACTACGGCAATATTAAGACCGGCCAAACTCGTTCACGTCGACGACGAATTAGTGCTCATGACGCAAGACTCTGACGGTGGAAATGGAGGTGGTTGCTGGGAGGGGTACTGGTGGTTCGACGCCAAGGGGCCGCACGCGGTTGATTTTTCTTCTTTGGTTCAGGAAAATACCAAACACGTTCCTCCGGCTTCCATTTTTTGGTCAACCTGCTGGGCTCTGCATCTCGAAGATCAAGAAGTTAAGTCTTATGTTCAAAAAGCCGATGCGAAGTGTCGGACTTGTGACCTTCTAGGCGAAGTGACGGCACATTTTCGTCTGCACGGAGCAATCGCAGAGGCGACCGATGTCAGCTTTGCGGACTCGCCAGAATAATACGCGAAGGGCTAAAGCGGAAAGTCCGAACAGAAACCCTTTCCTTTTTCTGCTATCTTCGCCTCATGGCGCACTCGCTTGGCTTATACGCATTGATCCTTGCCGCTGGCGAGTCGACCCGCATGGGCACAGATAAAGCTTTACTCCCCTGGCCGCCGGTTGCGGCCGGCTCTCTGACGACCGGCCAGACATTTCTTTCTGCTGCGATTCAAGCGCTCGACCTGTTCAGCGAGAGAGTGATTGTCGTGGTTGGAAAGAACGAAGCCAATCTGGCGCCGGTGATATACGCGAACGGTGCTTCGCTGGTGAGAAATCCAGATCCCGAGCGCGGTCAGTTCAGTTCACTCCAAGTAGGTTTGCGTGAGGTTCTGAACCATGGCCGCGACTCTGCCATGGTCACCCTGGTCGATCGTCCTCCCGCAACCGCAGCAACTTTGAACATTCTCTGCTCTGCTTTTGCTGAGGCCCCAAGCGAGGTGTGGGCCGTGGTTCCAGAATACAAAGAAAAACACGGGCATCCCTTTCTGGTCGCGAGAGAAATGATCGAAGCTTTTCTGAAGGCTCCGCCCACTGCGACTGCGCGCGAGATCGAACATCAAAATCTGTGCCACATCTCGTATGTTGCCGTCGAGGATGCGCGAGTGACGATGAATGTCGACACTCCCGATGACTATGCGGCATTATCTCAACAGGTGGTCAACTAAAACTTGGACTATTCAAGAATGGATGGACGTAATTGACGCCGGCTATCACGCTCAAGTCGGCTGATTTTGTTGAGTCGGTGCTCCGGCTTCAACCTCAACTCGCAGTTTTTGATTGTGACGGAACACTTTGGGCAGGTGACGCCGGGGAGCGTTTTTTCGACTGGGAACTCAAGCGCGGGCTGCTTGCAGATGACATCGCGCAGTGGGCGCGCGCAAGGTATGGCGACTACAAAAACGGCAACGTCTACGAAGAAGACATGTGCGGCGAAATGGTCACGATTCATTCAGGCCTCAGTGAATCCGATTTGCGCACTGCTGCCACCCAATTCTTTGATGAGAATTTCGTAGACCAAATTTTCCCCGAGATGCAAGAACTCGTAAGCCGCCTGCGGCGCGCAGGATGCGATGTGTGGGCAGTCTCCTCCACCAACGAGTGGGTAATTCGAGCAGCCATGAAACACTTTGCCATTGACGAGAAGAAAATATTAGCTGCGTGCGTCGCCATGGAAGGCGAGCGCGCCAGCAAGCGTTTGATTCGCGTTCCTTCGGGCGAAGGCAAGACACGAGCGATACGCGAGGTCATTGGAAAAGACCCGGACGCGGCGTTCGGAAATTCTCGCTGGGATGCTCACATGCTGGCGATTGCGAAACATGGCTACGCAGTGAATCCGAATCCGGATCTGGAAAAGATGGCGCGAGAGCGCGGATGGACAGTTTACTGGCCTGTTTCAACCACGCCACGTGCTCGAGGCTAGGCGCTGTTAGGGATTGAGTTTCTTCAGTACGGCCGCGAGCGCGTCCATCGCAAGGTAGCTTGCGTGTGTGGAGGCTTCTGGCAAATCGCCAACCGCTTGCACCAGTTTTTCACGACCTAACTGTTGCGCCGCCTCCACAGTTTTCCCCTTCACCAGTTCAGTCAGCGCCGAGGAGCAAGCCATCGCCGGAACGCATCCTTTGGCCAGAAAACGGATGTCCGCGATGCGACCATTTGAGAGCTTCACGCTCAATTTCAAAATATCACCGCAAGCGGGATTTTGGACTTGAACCACTGCATCAGGATTGGCAACTTCGCCTGCATTGCGGGGGTTCTCGAAGTGATCGAGA
>DASYOD010000124.1:0-3928 GCA_036008085.1 Terriglobales bacterium
CACCTTTGACACCTACATGCGCAACACCATGGATATTGCGGCCATTCCCGTGATCAAACAGCTTTCGCACTTGCCGGTGATGGCGGACCCATCCCACGGGACCGGGCGCCGCGATAAAGTTCCGCCCATGGCTCGAGCCGCGGTTGCAGCGGGCGCCGACGGATTGTTGATTGAAGTTCATCAAGACCCTGAGCGCGCTCTGTCTGACGGAGCGCAATCAATTTACCCCGAACAATTTGCGCGCCTGATGGACGAGCTGCGCGTGATCGCTCCTGCCGTGGGACGTCGAATCGCAAGCGCCCTGCTGGAAGCGAGATAGGCAGCTAGAACCAATTATCGCGCTTGCACGGCTTTCTGCATGGCCATCAATGAATCGGTGGCGAAGCGTTTTTGCAGAGCCCTTGAGAGCGGATAAGCTGAACGCGCCAACAGACGAGGCCGCGAGAATGCATAAATGTCATACCGAACCGTTTGATCGGCGCGATTGAATTCAACTGTGAAGCGTTCTTCTCCCCTTTCCGCGTGATCCGGTAACGTGCCGTAGGCCAAGCCATATCTTTCAGGCGAACCGTGATCCTCCACGACATAGACAATTCGACAAGCATTCATGGACCAGAATCCGAAATGAGAGACAAGAACGGCAACCGTGGAACCGGGTTCGATAGACTTGTCCGGCCAGCATAATTGAATCCAAGGCATTTCGAACATTTTCCACGTGCGGATAGCCGATTTCGCACGTTCAAATATATCGGCGCCCTCACCTAGTCTGATTCTGTTCTGGTCGAGGTTATATCCGTTTGGAGCTTGATGCCGGGAACTTCCAACTTCAGGATATGAGAAGTTCTCTTTCTGTTGCGCCCATAGGAACGTGTTAATTGTTTCCTCGGAAGGTTTTGACCAGCACAACATACTCTTGAGCTTACTTCATGCAGGTTTTATTTCTGCGCAGGGAAATCTTCACAGGCGGCTTGGGCAGTGGGAAACACTTGAATCACGCGGTTTACTTGCGTCATGTTCAGGACGCCTTCAACCATGCCTCTTACGCGCGCGAGGCGAAGCGTACCGCCGGATTTTGAAAGCCGTGTGAACGATTTCACGATTTGGCCGACGAACGCGCTGTCGATGTGATCCACATCATGCATGTCGAATATAATGCGTGTTTCTTTTTTCTCAATGTGACTGTCCACTTCCTGATCCACACGTTTGCAATCGGCGCCCATCTGCACGCGCCCGCTCATTTCGAATACCCAGATTCCCGGCTTAATCTCCTGCTTTTTTAGCAGCACGCGATGGGGGCCTCTCTTGCGAGTTTTACCGGAAAGCGCCGAAAAGACATCACTGACAGGTGACGGAAAGCCTCCGCAGCAAGCCGCCCTTCCACCCATCGCTCGGCAGAAAGGTGAAGTATACGTAAAAATTTTCACCGAGGATATGAGGATCATCTCCCAACCCAACGGCCGTGGGATAAGCTGCGATGGGGCCGAAGGTTCCAAGCGCCGTGGGCAAGGTCCAATGCAGGGCGTCGATGGATTCGGCGTAGCCAAACGTGGTGTCGTTGGAAATGATCATCACGTAGCGCTGAATCGCGCTATTAAAGTGGATGTCCAGGTAGCCCTGATATGCAGATTTTGGGTTGAGGTCGGTGGAAGCTCCGCCGACTGCAGGTTGGAGATGCCAATTGCCCTCATAAAACTTTTCAAACGGAACCGCATGCGGGCGTGAGGAGCCGAATGCGGCTTCTAGCACAGAGGCAACCGGCGCGCGCGCGACCGAGACATTGGTAGTGGAAGAAGCGCCATTCGCGGCGGTGGTATGTAGCGTACCGTTGGCTATCCAGTCTGGAAAATAAAGATAGAAGTATTGGCCGTTTGGCGAGAGCACGAGCGGGCCATCGCCAATTTCAAAGCCGTCTAGCCCCACCGCATAGGCCTGGTTTAGCCGAACGATTTCTCCCAGGTCAGTCCAGTGTAGGCCGTTATCTGAGGAGGCGGCCAACCCGAGAGCGGCGTACAGCGCGTCGTCTGGCAACTCAGCGTGATAGGTGACGAGCAGGTTGCCGGCGCCAGGCATGCCTGCAGGAACTTGAAATACCGGGCCGCCCCCCATGTAACCGTAGCTGGGATAGTTCGGGTTGACGCCGGGATCGGGGTTCGGCGAGACACTTACATCTTGAGGATCACCCGACCCCAGCGGGTTGTCTAGCGTACCAAGAGTAGTGACAACCGAGCCGGACTTGTTGTTACCGACATATCCTCCCTGCCACAACTGCCGATAGTGGGCACCACCGTCGCTGCCAAAGAATTCGTAACCGTTCGCAGTCTTTAGCACACCTGTGGGCGTGTCGGGCCAGGCGAAGCCATTGTATGTATCGGTAATCGGAGGTTGTGCGCGCTGACCCGCGTCATAACGCTGTTTTGCGGACGCAACGACCACGTTCGCGGTCACCTGGGGCGTGCAAATCTGCGTGAGGGTGGTTGGTTCGTTTTGAGCAGCAGCGAACTGTGGCCAGAACGTCAAGAAATTGCAGAAAATAAGAATCCGGAGAGCAAAAGCCGGCTTTGCATACATTGGTTTATCTCCCAGCGATAAAAACACAACGCGCATGCTAAAGTTCTTGTGTGGCCGGATTTTCATCGCGGCGAAACAATTGGCTTTGATGCGGGGTCGTAACAGTAACGCACGATCGGGTCAACCGCAACATATAAGCTACCGGAGATGGGAGGCGGCGATCCAGCTAACCTTCAAAAGGAAATTGACGGATCAATCGCATGCAGTCGGCTAAGGCTTTCAGGGTCGAATCTCCCCAACCGGAGGGGACAAATGGCGCGGTTTTTTGATTCACCTGTTTGTCCGCCTCAGCAAAGAAGCGAAGATGCTGTCCTTTCGGCGGCACCGCAAATTCTTTCACCGTGATATTAAACGGAATGTCGCGGCCGTCTTCGTTCTTGGTCATCGTGAAATGGTGCAGCTGAGCTAATTCCTCTACCGGGTTAGCCTGGGCGTACTGCCAATCCTCCACGAGCGCCTCCTGGGCGACTATACATATGCGAACGGCGAATGAATACGGAGAGACGGAATCATAGGATGCGACGCTGGCCAAGTCAATCTGCGTGAAGGGATAACCGAGCGCTAGAACGCGGATGAAGGCTGGCGAAGATGCCCGATTGTAAGCCGGCATCTTCGCCACCGTATTGCGAAAAGCGTTAGGGAAGCCCCGAGGCGCCGAAGAGGAACGGAAGAACTGGGATCTGTTCCTTCTGCACCGCTTGGAGCTGCTTGGGGTCGAATCCGAGAGCCTTAATGATTGATGTTCGCAATGACGCTGCCCAGAAGTTCCTGGTCCGTGAACCATATGAGCGAGCCATCGTCAGAAATATCAAACGCTTGCGCCGGGCCGATTAATGTTGCGGGTTGGCCGCCGCCAATGCGATTGACTTTGGTGATATCGATGGGAGATTGGCCGTGTTTCGCCGCGATGATGATGAGCGTCGAGTTGAACAGGTTCTGTTTCTGTAAGAATTAATCGACGCCGGAAACAACTGTTTACTGGCTAGGCTGGTGAACTAAACACGGACACGCAGATGCACGATTTCGTAGCGGCCTCGGGATTGTCGAGCGTGCTACGCTCATAACGTTCGCGACACGCAGCAGCCTGTCCCGCGAACGGCTCCACAAGCACCCACCGGTTTACCTGACCCGTCCGCGGGATGTACGCAGATTACCGCTAGTCCTTCACTGGCACTGCGCCACAGTATTTTCCGCTGATTCCGTTGTGCAGTACGGCAGTCGGAACGTTTCGTAATGTTTGATGATCCACAATCCTTCATTATTAGCCGCGTAAATCAACTGTCGCCCGTCATCGGAATAAATGCTGGTCACGCCGTTGAGCGTCTTCACCACACGCGGATTCTTCGGATCGCTCAAATCA
>DASYOD010000125.1:0-8435 GCA_036008085.1 Terriglobales bacterium
CGGATTGATGATGGGCTGCAGCAATCCTCATCCACATGGCCAAATCTGGGCGACCTCGACCGTGCCCAATGAACCGCGCAAAGAGCAGGAATCATTTGCCGCATACCAGACGCTCCATGGTACCTGTTTGCTCTGCGATTACATAAAACTGGAAGAAGGTTCCGGGGAGCGTGTGGTTTGCTCGAACGATCACTTCATGGCTGTTGTACCTTTCTGGGCGATATGGCCTTATGAAATTTTGGTGATCTCCAAGCGCCATGTTGGAAGCATGAGCGCGCTTAGTGAAGAAGCGCGATTGGCACTGGCCGACATTTTGAAACGCGTCACGACCGGATATGACAGTTTGTTTCAGACTTCTTGCCCTTACTCAATGGGATTCCATCAGCAACCGACTGACGGAGAAAATCACAAAGAGTGGCATTTTCATGCGCACTTTTATCCGCCTCTTCTGCGATCGGCCAGCGTTCGAAAGTTTATGGTTGGCTTTGAAATGCTGGGTTCGCCGCAACGCGATATTACACCGGAATACGCAGCTGAGAAGTTGCGGCAAGCCAAAAACTAGATCCATTTACGGCTGCGCTGGCGTTGCCTCCGACGCAGACGCCGTCGCGCTTCCCACCGAGAATCTATTTGGCTGCGGACGATATCCGTTGCGCGTACGAATGTGATATTTCTTCAGCCGCTCGCCCACGAGTTTCACGGTAATTGCTCGCCAGCCCATATTAGGGTTCGGCTGCGGATAATAGCTGACCGAATAGAGATGCGCCAGGTCGTCACGTATGGACGCAAAGGCGCGCTGCTCGTCTTTCCAATCCTTGGCAAAATACGCTTTGCCTCCGGTCGCGGCCGTCATGCGTTCAAACACCGCTGTAGAAACCGGCTCCAGTTTCGCTAATTGCGTACTGATCATGTAAATGGCGGTTCCGGTCGACTGTGCCAGTTCGGCTACATCTTCAGGAGGAACCATGCTGGAATTGTCGGGGCCATTCGAAAAAACGACGATCACTTTTCTTCCGGTATAGCGCGCGGCATCTTTAATGGTCAGCAGGAGGCAGTTATAAAGCGCGGCATCGTCGCCGGCCACGGTCGCGCGGACACCTCGCAAAACCTGCGCCCGATCAGGGGTTAATGGCGCGGGTCGGGAAAGATCGCGGCTGTAAGAATAGAACGCTACTTTGTCCGCGGTTTCGAGGGATCGCACGAAATCCGCAATGGCATCCTGCGCGAAGACAAAGCCGCGATACATATAGTTGCTGGTGTCGAACAGGAGAAACACATTTGCACCAGCGATCATTGAACCGAGAGTTTGATCCTGCTCTCCTGCTGCCGAACCTTTTGTGTCTGCTGCATGCCCAGAAGTTTTTCCATCGGCGGGCGCCGCGTCGGCCACTCGGTAAACAGGCTCGTTGCCTTCTCCAAACGTGGCTAGCTTTTGCGGAATGCTATCCTCGACTATGGAGAAGTCCGAGGGGCGGAGGCCGGTCACGTAATTCCCCTTGTTGTCGGTCACCGCTACATTCAATTGCACCATTTCGACACGAACGCGAATGTTCGGTGCGTTTTCCTGGGCAACGATCCGGGGTCCGGGAGTGGAAAATAGAATTGCAACCAACGTAAGAAGTAAGAAGTAGTTCTTCCTCATATATCCCTGCGGCCTTCTTTTGATCGGTAGAGACATAACCAGGCCTCTACCTTCAGTTCAAAACTGAGTCTTTGCGCCAACTATCGTCGAGGAAGCAATTTTCCCCTGGCGAAACTCTTCTCCTGTTTCCCGCATTGCCCTGAGCATGGCTGGCCAGTCTTCGAAGTCAGTGGCGAAAATCTTTTCGACCATGCGATGAGTTAACTCGGGAATCAGTCGGTTTAACATGACAGGTGGGTAACCTTTTTCATCCGCTAGACGAGCCCAGTACAAATTGCTGGAATCCCAGCTTTCCGCCAGCAAACGGCTGGAATAGCCCTCGAAAGCAGGAAACGGCTTCAGGTTCAGAAGGTCACGGGCATAACTCTGCGTAAGGATCGGATGCGGTACGCCGAAGTCTTGCGAGAGGCGCTCCCAGCTGAGCTCTGCTGGATTTTGATGACATAACGTTTGCAATTCCTGACCGGCAGGTCCGAACGAACTGGTTTCATCAGGGAACCGCCGGCCAAACTCCGCTGCCAGATAGAATGTATCGGCGGGGGTCACATGCGAGTTGACATCAGCCAGATTTCCGGCAATCAACCCCTGGTCTACTCGCTGTGAAACTTGCGGGTCCATGCGTTCCGAAAGAATCGTAATTACTTTGCTGCGCAGTTGAGGGTCGCCGGCAGATGCCGTTAACAACTCTTCGCCGGAACGCTGATAAAGACCCACAGCATGGAGTTCGGTCTGGCTCACGCTCCACCAACGCGGCAAAGTGGCATTGATCATCAGGCCCGGCACCAGTTCGCGCCAGATCAAGGCCTGGACGTTTTCCGGAGCAATGAAATCCTGTTCCACCTGCGCCAGCACGTAAGGTAGATCGGCGAGCGAGCCGACGAGATGGGCGCCCCCGCCGGCAGGAGATCCCTCGCCATATAACTGCGAAGCTTGCCAGACTTGTTCGATCCCCTCGACAGTATCTCCCGAAAAGTCGTGGGAGCGCACGAAGAGAGGATTGTTGTGCAGCATCTGAGCTCCCGGTGGTTCATAGTATGCATAGTTCAGACCAACGAGAGTGTCTCTGAGGAAGGGAGCCAGTTGGCCACGAGCATCGGCGACTTGCTCGCGAGAAGCGGGGGTCTTGATCACCTTCAGCAGATCGGTGCGCATCTGCAATTCGGTGTGCCGATTGTTGTAAACTCCAGTCGCCCATTGTGTGCGCTCGCCACTGCTGAAAATCGGACGCGGCATCTCAAATTCGCGAAGCTCACCCGCGAGCGGGATCAATTGGTCAGCCACGGCTTCGCCTCGCCCCAGTGCGCTTAAACCGTCGCCCAGGCCGATGATCGTGTCTAAGGAAACGAGACGCTGGCCGTCTAAAACCTTGCGGATGCGGTCGGCCACTTCTTCGTGAGTTCGTTTGCCTTCAGCGCTTGTCTGTTGAGGACCAGCCAGCAAATCGATGATTTCATCCTGGGAGCCGTCGCGGCGCCCCGTCGCTGCCAGCAGGATTTCGCCGAGAGAATCGCGGCCCGCATCGAAAAGTTGCGAAGCCGTGGCAATGCTGCCGAAAGGCTTGATTACTTTCTGCCAGGAATCGTTCAATTCAGCGCTCTTGATTTGTCCCTGACGGGCGAGGATCTGCCAGATCCCAATATTTGCCTGGAAGACTCCCATGGCGTTGCCGCGCAACGTATGATTGGGAATCTTTCCCACTCGTTCGGCGGTATTCAGAAAGTGAGTAATGGATTCGTCGCTTAACTGCGGGAACTCGGAGAAGATCAGATATTGATTGCTGAACTGTGAGAACCTACTGGCTAGCAAGAGCGCGGTTTGCGGACTCAAACGCTGGTCTGGTGGTCGTCTGCCGTCCAGTTCACTCAGGCTCAGATAAATCTGCAGAGGCCCGGTTTCCGTCTCCACGCGGCAAAGGGCGAACATCGCTTCCGCTAGTTGATCGGGACGACTGAAGTGACTGGAGCGTTTACCCCAGTCGCGGACAATCTTGGAGTCACTTTTTTCGCGCAGGATTTCTTTCCATATCTCCAGATTTCCCGGAACGTAAGGTTCGCCGTCAGCGGCCCATTGCATTCGTGTCAAAAGAAGCAATAAGGCGGGCGCTGGCCGAAAAGTTGGCCTGGCGGCGTCGGGGGAAATCGCATGTCCGCGGAAGGCGGCATAGTATCGACGCAACCGCGCTTGGCTGAAGTGTGCCCGTTGGGTCTGGCTGACTCGCGCCAGCGCGTCGAAGTAGGCAGCCAGCCAGCCGTTGTCCTTCGACAGCAACTGCGGAACGAACTCCTGCGGTGATTTAGGGCTTGCGGCTACCAGTTCCGTCCATGCGGATTCGGCATCCTTACCACCGGGAACTATTACGCGCCCAGCGCGGATGGAAATGTGACTTCCGTAAAAATCCAGGGTTGCAGACATGGGAAGCAATTTGTTTAACCCAACCGATTGCCGCAAAGCGTCTCTGGATTCGGCATCAGTCCGCGAAAATGCCCAATACAGGCGGCACAGGAGGGGATCGCGCAAAAGCGTGTCGATCAGGTCGCCACCATTTTTGTTGCTGAGCGTTGTCCAATCTCGTTCCGCGAAAATGACGGGAACCCGCGAGGCGGGAAATGGATAGCTGAATGCCTTGCCACCCTGGAGAGTCTCTTCAAGCGCCGGCAGTGGGAAGCCCGAGTCGATGGTAAGAAACGCTCGTTCCGGATCAGCCGTCATTAGTGACGTGCTGCTTTGCCCACATTCCTGATGGACGCGGTAGCCGAGGATTCGCAACAACGGCTTGGCTTCGTCGCAGTTGGCAATTCGAATGGTACCGTCGGGACCTGCGAGAACAGTGAGTTCCTGGGCCTGATGGACGTAACGGCTCAACAGAATGAGAAATTCCGTTGGCCGGCCGCCATCGCGGGCACCCTCGTAACCTTGGGTGAACACGTTGTGGGCGAACAAGGGCACCACTTCTTCTGGCGAGATCTTTTGGCTGATGCCCGCCATGCGCAAGAAGGAACGCAAAGGTCCGGGAATAATGACTGTGGCCTCAGGGCGTTGCGGGGACGGCTCATCTGTCGAGGCAAGCGCATTTGGGGCGAAGCAGGAAATGCAGAGCAGGAGCGCAGTAGGAAAAGTGCGCTGGCGACGAAGAGATTTCATGGCTGGTCCTCTCCGACCTTCCAAACATCTTGAAACTAAATCGTGACAATCCAGACCGGCTGCCTAACCTGAGGAGTTCGGATGACCGACCCGGCGCGATGCATTCGTGTCGGCCACATTAAATCATCTTATGACTTAATCCAAGGCCTTTTCTTGGATTCACGAGGGCATTTTGTGTTTGGCCGGTAATAAAGGAATATTTGAGTGGATATTCGTGAGGCGTGATCCGCTCGGGAGCGGGCTGACTTGAGTGGTCGGAGTAGAGTCCGTTAAGAAACGGATGAAGAAACGGCCTTATCAGTAGACTCGCATGAGGTTGTTGGCCACGAAGCCGCCTTCAATCGCCAACATGCTCCGAACTGCTATGCGTTCGGCTTTGTAGTGATGCGTTCTGTGCAACAGATATGCAGTTCCGACCCCGAACCCAAACCCCAGGCCGGAGGCCGTAGCCTCGCCTGCCACGCCTCTGGTAACCAAGGGGCGAATGACTGGGTTGGTCTCTCTAAAACCGTTTGCCAAGCCGCGCTGGGTGGTGATTGCATCGACCGCAATCTGTCCCGCGAGGACGGAGAAATCGATTTTATTTTCTGCGGTCCAGAATCTCTGTGCGGTTGGAGACTGCGGTAGAGGTCCCGCTACGAAGCTCTGTTGTGCCTGAGCTGCGCCAATTAGGACAAGAAGGGCTAAAACTATCGATTTCATGCTGCCTCCCAGCGCGAATTAAAAACCTGCACTGGAAGCAAATCAGGCCCAGGCAGCATTGCAAGTGAGGTAAGATTATCGGGTTCAGCTCCGGCAGTACATGGCCTAAAAGTGACATGTGAAAGGACTTTGGTAATCCTGCAAGTAACTTCAAAAGTGGTTACCGACGGCACGGAAGTAGTTGATGGAAGCACAGAAGTAGCTGGTGATGAAGAGGCTTACAAAGGTATCAAGCTGAAGCTGCCAGGGGTCAGGGCTGAGGGTCCTCTAGACGGGTAGGTACCCTGTTCGGATAATTGTCGTATGCAGAACGGACTCAGCACATCGCAATCGCGCCATCTCAGCTGGCTCCTGGCACTGCCGATGCTACTCGGCCTTGTCGGCTGTCAGGGCGTTACCGCGGCGAACAAAGCCACCAACAACACTGCGACCGCCGGTCAACTCTCAGTGTCACCCGCCACCATGAGTTTTGGGACCGTAGACGTTGGGGCTAACTCGGTGAAGCAGGGAACGTTAACGGCGGCCAGCTCCGATATTGTCGTGACCTCCGCCGCTTGGAATGGTCAGGGATATTCATTGAGCGGAATTACCTTCCCGGTCACAATTCCCTCCGGACAGAGTATTCCCTTCACAGTGACATTCGCTCCGCAGGCATCCGGAAATGCACCTGGCAGCATCACGTTCGATAGCGACGCGACCGATTCCGCAGCTGCGGAAACTCTGACCGGCAGCGGTACGCAAAGCTCGGAACACAGCGTGGCGCTTTCGTGGAACCCGAGCACCTCGCAAGTAATTGGCTACAACATATATCGTCGCATCGGATCGAGCGGGTCATACACCAGGCTGAACTCATCGATAAATACCGTTACGAGCTATACGGATACTGCTGTCCAAAGCGGGCAAACCTACGATTACGTGACCACTGCAGTGGATGCGAGCAACATGGAGAGCGCGTACTCGAACGAGGCGACGGCGGCGATTCCGTAGTTTGCTGCTACTGTAGCGCCGGCATCTTGCCGGCTCCTGAGGGTATCCTGCCCTCGGATTGTTCAAGCAGGATGCCTGCACGACAACCGTCGAGACGACGCCACAAAAATACGTCAAAACACTCGCTCTTTCAGCAATTGCAGCAAGTAAGCGCCGTAGCGATTGTTCTTCATCGAGCTTGCTGTAGCCGCGAGCTGCTCGGCGCCGATGTAACCCAGACGATAGGCAATTTCTTCGGGACACGAAACCATTAACCCCTGACGAGTTTCTATGGTTTGAATAAACAAAGACGCCTCCAGCATAGACTCATGAGTGCCAGTGTCCAGCCAGGCCATGCCTCGACCCATCACCACGACATCCAGTTGTTTCTGTTTCATGTATTGTTTGTTGACGTCGGTGATCTCGAGTTCTCCGCGCGCCGAAGGCTTTAAAGCTTTCGCGATTTCCACAACTTGGTTATCGTAAAAATAAAGTCCTGTAACGGCGTAGCGCGATTTTGGCGTCTTTGGCTTTTCTTCCAGGCTAAGGGCTCTGCCCGCGGAATCAAATTCCACCACCCCATAACGTTCGGGATCTTGCACGGGATATGCGAATATGCGCGCACCCGTTGTCTTTGCAACCGCTTCCTGGACGCACTTCACCAGATCATGCCCATAAAAGATGTTATCGCCGAGTACCAAAGCACAACAAGCAGAAGCGATAAAATCTTTGCCAACAATAAACGCCTGCGCGATGCCTTCCGGACGCGGTTGCACTACATATTGAAAGTTCACACCGAAGCGCGATCCATCGCCCAAAAAGTGCTGGAACCGTGGAACGTCTTCAGGCGTGGAAATCAAGAGAATGTCGCGTATTCCCGCTAGCATCAGCGTGGAGAGCGGGTAGTAGATCATCGGCTTGTCGTAAATCGGCAACAGGCTTTTGCAAACCGCATGGGTTACGGGATAAAGCCGCGTGCCTGATCCGCCTGCCAGAATGATTCCTTTGTATTCGCAAGTTCTCGTGGGGTTTTCGCTTGGCATTAATATTTTCTTATACGCGCTTTGACGCTCACACAGAATATTGGGTCGCGATCCACTCGCGATAATGTCCGGAGGTTACTTCTCGAATCCATGCGTCATTGGCGAGATACCACTCCACCGTTTTGCGGATTCCGCTTTCGAAGGTCTCCTTCGGTTGCCAATTCAGTTCTCGCTCAATCTTGCGCGTGTCCATGGCATAACGGCGGTCGTGGCCAGGCCGATCCTGGACGTAGGTAATCAGTTTGCTGTGCGGAACAATCGCATCCGCAGGGCGCAGTTCATCGAGAATCGAGCAGATGGCGTGCACGATCGCAAGATTTGGCTTTTCGTTACGTCCGCCGACGTTGTAGGTCTGGCCGACTTTTCCGCGGGCAAGCACGGTGCGGATAGCATCACAGTGATCCGCAACAAATAACCAATCGCGAACATTCTGGCCGTCACCGTAGACTGGGATTGCTTTGCCGTTCATCGCATTCAAGATGGTTAGCGGAATCAGTTTTTCGGGAAATTGGTACGGACCATAGTTGTTTGAACAGTTGGTAGTCAGCACCGGCATGCCATAGGTGTGATGGTAGGCGCGGACCAGGTGGTCAGAAGCCGCCTTGGTAGCCGAGTATGGGCTGTTGGGCGAGTACGGCGTGGTCTCCGAAAAAGCGGAGTCTTTAGGGCCGAGCGAGCCGTAGACCTCGTCGGTCGAAACGTGCAGAAAGCGAAACTTTGCTTTTTCCTCCTGAGCCAACTCCGTCCAATAGGCGCGCGCTTCCTCGAGCAAGCTGAATGTGCCATTCACATTAGTGCGCACAAAATCATCTGGCCCATGGATAGAGCGATCTACGTGGCTCTCTGCCGCAAAGTGCACGATGGCGCGCGGACGGCGCTGCGCCAGCAGATTGCCAATTAGTTTCCGATCGCCAATGTCTCCATGAATGAACTTGTAGCGC
>DASYOD010000126.1:0-29037 GCA_036008085.1 Terriglobales bacterium
AGCGTCCCCTTCGCCATTCGCCGCGACACCACCTGAAGATTGTCTTCGGGCAGTGTGAAGAGAACCGCAATGGGCTGAAGTTGCGTAATCACGAACATCGCATTGGTGTCGGTGGCGTGAACAATGTTTCCCGGATCGACCAGCCGCAGGCCAATGCGCCCGGTGACTGGAGCAGTGATGTGGCAATACACTAGATTCAGCTTGGCGCTATCGATGGCGGCTTGGTCATTGCGGACCGTTCCATCCAACTGATCAACCGTGGCCTGCTGGGTATCGACTTGTTGCTGCGACATGGCGCCAGAACTCTGCAACAGGCCTTTGAAACGTTCATAGTTCAGCTTGGCATCGCGCAGCAATGCCTGATCCCGGAATTGGGTGGCTTGAGCCTGCTCAAGCGCTACTTGATAAGGCCGCGGATCGATCACGGCAAGAAGATCGCCCTGCTTAACCGTCTGGCCTTCCTGGAAATTTACTTGCATGAGCTGGCCATCAACGCGGCTCTTGACGCTGACCGTGTAGTACGCCGTCACCGATCCCAGCCCGGTGAGGTAGTAAGGCATATCACGGCGCTCGGCGGTCGCGACCGACACCGGAACCACTTGCGCGACGTTCGCCCGCGCGGAGTTCGGCTTAGGATCGCCGCCAGCACAGCCTGTCGCGATTACGCTCAGCAGAAAAACTAATAGTATTAATGAGTTACCGAGCGCAAAAAATCTGCGGGCTGACTTGACATGCGCTTGCAGCGACGCCGAACATCGTGCCATCTGTGCGGCCTCCGGCCGACCGGAAGCGGTTGTCATTGCGGACCTCTTTCCCAGACAAAAGAATGAATTCCCATATTGTAATCGTGCTTGTACCTCAACGTTTGGACGCGTGAATTCCAACTCGGTTGCGGAATATTGCGACAGGAGAGCGGCGGACCGTCGCCTTTTTGCCGTGCAACATTGATTTTATCGTCAAATAAAAGAAGCACTTGGAATATTTACAAAAAATTACCTTGGTTGACCCGCTCTTTACGTTTTGGGACAGGGGGGAAGGCTGTTTATCGCGGCTCGGCTTTCTCGGGACTGGCGATTGGCGTCTCTTCTCGCGTATAGTTCCGACTCCACGTTAAGTCTCCCAATGGTTGAACTCAATTCCAATTCGGCGGTCAAGATCAGGAATCTGCAGAGTCTCGATGATTTGAAACAGGCGGAAGAAGTTGAACGCGAAGTCTGGGGACTGTCCGACCTTGACACCACGCCGATGACCTTGGCTATCGCCACCAAGGAGGCCGGAAGCATTTGGGTTGGAGCTTTCGATGGAGCGAAGCTGGCGGGATTTGCCTTCGGATTCCTGGGCATGGAGCGTGGGCAGCTAATTGTGCACTCTCACATGCTGGCGGTTCGCGAGCCGTACCGCAATTCGCGTTTGGGCTACCGGCTTAAACTGGCTCAGCGCGAGCGGGTGCTGGCTTTGCGTATCGATGACGGTAGAAACCAAGACAATCGCGCCTCCGATGTTCGCGAGCCTCGGACAAACGAATCCATAACAAACGGCTTGCGGATCAATGAAATGACCTGGACTTTCGATCCGTTGCAAAGCAGGAACGCACATTTGAATTTCGCCAAGCTGGGAGTCGTGTCTGAAAGGTACAAAGTGGACTTCTATGGTCCGGAAACCTCCAGCGTCCTGCACCGCAACAGCACCGATCGTCTGTGGGTGACGTGGCCTCTGACCAGCCGCCGAGTACAAGAAAGGGTTCTGGGCAAAGACAGCCGTGCCGCTACGATGGATGCGCTTTCCACGGTGAATCCGTTAATTCGATTCAACGGCGATGGCAAACCAGTTCGTACTGATTTGGCTGCAGCAACCGGGCGCCAACGAATTGCGATCGAGATTCCGAGCGACATCGGGGACGTGCAGCGAAATGATCCAGTTCTGGCCAGAGAATGGCGGATGCAAACCCGCTGGGCTTTCACCGAAGCGCTTAGTGCTGGTTTCTTCGTCGCAGAATTCTGCCGCACCGTGCGAGGGCAGCAGGGGCCCGGAGTTTATCTGCTGGAAAAAGGCAGAGTCGAGGAGTACGTCCCGGAGTTGCGGCGTAGAGCGGAGAATTGACTCACGCCGTTCGATCTCTCAGTCGCAGCAGCTGAAAATAGCGTCGAGCCTTTTTTACGTCCTTGCTAATCTGTTCACGCAAGCTTTCCACCGAGGGGAATTTGATTTCGTCGCGCAGCCTCTGCAGAAAATGGATTTCGACTTCTGTTTCCGGATTCAGTTCGATGGGATGGAAGTTGAGCAGATGGGTTTCTATGGCAAACGACTCGGTCCCGAATGTGGGACGGTTTCCGACGTTGGTTACTGAGTCGAAACATTCATCGCCCACGCGAGTTCGAGTAATGTAAACGCCGTCCTTGGGGATCAGCTCTTCATAGCGGCTGAGGTTGATGGTGGGGACCGTATACTTCGAGCCGTACCCGCGGCCGCGACCTGCGGTCGACAAAATACTGAACGGACGCGCCAGTAAATGCCGTGCCTTGCTTGCCTTTCCCTGGGTCAGCAGTTTGCGAATCTGCGTGCTCGAAACAGGCTCTCCTCGCAGCCGCAACTCGGGATAAACTCTTACGTCGAAACCCATCTCGCGGCCGAATTCCTTGAGCATGCTAATGTCGCCGGCGGCTTTATTGCCGAAATGAAAATTGAAGCCTTCGTGTACCTCGCGCGCTTGCAAAGCTTTTTTCAGGATGTCCTGAGCAAAAGCTAGCGGCGGCATAAGAGAAAGATCGCGGGTAAAAGGGAGCAGCAGAACGGCGTCCAGGCCAGTGGCTGCGAGCAGACGCAGTTTCTCCGCAGTCGGCGTGAGCAGATTCAGTCCGGCGTCGGGCCTCAGGATTCGCATGGGATGCGGCTCGAAAGTCAGAGCCAGTGACTTAAATCCTTGCTCCCGCGCGCGCGGCACGATATTGGCCAGCACTCGCGTATGCGCGCGGTGGACTCCGTCAAAGTTCCCTACACTCAGGAGGGTGGGCCCGAATCCGGCCGGCACTTCTTCGAGTTTATGAAAAACTTCCATTGATTGTTTGTGTGGTGCGGGCGCCCTCGCCCGCAACGGTTCAACCACTAAAACATCCGAATGTTCCGCAACTTCGCGGGCGAGGGCGCCCGCGCCACATGAATCTAAATCTCAAACTCCAGCTTCATGCCGTCGTAAGAAAGCTGCACGTTTGCTGGCAGCGCTGCATTGGTTGCCTCATGCGGCAAGTCGTGACAAATATGAGTAAAAAAAGCTCGCTTCGGTTTGAGCCGTTCCACAATGCGCAGCGAATTCTCGACCGTCGAGTGTGTCGGATGTGGAACATGGCGTAACGCATCCAGAAAAAGAATGTCGAGATTCTGCAGTTTTGCCAACGATGACTCTGGGATGCTGCTGTGATCTGTCAAATAAGCGGCACTGCCAAAACGAAAGCCATCAATTTCCGCTTCGCCATGGATTACCGGGATGGGATCAAAGCGCGCGCCGAAGAGTTCGACCGGTCCACTAAATGATTTCAGTTCGACTTGCGCCAAACCACCGAATTTATAGTCCGCGTCGAAAATGTAGCGAAACGTGTTGCGGATGAAATCAGCCGCTGCCGGCCGCGCATACAGCGGTAGCTTGTTGGGTTTGTGGCGATAGCTAAGCGGACGAAGATCGTCCAATCCGAGAATATGGTCGGCGTGGCTGTGGGTGTAAAGCACGGCGTCAATATGGCGAATGTGCTCGCGAATGGCTTGTTCGCGGAAATCAGGAGTGGAATCAATGAGCACGCTTTTGCCGCCGTACTCCACCAAAATGGATGGCCGGGTACGGCGGTCGTGCGGATCATGCGAGTGGCACACGGCGCAGTCGCATCCGATGGTCGGAACTCCCATCGAAGTGCCGCTGCCCAGCACCGTGAGCGTGGCCTTCATCGTTTCGCTGCAGTCGGGGCCTGAGTTTGCGGCGGGCGAGCCAGTGCATTAGTTACTTCGACATACGCCATGCGAAGTTCGTAGAGAACGTTCTGCAAAAAGTTCTCCTCGGGGCTGGTGAGGTTGCCTTTGGTTTTTTCCGACAGCAAACTAAGCGTGTCAATGGTCTGACGGGCTCCGATCAAATCAACTCGCGGCTGGCCGCCTTGTTCATGCATCAGTCCGAGCTGCATCATCGCGGACATATAGAGCGAAGCCATGAAGCGCTCGAAGGTGATTTCCAAATCTTTCGTGGAATGACCGCTAAGCTCGACTCGCGCGTCAAGATCCTTTGCAGATTTGCGATA
Organism: Terriglobales bacterium; assembly: GCA_036008085.1. GTDB lineage: Bacteria > Acidobacteriota > Terriglobia > Terriglobales > Acidobacteriaceae > JABDBE01. The sequence continues at coordinate 4,281 of DASYOD010000126.1, forward strand.
TGCGTCCGCCTGTTCTTTCTGCTCAGCAGCTGTCGGCGGGGGAGGAGCTTCGCCTTCCGGCGAAGGCGGAGCAATATTTTGCGGAGCCTCGGGCTTAGGAGCGACGGTTGAAGTCGAAACTTCTTCCTGCGGAACTTCGTCGCGAATATCGCCTTCGGCGGTAAACAAGCGCCGGTCAGTGACGGTAAAACTTTCCTGCTTCTTTTCTGGCATAAATTGTTCCTTCAATTAGTTACAGGTTTTCGCGTTTGAATATTGTTGAAAACGGCAGCGTCGCTACCGATATCTGAGTGTTGTCCAGCTGAAGTTGCTTGGCCGGAGTTCCGATTTCGCGCCTGATATATCCGAGCGCTACACGCCGCTCGCCGCCGGCAACGGGCAGGGAAGCGGTGGTGGTGATTTCACCCACATCTCTGCCGTCAGACTGAATCTTTGTGCCCAAAGCGGGCAACTCGCCTTGAACGTCAAACCCCGTGAACATGCGATGCACGGCGCCCCGGGAGCGAATACGCTCCACGATTTCCTGTCCGACGTAACACCCTTTGCTGAAATTCAAAGCGCGCTGCTGCTCAGTCTCCTGTGGCAAATCACGTTCGCGGATGTCCTGCCCATAGCGCGGAATTCCCGCTGCAACTCGCAGAAGTTCCATCGCATTTGCGCTGACGGGTTTGGCCCCAGCTTGTACGAGTGCATCGCGCACAGCCGTCACCTTGTCACTGGCCAGCCACACTTCGTAAGTTTCCACGCTCGGATTGTCACCGCGGGCTACCGTTACTGGATTATTTCGCCAGTTCGTCTCCGCAGATTGCAGCGCTTCAAGTTCTGGAATCTCGAACCCTGCCGTTTGCAACGCCTGTCTTGCCTTAGGCCCTGCGATCCCAATCGCCGTCAGTTGGCCGAGTTTCGAAACCTCTACGTCGTCCATGATGATGTAGTGGTCGAAGGTAGCCAGTAATTTTTCCGATTGTGCCTGATCAGTGTCGACGGTAATTGAATCGCCGCGGTTATAAGCGTAGAGGTCGCCCAGAATGCGTCCTTGCGGATTCAGCAGAAAAGCATAAACGCCGCGTCCCGTGGCCAGGTCGCGGATATTATTCGTTACCATACCATTCAGCCAGCGCACGCGATCACTGCCCGTAAGTGAAATTTTCACCCTTGAGCTCAAGTCGTAAACACCGCAGGCCGAAAGCAATTCCCGGAATTCATGGTGAACCTTGGTGAGGTCGGGAGTTGGAACGGTTTCTGGAATGATGCTGGTGACCATGGGTACCTTTGATTATACAAGGAGGGAAGTGAATCAGGCATTGCCGTTGGCCTCGTTGATCCATTTAGATTCTTCACTTTAGGCCCATTTACAGTTTCCCTCGCGCGTGCGCACATCGGCATAGGCACGACCTAAAGTTTCTGGTCGCCCAGTCGATAGGATTAGCGAAGGGGAGGTAAAGATGCAAACGAGTCCAGTTAAAAGTACACCTGCAGAACAGAATGAAGCGGCGGCGAAAGCCGCTCCGCGACAGAGTCAAGCCCCACAAACATCGTCGGTCCCACAGGACAAAGTGACGTTGAGCCCCCAGGCGCAAGCGCAAGTTCAAGGACAAGCGCAGAGCCAGCAGACACTCGCGGCGGGCAAGAATCAGAATGGCGATAGTAAGTAACTAGTGTCGCTGTTTTTCCAAACCCGCTCGTCAGATAGGTCAAAGCCGAGTCCGGAAACCTTCACCGGCTCTCCGGACTTAGCTTTGGCTAAACAAACACTTTCCTTGCAAAGTTTCTGACTAACTTTGCACGACTGTGTTACCTTCCTGCGGTGAGCCCGAAAAAACGCATTGCCGTCATTCCTGGCGACGGAATTGGTAAAGAAGTAATTCCAGAAGCTATCAATGTCATTGCTGCTTCTGGCGCGGACGTCGAACTATCACATTTTGATTGGGGCGCCGATCGTTATCTGGCCGATGGTGTTACTGTTCCTCCTGACGGTTTCGCCATGTTGGGACGCGATTTCGATGCCATTCTGGTCGGCGCTTTTGGCGATCCGCGCGTTGCCTCGAACATTCATGCGAAAGAAATCCTGCTGGGCATGCGCTTCAAAATGGATTTGTATGCCAATGTGCGCCCGGTGCGCCTGCTGGATGCCGCGCTCTGCCCGCTGAAAGGCGTCGAACCCAAGCACATCGACTTCGTCGTAGTCCGCGAAAATACCGAGGGCGTTTACACCGATGCCGGAGGCGTTTTCAAACAGGGCGCGCCCGACGAGATTGCGGTACAAGAGGATATCAATACCCGCAAAGGCGTGGAACGAATAATCCGCTATGCCTTTGAGTACGCCGAACGCCATCCGAAATCCGACGGTACTCCACGCAAGCGCGTCCTCATGTGCGACAAATCAAATGCCATGACCCACGCTGGCGGCCTTTGGCAACGTGTGTTTAAAGAAGTGAGCGGCGAATATCCGCAGATAAATATCCAACACATGTATGTCGACGCGCTCTGTATGCAGATGGTCCGTGACCCTCGCCAGTTCGACATTATCGTCACCAACAACATGTTCGGCGACATCATCACGGACCTCGCGGCTGGCTTGCAGGGCGGATTGGGAATGGCCGCCAGCGGAAATATTTATCCGGGAAAAACTTCGATGTTCGAACCTGTGCACGGTTCCGCGCCACCCATTGCAGGGAAGAACATCGCCAATCCGTTCGGCGCCATCCTAACTGCAGCCATGATGCTCGGCCACCTCGGCTTAACGGAACCAGCAAACCGGATCGAAGCAGCTGTGCTTCAGGCGGTGCGCGAAAAACGTACTACGCAGGATCTAGGCGGAGCGTTAGGGACAAGAGAAGCAGGCGAGTGGGTCGCAGAAACAAGCGCCAAGATGGACAAATCAAGTTAAACTTTTCCAATCGCGCGATTCCGAGGGAGCCGTAATTTCAAATGACGCTGTCAGAAACCACTTCGTTGGACACGAAAAGCACGAAACGCAAATCTGCGCGCCGTGTATTGTTCTCGATATTCGGAGTGCTAGCATTATTGTGGACAATTGCCTGCGCTTCATTATTCGTGATTATGCGACAGTCACCTGACGCATTTGCCAGAGTCATGGCCAAGGTGCCAGGACCGGTCGCGTTCATCATCCTTCCATTTGAAACGTTGTGGACTCACGCCCGCGCGGGCAGTCTACAAGTCGGCGATCCCGCGCCTGACTTTTCGCTAACGAATCTGGACAAAAGCTCACAGATAAAATTGTCCTCGCTAACCGCGCAAGGACAGCCAGTAGTTCTGGTTTTTGGAAGCTACACTTGACCACCGTTTCGGCGGGAGGTTCCCGCCCTCAACAAACTTTACGAACAGTACCAAAGCAAGGTCGCATTCCTCGTCGTATACATCTCTGAGGCACATCCGAGTGATGTCTGGCAGATGCAGAGCAACATCAAAGACAATGTTGTGTTTGTCAGTCCGAAAAGCGAGGAGGAACGCGCGCTGGTAGCCGGAGCGTGCGTGCGAAAGTTAGGAATAAAAATTCCCGCGGTGCTGGACGAGTTCGGCAACTCTACCGAGCAGGCCTACACCGGTTGGCCTGATCGTCTTTACCTGATCGATGCCAAAGGCCGCATCGCGTACAAGAGCAAGCCAGGTCCCTTCGGTTTCAAGCCGGATGACTTGAAGACTGCTTTGAGCCGCGTGGTGGATTCGGCTAAGCCTAAGGCCCAGCTACAGTCTTCCTTGTACGAATAACTTTCATTTGTTTTGGAAAAAACCTCTAGCGTACATGGGCGCGCCATCTGTACGTGTGGCTATCTGCGTGCGATTGCATGCAGACGCATTTGGCCCCGCACTTGCTGTCTATAGGCCGCACGAATTTACTCAAATACGGAGGAGCCAAAAATGAAGAAGTTTATGATAGCAATGGCCACCGCGGCGCTGGCCATGACCCTTTCGGCGATGAGCTTCGCTCAGCAAGATCAGTCAGCCCCATCGAATTCGCAATCAAGTTCGGCGGTGCAGAACGGGCAACAGACCAGCCCAGAACAGCAAGGAACGCAGCCGAGCGCGCAATCCCCGGATTCGTCTACTTCCATGCAAAATAGCCAGGGAATGCAAAATGCAGTGGGCTCGTCTTTTACCGGGACCGTTGTGAAGGCCGGTGGCAAGTACGTTTTGAAGACGACCGATGGAGCCTATCAATTGGATGACCAGGACAAAGCCAAGCAGTTCGTAGGCCAGCAAGTAAAAGTAAACGGCAACCTCGACAGCAGCACCAGCATGATTCACATTTCTGACATCAGCCCGACTAGCTAAAGGCGCGATATCAACCGCAATAGGAGCTTGTGCCGAGAGGCCAAGCTCCTATTTGTTTTTCTGCACAAAATCATCACGACGGTTTGTTATCTTCCGAGTTACCTCTGAAATCTGTTCGGGTTCCCCGGTTTTGAGCGCACGATGCGAAACTGCGGTAAACTCTTTTTCGCAGCCGTTACCTGCCTTGTATAGACCTCGGACCAAATCGATTTGCGGTTTAACGCCGCTGATGCCATTTTCATTTTTCAACCTTGGAGATAACAATGCGCACTGCATTATCCGCGATTCTAACCGCAGTACTCTGCTTCAGCGTCATACACGCTCGCGCCTATGGCCAGAACTCTTCGTCCAGCACTCCTGCGCTTTCGCACTTCGATCTCAATCTGGTCGATAAGACGCTCGACCCATGCCAGGATTTTTATCAATACGCATGCAGTAAATGGAACGCTGCGAACCCCATCCCCGCGGACCAAGTGTCCTGGGGTACGGGTAGCGGCTTGCGGTACTGGAACGAAAATATTTTGCGGGAAGCCATGGAAAAAGCGGCGTCGGGAACCAATAATCGCACCGACTATGAACAGAAGATTGGCGACTACTGGGCCGCTTGCATGGATGAATCGGGAATTGAAGCCGCCGGAACCCGCGATCTGAAAGCTGGCCTGGACCGCATTAGTCACATGCAAAACAAATCTCAACTTGCCGAGCAAGTTGCGCGTCTTCACGAAGACATTCCCGCGGCTTGGGACGGCAATGACAACCAGACAGACGCTGCGCTCCTCGGCTTCGGCCAACAACAGGACTTTGATGACGCAACCAAAGTCGTCGCCAGTGTTGATCAGGGTGGCATTGGCTTGCCAAATCGAGATTTTTATGTAAAGGACGACGCCAAATCAAAAGAGATTCGCATCGCCTACGAAGCCCACATCAGCAAGATGTTGGCGCTGGCGGGAGAAAGCGCACAACAGGCCGAGGCCGACGCGAAAACGATCATGACCATAGAAACCGCCATGGCGCAAGCGCAGATGGATAACGTCGCGCGTCGTGATCCCAAGAATTTGAATAACAAGATGAGTTTCGCGGAAGTGCAGGCGCTCACTCCTTCGTTCGACTGGAAGCACTACGTCGAGGTGGTCGCGGCTCCGGCGTCTGCGCCACACTATATTGTGTCGTCACCAGCATTTTTTCGCAGCCTTGAGACGGTAATCCAGCAGCATTCGGTGGACGATTGGAAAGTGTATTTGCGCTGGCATTTGGTCCACGGCTCGTCGCCGTATTTGAGCAAGGCTTTTGTGGACGAAAATTGGAATTTTTATTCCCACACCTTGCTCGGCGCAAAACAGCAATTACCGCGCTGGCGGCGTTGCGTACGCGCGGCCGACCGTGACCTCGGCATGGCCCTCGGACAGGCCTACGTAGCCGTCGCGTTTCCGCCGGAAAATAAACAACGTACCGTCGCATTGATACACGACATTGAACACGCGCTGGACCAGGACATAGCTAACCTTGACTGGATGCAGCCAGCGACGAAGGAGCAGGCAAAGATCAAGCTCCACGCCATCGAAGACAAGATCGGATATCCAGATCACTGGCGCGATTACTCTTCGGTGAAAATCGTCCGCGGTAGTTATCTGGAAAACGTTCATCAGGCGACGACCTTCGAATTTCATCGCCAGGTCAATAAGATTGGTAAGCCTGTCGACCGCGCTGAGTGGGGCATGACCCCTCCGACCATCAATGCGTATTACAGTTCACAGTTGAACACCATCAACTTTCCTGCCGGGATTCTGCAACCTCCATTTTTCGAGGAGAAGATGGAAGATGCGGTGAACTACGGCGCAATTGGCATGGTCATGGGGCACGAGATTACCCACGGCTTCGACGATGAAGGCCGCAAGTTTGACGCCCAGGGAAATCTGCGCGACTGGTGGACGCCAGCGGACGCGAAGGCTTACGAACAGCGGGGCGAGTGCATAGCCGACGAATACACGCAAGAGATCCCCGAGGCTGGGGTTAAGCAGAACGGTCACCTGACCCAGGGCGAAGACACGGCCGACAACGGCGGGCTGCGGCTGGCATTGATGGCGCTGAGCAATAAACTTGAGGTGGAAAATAAGTCGGTAGACACAAAAGAAGCCGATGGCTGGACGCCGCGGCAAAAGTTCTTCCTGTCCTACGCCAACTCATGGTGTCAGCAGTATCGTCCTGAACTGATGCGAACGATTGTGCTGACTAATCCGCACTCGATTCCGAAATACCGTGTGAATAATGTCGTTTCCAACATGCCTGAATTTCAGGAAGCTTTTTCCTGCAAGAAAGGCACGCCGATGGTACGGGCCAATCAATGCAGGGTCTGGTGAGATTAAGGAGATAATCCGATGCTGAGAAAGATTCTGTCTGCGGCGATTTTGTTAGTTGCGGTCTGTGCGTTTTCCCAATCGGGATCGCCTACGCACTTCAATGGCAAGACTTGGTGGGATTATGTCAAAGTTCTTGCCGACGACAACATGGAAGGTCGCGAGACCGGCAGTGCCGGATTGCAGAGAGCCGAGGCTTACATCGTCGAGCAGTTGAAGCAGGCAGGACTTCAGCCTGCTGGAAGCGACGGATATTATCAGCGAATCAAATTTCAGTCTCGTGAGATCGTCGAAAAGGAGTCAAGCCTGGCGCTGGTGCGCGATGGAAAAGTCGAGCCCCTTGTTCTTGGTGAGGATGCTTTTTTCAGCACGCGATTCGATCTTGCACCCGAGCTAGAAGCGCCGATGGTATTCGTCGGATACGGATTGAGCATTCCTGAGAAGAATTACGATGATCTGGCCGGCCTCGATCTGAATGGCAAAGTTGCGGTGATTTTGAACGGTTCACCCGCCGACATTCCAGGTCCTCTGGCCTCGCACTACCAAACCGCCGCAGAACGCTGGAAGACTCTGCGCGCTGCAGGCGTAGTCGGAGTGATTACCGTAGCCAATCCTGCATCCATGGACATTCCGTGGTCTCGTATGTCGGTGAACCGCACGCATCCGAGCATGAGCTTAGCCGATCCGGAATTCAACGAGACCGAAGGCGAGAAGCTTGTTCTCTATTTCAATCCGGCAAGTGCGGGCAAGCTTTTCGAGGGCTCGGGCCATACTTTCGAGGAACTGGTAACCATCGCGAAGGAGCGAAAGCAACTTCCGCGATTCCCGCTTTCTGCTTCTATAAAGGTGAAGGCAGCGCTTGAGAAGAAGAATCTGGAGTCGGCTAACGTAGTCGCAAAACTGCCGGGAAATGATCCCGACTTGAAGAATGAATGTGTAGTGCTCTCCGCGCATATCGATCATCTTGGCATTGGCGCGCCTATCAATGGAGATAGCATCTACAACGGCGCCATGGACAATGCTTCAGGAAGCGCTTTACTGCTGGACGTCGCAGCGTCACTGAAAAAATCGCCGGAGAAACTCAAGCGTTCAATTCTTTTTCTGTTCGTGACCGGAGAAGAAAAGGGTCTGCTGGGTTCGAAGTATTTCGCCGCGCATCCTACCGTCGACCCGAAATCGATGGTGGCCGACATCAACGTCGACATGTTTCTTCCGATCGTTCCGCTAAAGATCCTCACCGTCTATGGTCTGGCAGAATCTGACCTTGGTGATATGGCGCGTCAGGTAGCTGAGTCGCACGGCATCACTGTGCAAGCCGATCTGGAGCCGCAGCGAAACATTTTCATTCGCAGCGATCAATATAATTTCATCCGCCACGGGATTCCCGCGCTGGCGATGGGAGTGGGCGCCGCGCCCGGTTCTCCCGAACAGAAGATACTCAAGGATTGGCTGACCCAGCGCTATCACGCGCCCTCCGACGACTTGAATCAGCCGGTGGATCTCGCGGCAGCTGCGCTCTACGAAGAAGTAGTTCGCGGACTCATGATCGATGTGGCGCAGAGTCCGCAGAGGCCGCAATGGAAGCAGGACAGTTTCTTCCGCCGGTACGCTCAAGCAAGCAACTGAATCGCGGATGCCAGGTCTTATTCTGGTGCAGCCGGAACCCAGACCTTGTCGGCACTGATCAATTCGGCATTCGGCACCTCGGTCTGAACTTTAATTTTACGCATTCCCGCCTTTTTTTCCGGCTTGGGGACGAAAGTCACCAGGTACTGATGGTTTACCTTGCGCGTTATGTCCTCAAGATAAGGTGCGAACGTAACTGGAGGAGCGGAGCCGATCAGGTAATAACTCTCGGCACCGGTCTCGTCGGAAAGCTGAGAGAGATAATTCTGACCCCAGTAGGTTCGCCAAAAGCTGTGGCCGTAGTGTCCCACGCCCGGAGTGTAGATGCTATAAACCATGACGCTGGCGCGCTGAGCTTGCTGGATCACCTCGTCGACATAAGCATTGTCCGGACCGCTGCCCCAGTATCGGTCGATGCCGTCGGTGATCATCAAAACCTCGTGGCGCTCATTGCTTGGAGGCCAGCGTTTGATTAAATCGCCCAGCGAAAAATACGGGCTCGCCGATGCGCCCGGGTTTCCCATGGGAAGGCGCAAGGCTTTGGCCGCCGCCGCATGATCGCTGGTAAGATTTTGCACGACTTGTGCCGTCCCATTCTGCATGTATGCGACACCGATCTTTGTGGTCGAAGGTTGTGCGTTGATAAACTGACGTAGATCTTCCAACTGTGAACCCAGGCTCACGCTCGCCGAATCATCGAGCAGAATGAAAAACTCCAGGCCCGCGTGATCCCCCTGCAGCGGCATCCAGGCGGTAACTCTGTCCCGATCGCGGCCTTCGTAAATCATCACGTCGTCGCGTTGAATATCAGGGATGTTGGAACCGTGGCGAGCTTCCACGGTGACTACCAAATTCGCAGTAATGTCCGCCGCCGATGGGGACTGCTGAGCAGTTGCCGCTTGCACGCCAGCCATAAGCACAGCGATTGCGATGAGGCTCTCAACCATCAGGAAACGTTTCTTCATAGTTTTTCCTTTCAGACCGTAAGACCTGCTTGAGCTATCAGCCAGTCTTAACGCTCTAGTTATAAGATGCTGGCCAAGCAAAAAAGAACGCCGGGTTCTAGAGCTCACTGTCAGGAGGTCTTGAGAATCGCGGGCTTGCACTTTTGGCCGTCCGCCGACGATACTGGAATGACATAAATTATGAAGACAAACCTTTCTTTTGCTAGCCCTTCCGAAGTCGAAACCGAATGCCTGGCCGTGGTGGTTTTGGATCACGGCTCAAAAGACAAAAGTGAACTCAGCGTCGGGAGCAGCGATAGCGCCATTAAGGCCGTCAGCACCGAACTGATGTCCACTGGTGAAGTTACGGGAAAAATCTTTGAAACCACGTTGCTCCATCGCCCAGCGAAAGTAAAAGCGAAGCGCCTGCTGCTATTGGCTGGGGGCAAGGCAAAGAATTTCACTGCTTCAGAGTTACGGAAACTCGCCGGCGCGGCGGTCCGTTATCTCAAACCGCGGGGTATTCGCTCCTTCGCTTTTTTGACGCCCGATAGTATCCCGACCGACCAAGCCGTAAGCGCCCTCGTAGAGGGAGCATTCGTCGGTGATTTCGACCCCGATACCTACAAGAGCGACCGCAAAGATCAAAAGGTCGACTTGATAACTGTGATTGCCAGTGGCGATCAATCCAAACTGCAGAAGGCCATGGATGAAGCCCGCATCATCGGCGAATCGCAGAATTTCACTCGCGATCTGGTGAACGAGCCCAGCAACCGCATGACCCCAACCATACTTGCGAACCGCGCCCGCAAAATGGCGCAGGAAACGGGATTGAAAGTCGAAGTCTACGGGCCCGAGAAACTAAAAGCATTGAAGATGGGCGCATTTTGGGGTGTCGCTCAAGGCTCCGACGAACCTCCAGCTTTGATCGTATTAAGGTATGAACCGGCCGACGCGCCCGCGACTCCGGTGCTCGGCTTGGTAGGAAAGGGCGTCACCTTTGATACCGGCGGCATCTCCATAAAACCGGCCGATGGCATGGAAAAGATGAAATACGACATGGCCGGCGCCGCCGCGATGATTGGCGCTATGCGGGCCATCGCGCTGCTCAAGCCGAAAAGCCGCGTCATCGCGATTATCTGCGCAACTGAGAATATGCCTTCCGGTAAAGCGCAGAAGCCCGGCGATATCCAGATCGCGATGTCGGGCAAATCGATCGAGATTATCAATACCGATGCGGAGGGCCGGCTGATCCTCGCCGACGGCCTCTGCTACGCGCGCCAACTCGGGTGCACTCATCTGATTGATGCTGCGACGCTCACCGGAGCGGTGGTAGTGGCACTCGGTTATGTTAACGCCGGAGTTTTTGCCAACGACGAAAAGATGTACGAACGATTCGACCGCGCCGCACAAAAAGCGGGGGAAAAGTTTTGGCGGCTTCCGGTGGACGACGAATACAAAGAGAATATTCGCTCGAATATCGCCGACATTGTCAACTCAGGCGGTCGATGGGGAGGCGCCATAAATGCGGCCATGTTCCTGAAAGAATTTGCCGAAGACACTCCCTGGCTGCACCTCGACATCGCGGGTACCGCGTGGATGGAAGAGAATAAACCGTGGATAGCCAAGGGACCGTCAGGGATCGCCGTCAGAAGCTTGGTGGAGTTTGCCAGGGGATTCGCGGGCTAATCAACTACAGAAATCCGAAATCTAGGCAGCCTCTTTAAGTCGTCCGGCATCTGAAGTTGCGCTGACTGGTGAACGCATACACCCGCTTGCGCACACCGGAGACCTTATGAGAGCGCTTTTTGGGATCGGCCTGGTGGTCTTGGTTCTCGGAATCGTTTCTTTTTTCGTGCCCGTGCCGCATTCGGAACACCACGGTGTCAGCGCAGGCGACCTCCAGGTTGGAGTGACGACCCATCACGACGATCGGGTCGCTCCAGCCCTCAGTGTGGTATTGGTGGTGGTGGGGGCGGGCATGATGATCGCGGGGCGAGGCAAGAGCTAAGAGTTTCCGATTGCCAGTTCCAAACTCACATTGCTGATGGAACGCTGATTCCCATTACCGCGATCGCCCGGATTAACTCGCGGCGAACCACCGCGACGGTAGCGAGCAAAAATCTTTTCCGGCTCTCATCGGATTCCGCAAGAATGGGATACCGGTGGTAGAAAGCATTGAAAAGTTGCGCCAACTGGAAAACGTGCTTGGCTAAATAGGCTGGTTCAGTGGTCGAAATGCACTGATCGATCACGTAAGACGTTTTCGATGAAGAGAGCCACAGTTCCCAGATTTCATTTCCATTCTCGCCGTTCAGGTACTTAGCGAAATCAGCCGTAGAGATGCGGCCGGCCATGTCTCTGGAGAAACTCTCCGCATCCAGTCCGCCCTTGCGAAAAATGTTTGTGGCGCGAACCACCGCGTACTGCGCGTACGGTCCGGTCTCGCCTTCAAAACTCAACGCCTCTTTGAAGTCGAAAGCAATGACCGAAGGCTTGGTGAACTTCAACATAAAATAGCGCAGCGCACCCACCGCAATCTGCGTAGCGATGGTCGTTCGCGCTTCTTCGCTCAGTTGCGGGTGGCGTGAATCGACTTCTTTTTTTGCTGAAGCGATCAATGTGTCGATCAGGTCATCGGCCTTCACTCCGAAACCTTTTCGTCCCGAAACTTCGATGTAGGGGCGCGTCTTCTCCTCGTCCGACAACTGATAGCCCAGTTCGGCGGCGCAACGCGGCGTAAGCGCGACCATCTCATAGGAAAAATGTGTGTAGTGATCAGCCTGCTGGTTGTATCCAAGGCCACGCAGTGCTTCAATCACGGTGGTTTGAGCTTCAGCCTGCCGTGCGTCGATCACATTATAAATTTCAGCCACATCACCGAAATGCGGATGATCCAACGCGCCCACCTTGGTCGAAATCCAGCAATCATGCCCATTGGGATAGCGATAGAATTTGCGATATCCGAAATCACGCCCCAGCAATCCGAACTTCCAAAGGTGATAGGCAATGTCCTTCCCAACGTAGCCGACGGTGCCGTTCGAACGCACGATGACTTTTTGGTCTTCCTCGGCGATGTCGCCGTTCTCCGCATCTTTTGCGGCCACCGTTTTTCCGCGCCGCATCACCCAGCAGCCTTTATTCTTGCCCTCGGTTTCGAACGTGAGTACGCCGGCTTCCTTAAGCTTGATAAAAGCCGCGTCCCAAAAATGCAGATGCAGTATTTCGCTCTCGCGGGGCAGAAAGTCGTATTCGATGTCCAACCGGTCCATGGTTTCAAGATGGCGGCGCAGCACAGCAATTGAAATCAAGTCGCCAATTGCGGCTGTCTCGTTTCCACCTTCTTCGAGCGCATGCAGCACTTCCTGACGCGCCTTGCGGTTCGCTTCATCCTCTTGATACCAGCGAGAAACCTGTGCGTATAAATCCCAACAGTAGAAATCGAAGCGCGGCTGGCGAGTCAGTTCTTCGATTTCAGCGGGAGACTTTTTCTCCAGATACAAGAAGCCAACAATCACATCGGCGACCTGAACTCCGGTATTGTCGATGTAATTCTGAACATCGACCTCTCTGCCCGCAAAATGCAACAGACGAACGAAAGTGTCGCCCAGGATGGCGTTGCGCAGATGCCCGATGTGCGCCGCCTTGTTTGGATTAATGCTGGTGTGCTCAACGAGTACTTTTCCGGTTGGAACGTCGATCCTCGGCTTCTCATCAGCTACAAGCGAGGCTGCCATCTGTGCTCGGTCAACCTGCGCATTAATGTAGCCCGCCCCGGCCAGTTCCAGCTTTTCGAAACCGTCGATCGGTCCCAGTCTGGCGATAATTTCTTCCGCAATTTTTCGCGGTGGCTTGCGTAGTTGCTTGGCTAATTCAAAAGCAAGTGGCAGCGCATATTCTCCCAGCTCAACCCGCGGCGGCTGCTCGATGACAATCCTGGGAGGCTCAAGCCCGTAATTTTGGCGCAAAAAGTCGCGTATTTGCTGGGCGAGCCGCCGTTCCAGATGACGATACAAGAGTGCCTCGAAGTGCTTGGGGAAAAAAGTGATTGTAGCAGAGGACGCGCCGCATAGCGGTTTGACGGCTTGTGCATGCTTCCCTATGATGAAAATCAGTCGTTGAAACCGGTCATTGGTGCCTCGGTCGTAGGTCGTTGGCCAACAACCACCGACGAACGACCAACGACAAGATTCTATGCGAATAGCTTATCTGGATTGTTTTTCCGGCATCAGCGGCGACATGTTCCTCGGCGCCTTGGTCGACGCCGGCGTTCCCGCGCGATTGCTGGAACAAACCGTCGCCGCATTGAATATTGGGGCGCGGCTGGAGATCTCTCGCGTTAAGCGCAACGGTATAAGCGCGACCAAGATCGACGTTTTTTCGCATGGCGAAAAAGACTTGCCTCGCGAAATCTACTGGGAACAAAAGGCGCGACGGCCCGAACGCTCCACCCACAATCACGAGAACAGCGAGCACTCACATGCAAAGCTCGCGGAACCGGTCGCCTTGCTGGAGCATAATTACGCATTGCAAAACCCGGCACCTGCGAGGCATGAAGGCAAATCTACAAAAGCGAAATCCGCGTCGATAGACTCCGAGCCCGCATCACACTTAAACGAACACGGTACCGACCATGATCACGAGCGTGGACTAACCGAAATCCGAAACATCATTTCACATGCTGCGATCAGCGACACTGCCAAGACTACTGCCGTAGCGATTTTCGAAGCGCTGGGCGCTGCAGAGGCGAAAGTCCACGCCACCGACATCGAGAAAATTCACTTTCATGAAGTCGGCGCGATCGATGCCATGGTGGACATTGTTTGTGCGGCGGTAGGCGCCGAGGCTCTCGGCATAGATGAAATTATGTGCTCGCCGCTCAATGTAGGCGGAGGCACAGTTAAGTGCGCCCACGGAACCCTGCCGGTTCCGGCGCCGGCCACGCTCGAGTTGTTGAAAAATGCGCCGGTGTATTCGTCCGGCCTTCAAGTCGAACTGGTTACTCCGACTGGGGCTGCGATCGTGAAAACGCTGGCGAAACGATTCGCGCCTTTCCCGCAAATGAGCGTCGAAAAAATCGGATACGGCGCCGGCACGCGTGACTTTGATGGCCATGCGAATGTTCTGCGGCTTACCGTCGGCGAAGCCTTATCCCAGCTTTCTCAGGATAAAGAGACGATTACCGTGATCGAAGCCAATATCGACGACTTGAATCCCCAAGTTTTTGGTTACGTCGTGGACCGTTTGCTCGAGGAGGGTGCTCTGGATGCCTTTGGCGTGCCGGTGCAGATGAAGAAAAATCGTCCAGGCATGTTGCTGACGGTTCTGTGCCGGAATGAGGACGCTTCCAGACTGACCGATCTCATTTTGATTGAAACCACGACTCTCGGTGTGCGCCAGCGAGAGGAAAAACGTCGCACGCTCACTCGAGAATGGGTGACGGTTGCAACTCGCTGGGGAAATGTACGGCTGAAGATCGCGAGCATGAATGGCACGACCACAAACTATGCTCCGGAATATGAGGATTGCCGCCGCATCGCGAGCGAGCAGCACGTGCCGCTGAAAAGCGTGATGCAGGAGGCGTTGCAGCTTTACTTAAACGGAAGAGACTGATAGTCGTCAACCACAGAGGGCACGAAAGTTCACAGTCGAAAATCTTAGAAGCACTTCGGATCCCATAGCACCTTGAACCGCACAATGAGCAAAAAGTTCTACCTTACGACGCCGATTTACTACGTGAATGCTCGGCCACACATCGGCCACGCCTACACTACGATTGCTTGCGACACAATCGCACGCAGGCAACGCATGTTGGGTGCGGACACATTTTTTCTTACTGGCACCGACGAGCACGGACAAAAAATCGAACGCGCGGCCCAGGCTGCAGGCAAAACTCCACAAGAATTTACCGACGAAGTTTCGGCTCAGTTTCGAGCCCTCTGGAACCGGATGGGGATCACCTACGACGACTTCATCCGTACCACCGAGGATCGCCACAAAAAGCGGGTGCAGCAACTTTTCCGCCAAATTCGCGATAAAGGGCACATTTATAAAGGTACATACACTGGCCAATATTGTGTCTTCGACGAACTTTACGTGGACGCAGTCGGACCTGGCGCGCCTTGCCCGGAATGTGGCCGTCCGACGGAAACTGTCAAGGAAGAGAATTATTTCTTCAAACTTTCAGCTTTCGCCGACAGGCTAATGCAGTTATATACGGAGCACCCAGATTTCATCCGTCCCGAAACCAGACGCAACGAGGTGATGTCGTTCGTGCGTAGCGGCTTGCGCGATCTCTCCATCAGCCGCTCTACGTTTTCATGGGGCATTCCTGTGCCGGACGATCCGAAACACGTGATCTACGTTTGGCTGGACGCGCTCGCCAACTACATCACCGCCATCGGTTACGGATCTTCGCACAAAGGCGCTCAGGAGGCCTTTCAAAAATACTGGCCGGCCGATCTTCATATGATCGGCAAGGAGATCGTTCGCTTCCACTGTGTCTACTGGCCTGCGTTCCTGATGGCTGCCGAACTCCCTTTGCCCAAAAGCATTGTGGCCCATGGTTGGCTGCTGTTTGAAGAAAATAAAATGTCGAAGTCGCGCGGAAATATTGTGCGCGCGGAAACCATTCTCGATGTGCTGGGTGCGGACGCGCTGCGGTACTTCCTGCTGCGCGAAGTTGTCTTCGGTCAGGATGGATCGTTTTCTTTCGACGCTCTAGTCCAACGCTACAACGCGGATCTGGCCAATGGACTCGGCAACCTCGCTAGCCGGACCCTGACTATGATTACGCGATATTTTCGCGGCGAGGTACCGTACCCATCGGCTACGATTTCGCAAAAAGCGGGCGACAGCGCCATCGCTGAGACCGCGCGTAAAGTGATCGCCGAGTACGGCATATTGGTCGATCAGTACCAGTTCTCGCGCGCTCTTGAAGTCGCGTGGAGCCTGGTAGCCGCGGTCGACAAATATATTGTCGAAAATGAGCCGTGGGCGCTGGCCGAAAATCAAAGTGAAGAAAGCCGATCGCGGCTGGCAACAATTCTGTATACCAGCGCCGAGGCGCTGCGCATCGTCACTGCGCTTGTCCACCCCGTCATCCCGGATGCAACTGCAAAGATCTGGGCGCAATTGGGCCTGGGCGATATTCGCAAATTTCCGCTGTCAGATTTGAAGTGGGGACAACTGCAGCTCAGCACCAAACTCGGTAACGTAGAGCCCGTATTTCCGCGCGCCGACAAGACCGCAATCGAAAGGATGCAGACGATGGAAGATCAGCAACGAAGTGTTGCCAGCGCAACCCAGGCAGAGCCCGCGACCGCGCCTGTCGCCACACAAGCAGCAGCGGCAACGCCTGCGGTGAAACCGGTTGCAGTTGTTCCTGACGGCAAGATCACCATCGATGATTTCGCTAAGGTCGAATTGCGCGTGGGACAAGTTAAAGTTGCCGAGAAGGTAAAGGGCGCGGATAAATTACTGCGGCTGGAAGTCGATCTTGGCACCGAGGTGCGGCAAGTCGTGGCCGGAATTGCTGAATCATACGTTCCCGAATTGCTGGTCGGAAGAAAAGTGGTAATCGTTGCCAATCTTGCCCCGAGAAAACTCCGCGGACTCGAGTCGAACGGCATGATTGTTGCTGCATCACCGGAGGGTGGGAAGGCTGTACTAGCAAGCTTTCTGGAGGATGTGCCTGTGGGGACGAGACTGAAATAAGGCCTCCGAAGCGGCTGCAGGAAACCTTCGTGTGGGGCGGGTCTTCGACCCGTCCAGTCCCCACCTGAAACTCGTACGGCAGTTGCCGGATAACAAGCCAACGACCAATGACCAACGACCAACGACCGATCTTCGTCGATTCCCACGCGCATCTCGAAATGGTGCAATTCGATGCCGATCGTCCCGCTATGCTGCAGCGTGCCCGGGACGCAGGGATTGAAACCATTCTCGCTATCGGCAGCGGTACCGGACCAGGGTCGCTCGACTGCGCAATCCGGCTTGCCGACGAACATGAGTTCATCTATGCGACGATCGGAATTCATCCGCATGAAGCCAAGCTCGCCAGCGATGCCGATTTCGAAGAAATGACGCGACTCGCTGCGCGGCCCAAAGTGCTTGCCTGGGGCGAGATTGGTCTGGATTATTTTTACGATCATTCGCCGCGGGATGTGCAACAGCGAGTCTTCCTGAAGCAATTGCGACTGGCGCAAACTGCCGGGCTGCCGGTGATAATTCACTGCCGCCCCTCTGACAACAGTGACAATGCCTGGGATGATTGCCTCAGGCTGCTGCAAGAAAATTGGGTGCAAAGCCGTTTGGGAGGCATTCTGCACTGCTTCACCGGAAGTTGGGCGTACGCCACGCAAGCCCTCGACATGGGATTCATGATTTCCTTCGCCGGGAACGTCACTTTTCCCAAGGCTCACCAAATTCGCGAAGCCGCAAAACAAACCCCGCTAGACCGCATGTTGATCGAAACCGATTCGCCGTTTCTTGCGCCGGTGCCGCACCGCGGTAAACGCAATGAACCAACATTTGTGAAGGAAATCGCGCGCCAAGTGGCCGAATTACGCGGGCTTTCGACCGACACGGTCGGCACGCAGACGGCGAAAAATTTCTATCGTTTCTTTTCGCTTCACGAAAAGCTCAACTCCATATAGCTTGTTATGAGCATCTTTCCTGTAAGCTGCGTAATCTATTAGACAGGGCAATCGCTCAATGCCAGAGAATACTTTTGACATCGTCAGCAAGCTGGACCTGCAGGAAGTTTCGAACGCCATGCAGCAGGCGCTGAAGGAAATTCATACCCGGTTCGATCTGAAAGACTCGAAGTCGAACATTGAACTCGAAGGCAAAGATGCTATCAACCTTCATTCCGTCGACGAGTACAAACTGAAGGCGGTCACCGAGATTTTTCAGCAAAAACTGGTGAAGCGCGGCGTCTCGCTCAAAGGACTGACCTACGGTCCCGTGGAACCTGCAGCCGGGGGGTCGGTCAAACAAAAGATCACCATGCAGCAAGGCATTCCTATCGAAAAGGCGCGCCAGATTGTAAAGGTGATCAAGGATTCGAAGAAGAAAGTAAATGCGTCGATTCAGGGAGACTTAGTGAGGGTAAGCGGAAAAGATCGGGACGCGTTGCAGGAGATCATCGCCTTGCTCCGCAACCAGGATTTCGGCATCGATACGCAGTTTACAAATTACCGAACGAACTAAAAGTTTCTGGGATTTTACTTGGGGCACGAAAATTGAGCACGCAAGCAGCCATCAACGGAAAAGAAATTTTTGAGTTGCTGCGCGGCGATCTTTCCGCCATTGAGCGCGAATTCGGGCGCGATACTGTCTCCGGCGTGGAAGCGATCACCGAAATCGGCGAATATTTACGCAGCGGCGGGGGCAAGCGCATTCGCCCCATGCTGCTGCTTCTCTCCGCCAGGCTGCTCAATTATGAAGGACGCGGCGCCATCAAACTGGGTGCGGTCGTGGAAATCATTCACACCGCGACGCTGGTCCACGACGACATCATCGATGAAGCCCAAACCAGGCGCGGCCGTCCCGCTGCCAACACCCAATGGGGAAATTCCAAGTGCGTGCTCGCTGGCGATTGGCTCTACATGCAGGCTTTTAAAATCGCGGTGCAGGAACGCAACTTTCGCATCTTGGATACGCTGATTGAATTAACCCAGCAGATGGTCGAAGGCGAACTGCTGCAGATGGAAAAACTCGGCAAACTGATTTCCTCCGATGAGCACTTCGACCTCATCTTCCGCAAAACTGCGTGCTTGTTCTCTGTCTGCATGCGCATTGGGGCAATTCTAGGTGGCGCAACTCCCGAACAGGAAGAAAACCTGGCGCAGTACGGCCGCGATCTCGGCATGGCGTTTCAAATCGTAGATGATGTCCTGGATTTGACCGCCTCGGAAGACGTGCTCGGCAAGCCGGTGGCCAGCGATCTGCGTGAAGGTAAAGTAACGATGGCTGTGATTCACGCCCTCGAACGGTGCACCTCGTGGGAGCGCGAGCGCATCGGCAAAGTCGTACGGGAACGAGCGTTTGACGGCGTTACCCACGGGGAAATTCTTGCCATTCTGAATCGCTACGGCTCGGTCGAAGCCGCCAATGCCCGAGCCATCCAATATGCGGGCCTGGCACGAAACGCAATCTGCGGCTTTCCGGACGGCGAAATCAAGCGAGCATTGCTGTGGGCCCCAGAATTCGTAGTCGCACGGGAAAAATAAGCCACGAACTTTTCTAATTTTCCCTTCATAATATTTGAGCAGTGGCGCAAAATGTTGCGTCAGACCGTTTGGTGCCCTGAATCCAGCAGACCATGCGGCCGATCTAATATTTTCAGTCTGGCGTCGAGATAATGAATCACTTTTTTTTACTGATCGCGCACCACGAATACCTCTTCATTTTTGTCGTGGTGATGGCTGAAGCCCTCGGCTTGCCGGTTCCCGCGGCTTTAGCCCTGGTGGCGGGCGGCGCCGCCGCAGCGGCCCATACTCTAAGTCCGCTCAGGGCCGCAGTCATTGCGCTCGCCGCGATGCTCACTGGCGACACATTGCTGTTCATTCTCGGCCGTTACATGGGGTGGGCCCTGCTCGGTCTGCTCTGCCGGTTGTCGGTGAACCCCGAATCTTGCGTTCTGCGCTCGGCCGAATCTTTTTATAAACGTGGGAAGACCACGCTTCTGATCGCCAAATTTATTCCCGGCGTCAACACCATGGCGCCGCCGCTCGCTGGCAGCATGCGAATGCCCGCCCAGCAATTCCTCAGATTCGATTGCGCCGGCGCGTCGCTGTATATCCTCGCCTATGGCGCGCTGGGATTTCTGTTCCATGATTTTCTGGCGGCACTCACTCGCGGATTTCAGACAGCAAGTCATGTGTTTGGAGAAGTCCTTTTCGTCGCAGCCGTCGTCTACATTGCATATCGTGTCTGGCTTTACCACAAAAACAAAGTCTACCGCGTAGTCCCACGAGTGCAGGTCGAAGAACTCGCCCGCAAATTGCAATCGGAAGAAAAAGAAAATGTACTGATCCTCGACGTCCGCAGCCACGGCTACTACGATGCCAACGCCGAACGTATCCGCGGATCCATCCGGATCGAACCCAATAATCTTTCGGAAGAACTCAAAGCCATCCCCAAAGACAAGGACATCTATCTGTACTGCACTTGAGCGCGCGAAGCGACCAGCGCCCGGGTGGCGCTGCAACTGCGAGATCAGGGATTCAACGCGTTTGTCATCGTAGGTGGTGTAGCCGCGTGGAAAAAAGCCGGTCAACCGCTCGAGCCCGTCCCTCCGAGCGATCTGGTGAAGCTGCCCACATTCGCGTAGCCGGAAATCCTTTACACTCTTGCCATGGGTTCGTCTAAAGAAATCGAAATCAAATTCCGCATCGGCAACGCACGAGATCTCAATCGAAGGCTGCAAAAATCTGGCTTTCGCCTGATCACTCCCCGTACCCACGAAATAAATACGCTCTACGATTTGACCAATAAATCATTGCGTCAGCGCGGCGAACTTCTTCGCCTACGCAAGTACGGCTCCGAGTGGGTTCTCACCCACAAAGCCAAAGGCAAAGTGGGACGCCACAAAACGCGAGTAGAAACTGAAACCAAACTCGAGAATGGAGCGAAAATGGACGCCATCCTGCGGGCTCTCGGGTTTGCTCCCACCTTTCGCTACGAAAAATTCCGCGCGGAGTGGAGCGATGGCAAAGGCCATGTCGTCGTGGATCAAACTCCCATCGGCGAGTTTGGCGAGATCGAAGGTCCATCCCGCTGGATTGATCGAACCGCGAAACTCTTGCAGATCTTGCCGAACGATTACATCACCGCGACCTACACCGAACTATTCTTCCAATGGAAAAATCGCACTCAAAGTCCGGCGAACGAAATGACATTCAAAGCCATCCGTAGCAAAACTCGCCTGGAGCAGAAGAAGTGACCGCAGGTCTCTTTCCGCCTCAGCTCGGTCGGTAACGCACCAAACTAACTAACAAGTTCGATAACTGCGTGCGTGTTACTCTTTTTTTGCGGCTTTCCGAGCGCGTGGCCTTGCAAAAAGACAATTTCCGGCGCCTTCTGCGAACGGTCGAAGCTCTCTCCGATCTCGGTCCTGAAATGACCGCCGAGCGGGAGTTTCCCCAGACCGCGGTTGCCATGTTGTCGGCGTCCATCGAGGCAGCCGCAGCCCGTGAAGGCGCGATCTTTACCTATAGCGACCGTCCTTCGCTGCTAACTTCCGTAGCCGTCGACGGGTTTACTTTAATGCCGGAACCCGCCGTGATTCCGCTCTTGCCGCGGCATGTCCACGCCCTCACATCCTCTCGCGAACCTGTGATTTTGGATTCTGGATCATATGACGTTTACATAAGCGCCAATGGAAATGTCGCTCCCGAACTTTTCAAATGCATCGTTCCACTCAAAGTGGGAGGCAAACTTGTAGGCGTCATCGCCCTGGGACGCCGCGACGGAGACGGACTCTACGACTCCAGCGACCTCGAGGCACTGAGTTTGCTGTCGCATTATGTGGCTTTGGCCATCCACAATAATTCGCTCACTCAAACGCTGGCGCAGCGAGTCTCAGAAAATTTGCGCCTGATGGCTTCATTGCACGGCTTCTACGACAACGCCCTTGAAGCCTTTGCCAACGCCATCGACGTGAAACACATCAACATTCATGGGCACTCGCTTCGTGTTGGACGCTATGCCGCTGCCATCGGTGAGGCCATGAGCCTTGATACGGGCGAGATTGAAGCCCTGCGCTCAGCCGGATACTTGCACGATATCGGAAAAGTAGCGGTCGACAAACGCCTATTTGGCAAACCAACTTCGCTCGATGCCGAAGAATTCCGCGAAATGGCTGATCACACCATCGTGGGCCATCAGATTGTGACCGGTGTTCAATTCCCCTGGCCCCGCATTCCAGAAATTGTGCGCTGGCATCATGAACGTAGTGACGGCTCGGGCTATCCCGATGGTTTGCTTCTCGAAGATGTATCCATGCAAGTCCGCATCGTCGGATTGGCCGATACCTTCGACGCCATGACTAGCGAACGCCCCTACCGCGAACGTCTTTCGCTCGGCAGCACTTTGCATGAAATCGTCCGCCTGACTCCGCAAAAGTATGACCCGAATGCCGTACACGCGCTGCTTCTGCAAGTTCGCCGTGACACCGTAGGCAGCAACCGGACGCCATTCCTTCAAGATCGCACGGGTGGAGACATTGCGGCCGCCGACGTCGATCAACTCGCCGCCAGCCTGCAACATAAGATGAATCACGGCCGACTCTTTCTGACCTAGCGCAGTTCCTCCCACGGCCTCTAAAGTTATCTCGCGATCCGCCGATAGGGGATTTGTACGAGCCAGTCTCCTCGCCCCACTATGCTCGATTGCACTCAAGCCTACCCATTCGACTTGGCACCGGTTCGCCAGCCAAACAGAAATCGGAACCCAACCATAGGAGGTGATTGTGGCAACAGCGATGGAATGCCAATACGAAGCGCTCGCACAGCAATCCGATGCGTTGCATGTGATCTTCGAAAGTCTCCCGTGGGGTGTTATCGTCGCCGACCATACGGGACGATTTTTGTTTTCCAATCCCGCTGCCGAAAGAATTCTGGGAATTGGAGCAGTCGAGCTCTTACCCGATGCGGGTACCTCGTTGCAAGGATGGTATCTTCCCGATCAGATTTCGATCGTGCCGCCTGATCAACTGCCTTTAGTTCGCGCCATTCGCGGGCAAGAAGTTCTCGATGAGCTGGTTTACCTGCGCAACTCTCATGCTTCTTCTGGATTGTGGATCCGCGTGAATGCATGGCCGCTGAAAGACCTGTCGGGTGTGGTCTCTGGAGGCGTGATCATGTTTCACGACTTCACGCAGGGACGGGAGGCGCTGCAAAGTTTCATACTGCTGTCCCGGGTGGTAGAGCAAACAGCCGACAGCGTAGTGCTCACCGATACGCAAGGCGTAATTCAGTACGTGAATCCAGCCTTTGAGGCGACCACGGGATACAGCCGCGACGAAGCCCTGGGCAAGACCCCGCGAATTCTAAAGTCGGGCTTGCATGATGCCGAATTCTATCGGCAAATGTGGACCCACTTTACGCATGGGGCAGCTTTCAAAGGCATGGTCATCAACCGTAAGAAAACAGGCGAACTCTACTGGGCGCAACAGACCATCACCTCCATGCGGGATGAGGCCGGGCATTTAACGCATTTCGTCTCCGTATCGCAAGATGTTACTGAGCTCAGAAAAAAGCAGGAGCAGGAATTTCAATTGCAACTGGCGCGCGATGTACAGCAACGCTTCTATGCAGCCGCGCCGGTGATCTCAGGCTTCGATATTGGAGGCTCCGCAAATCCCGCCGACGCAACCGGGGGCGACTATTTCGATTTCATTACTATGGCGGACAATTCGCTGGTAATTGCCGTGGCCGATGCCAAAGGGCATGGCTTCAGCTCTGCGCTGGTGATGTCGCTCACGCGAGCCTACCTGCGTTCATTCGCGGCCATGCAGTTGGAAGTCGATGAGATTCTGGCGCGAGTCAACCAGATGCTGTTGAAAGATCTCGAACATGGCCATTTCGTCACGCTCTTTCTAGCGCGACTGATTCCGCACACCGGCACTCTTTCATACGCCAGCGCCGGCCACGTCCCCGGCTTTGTCCTGTGCAAGTCAGGTGAGTTGAAGTGCAGCCTCGAGAGCACAGGCCCGCCGCTGGGCCTGTTCCCCGTGAGCCAGTTTGCTCTGCGCCGCGCAATTCAACTGGAACCAGGGGAAATCGTCGTATTCCTCACCGATGGCGTCACCGAGTCGACCACGCCAGACGGAAGCCAATTCGGCACGCAGCGCGTTCTCGACTACGTGCACAGCCGCCAGCACGAAGCCGCTGGCGATATTGCGCGCGGTATCTATGAAGCAGCTCGCGCATTTGCGCAAGAAGATTTACAAGACGACGACATCACGTCGGTGATCGTCAAAGTTGAAAGCGCTCCCAACCGCAGTCACATGAGGTGATGGCGCACATTTACTCCGTAGGGTGCCCAGTCCAAGCTTCGCTTGGGCGGGGATTTTCCTCCGTGAACGCATTCCTGCGTAGGAACGATGTCCGGCACGAACGTAACTCTTCTGCCAGCAACTTTTCCCCCGCCAAGGGTTCATAATTCTAATAGCCTTCCCGTGTCCAATGAAGCCAGGACGTATCCAAATCGGCCTCTTATTATTATCGCTGGGAGCCGCCGTCTTCGCGAATCTGGCCCTTGCTAAGAAGAAAGAAAATCCGGCTGCCACGCAGATGGATCAACGAAAGCGCGCCGTCCACGCTTTCAACCGCCTGACATTCGGCCCGCGGCCCGGCGACGTCGACCGTGTAATGGCCATGGGTGTGGACCAGTGGATTGAGCAGCAACTTCATCCTGACAAAATTGACGACAGCGCACTCGATGCGCGCCTCACACCTTTTCGTACGTTGCACATGCAAACCCGCGAAATTGTCGAAAACTTCCCGTCCGAGCAAATGATTAAGGCCG
>DASYOD010000127.1:0-17600 GCA_036008085.1 Terriglobales bacterium
TGCTTCTTGAATGGAGTCATTGAATCAACCCGCAAACGACGACTTGGATCTGTAGAGAGGGGTCATTATGTTGGATATCAGCGAGATCAAGATTACGCAACGCGACGAACAGGTGTTACATCTGCTGGTCGAAGGTTGCAGCAATAAGGAAATCGCGCAGCAACTGAGAATCAGCCCACGCACTGTTAAACAACATCTGCGCACGCTGTTTCTGCGAGCCGGAATTAAGGACGGTCGCAAACGAGTGAAGCTCGCTACCGCAGTCTTTCAAAAAGAACAGAGGCAATCGAATGCAACCATCTGATCGGCTAACCAGCAAAGAAATTCAGGTCGCTCTGCTGGTCTGGGAAGGCCAGACCAACCGCGAAATCGCCAGCGTGATCGGTACCACCGAGCAAGTGATAAAAAACTACTTGCGCAACACCTTTGACAAGCTAGGGGTATGGAGCCGCCTCGAACTGGCATTGTATGTGGCCGCTCATGGCGGCGCCGGTTGGCGGAATCCCGCCGCGTCTCAGCCAACTTTTGACCCGATAGTTAAGGAGGTCAAAGCCTCCCCCCAGCTCATTGGAGGGCGTAACTCCGGGCACAATTGATGACGATATCCCACGCCCAACACAATCAGGACTCAAGACCAAGGCCTCACCACCATTGATTTCGGCCTAGTTTTTCACAATAGCCAAAATTTCCCAGGTCTGCGAAATCGATGGCGAAATCTCGCACCAGCCGCCACTGGTGTGCTTGCAAGGATATGAGCAAGTGACAAAACACCAGCCGGAGGCAGCGAAAGCGGTGCACTGTCCTGTGGAAGGAGTGCATGTGATTGGGAAAGAAGGGACTGGAGATGCGGAAAATCAGTTGACGCAAATCGGCCTTACGGAGTACATAGCTCAAACGTTTTTACGTACTGGTGATTTTGTTTAGCTATCCCGCCACTTCAATAGGAAGCATAGTTACTTGGCTGGGCGGCTTTCCGAGAGACCGCACAGCAACACGAGAGTTTCGTAAGTTTAAGCAAGAATGAAATCGTAAGCGATTAATTTTGAGGCAATTCAACCCCCTATGACTTGCATTGGACATTGTGCAGTCAAAGCTACCGTTCTGGTAGTCGACGATTCGCCTGAAATCCAACGCTACGTTCGTACCTTGCTGGAACTCGATTCATACCGCGTGATCCTTGCCGACAATGGGTACGATGCGTTGGAACTTTTGCGTCACGCGCCGCTGGCCGACGTAGTCCTGCTCGATGTGCATATGCCCGGCATGGATGGGCTGGAGGTCTTGCAACGAATACGGAAGTTTTATCCGAAAGTCAAAGTCATTATGTGCTCGGGACTGAATGACTCCGAGAAAATTTGTCAAGCACTCTCACTCGGAGCGTATGCCTACCTTCTGAAGCCCATCCAGCATTTATATCTGTCGGCTGCGGTCGAGCGCTGTCTGAAGAAAGTTTCTTCACCGCAGCCGAAAAAGCGACGAAAACTTTTCGTGCTGCCGTCGCCCATCCGTCCGCAACACCCAGCCTTGTTACTGAATTTCAAATCCTGATTCGAACCATGCTCTCGAGAAATTGTTTGAGTTGGTCCCGGTCTCGCTCCGCTATTTCGGTAAACTTCACGCCAATGCCGAATCCAGGGGTGCTGGTTACGACTTGGCCGTTCACCCATAATTTGAACTCTTTAACCCACAGTGCGAGCTTGATTTGCGACCCTGCGGGTAGAGGGTTGGGCATTTCCAAAAAGCATCCTCCGATGCTCAGATCGGAAGTTCTGCTGCGGATTGGGATGGTTTGACCAAGTGGATAGACTTCCGCGGAATTTCCGCACTTTAGCCGTGGATTAGCTCGGCGCTCTCGAGTATTGAGCATCGAATTATCCATTGCGGGTGATGGCAATGGGAAATCCCAAAAAGATTTCTCCGGAGAGAGATTCAGCAGACCCAACTGCCCGGCCTGCGCACTGCCAGCTTTGCCAACCCATTTCACCCGGAAGTGAGACTTGGTGGTGCCATAGGTCAAACCGATGATTTCATCGATTTTGGGCTGGGCTTGAACTCCGGTCAACTGCACGCCCTGCTGGCTCACGTTCACGGTAAGCACTTTCTCGGAGAAAATTTTCCCTTCGCTGTCCGTACCAAAAATTCGCACCGGAACCTTTATTTCCTTGCGGGGCTCTCGGCGTTTACCCATGTGCTGTTAGATCCTCCAAAGCGAAGATTAGCTTGGGTGACGTGATTCTACTGCAGACATTCTCCGTCGCCTAACCGACAAATGGGCGCAGTTCCGTTCCTAATGACTTTCCCAACTTGAATCTTAACCTTGGTTTCTGCTACAACCATGCTAGTGTCCTTGAGTGGGGTCTTGCAAATTTTGCATCTCTGCTTGCGAAGGCCGGAGTAATAGTTGTATCGCTCGTCCGGCGCCCCGGGATTCGTTGCTAAACGTCTCTCGCTGGCGTAAACCTCGAACCTCCTAGCACGTTATAGGGAGTTTCTGGTGGCTTTACATCGCGGATTCCAAGCTATTCAAACCGAGTACAGGATAGTCCTGCGTCATCCTTGTTTCAGGCCAACTTCTCCAGATTCAACATTCGCCGCGTTAATACGAGTAGCGCTGCATTGGCACTACTCTAATCCGAACAACGTTCGAAACATTCAATCCGCCGGAGGAAGATAATGGCGACCAATCTAATACAGATCAACACCGATGAGGAAATCAAGCAGCGTCTGGAAGCCGAGCGCGCCAGGCTGCGCAAGATCGCTGGTCTCGACCAGCCGACACATTTTCATCGTCCTATAGAGCGAGCATTCACGGCTGACGAGCGCAGCAAAGTTACAATTCTGTTCGGTGGATTTACGTGGAAACACGAAGACCTGATTCGCGCCGTGTTCCAAGGCTGTGGATACCGCTGCGAGAAGTTGCCTGTGCCGGACGTCCCTGCGTTTCAGACCGGAAAGGAATACGGCAACAACGGGCAATGCAACCCGACGTATTTCACCGTGGGAAACCTGGTGCAGTACCTCCAGTTCCTTGAGAAGGAAGGCATTCCCCGCAAGGACATTCTTGACAACTACGTCTTCTTTACTGCAGGTTCATGCGGCCCATGTCGGTTCGGCATGTATGAGGCGGAATATCGTTTCGCTCTGAAGAATGCTGGTTTCGACGGCTTCCGCGTGCTCTTGTTCAAAGACAGCGACGGAATCAAGGCGGCCTCCGGAGAGCCCGGGTTGAAGTTCACGATTGATTTCGGATTCGGCATGTTGAACGCGATGCATTTGGGAGACGTGTTCAACGATTTGATTTATCAGATTCGCCCCTTCGAAGTGAATAAAGGTGAAACCGAGCGAGTATTCCGCGAGACGGTGGATGGACTCTGTGACGACCTGCGCAACCGGGATTCGTTTGAAATTGAAGAGCGCGCGCCGAACTGGGCCAAGCCGAAATTCAAGAGCAATAAGATTCTCCGGAACACCTTCAACGTGTTCGGCAAAATGCACGAGCACCTGTGGGGAAAAGACTATCTCGATGCTCTGGCCGCGGCGCGGCAGAAAATGGACAACATTGAAGTGGACCGCACCAAGGTGAAACCGGTGGTCAAGATCACCGGTGAGTTCTGGGCGCAGATCACTGAGGGGGATGGCAACTTCCACATGTTTGACTTCCTCGAGCGCGAAGGCGCGCAGGTGTTGGTAGAGCCAATTGCGACCTGGGTTGCCTATTTGATGTACCAGGCTAAAGCTCATGCCAAAGCCAAGTGGCCGGTGAACCGTCCGCATCGGAATCCGCAGTGGTGGGAAATGAAAAAGCATCTTGCGAATGATCTGGGATTGCGCAAGAAGCTGATGGGAATTGGAGTCGGGGAATGGATGTGGAATGGCCTCTACCATCGGACGATCAAGAACCTCGGCGGAATCACGCATCATCTGGTGCCACAGACGGACTTGGCCGAGATGGCCCATCCTTTCTATAACCAGTTCGCCCGCGGAGGTGAAGGCCATCTCGAAGTCGGAAAGAATGTTTATTACACGGTTCATCACCTCTGTCACATGGTACTGGCGCTGAAACCGTTTGGGTGCATGCCGTCATCGCAGTCGGACGGAGTGCAGTCGGCAGTGGTGAACAAGTTCAAAGATATGATCTTCCTTCCAATCGAAACCTCGGGCGAGGGCGAAGTCAACGCTCACAGCCGCGTACAGATGGCGCTAGGCGAGGCCAAGGTCAAGGCTAAGACCGAGTTCGAACAGTGCCTGAAGGCTACGGGCAAGAGCCTGGACGAAATTCGCGAATACATCGCGGAGCATCCCGAACTGAAACGGCCGTTCTACCACGTGCCGCATCGCGAGGGCATTGCGGGCACGGCGGCGCAGTTTATCTTGCACGTGAACGATCGCATGGACAAGAGCACGCGGCTTTTCCGTCGCGCTCGCGTCCCTGGGATCGCTCTCCCTAACGCCGCTTAACCGATGCGGGCCGGTAGCGTAGCGTGTGCTGCCAGTCCCTTACTTTCCTCGCTCGAACCTCATCGGAGAGATTGAATGCACGACCATTCGAATGGACATGAAAAACCGGCGCCTCCGCTATTTCAAATCGCGTCTGCTCCTGTTACTTACCAAAAACCGCACGATCATCACACGAAGTTTCTCGTAGGGCTCGACGTTGGTTCGACTACGGTGAAGGCGACGGTGGTCGACGCTGCAACTGACCAGATTCTCTGGCAGGACTATCAGCGGCACGAAACCAAACAACCGGAGAAGACTTTGGAATTCCTCCGCCGTATGGAAGCTGAAGTCGGAATCAATCGCCACAACACGCGGATGTTCATGACTGGCTCCGGAGGCGGTGGGATCGCGGAACAGATTGGCGCAAAGTTTGTTCAGGAAGTGACTGCGGTATCGCTAGCCGTGGAGAAGCTTCATCCCGAAGTGTATTCGGTAATCGAGCTCGGCGGCCAGGACGCCAAGATCATCGTATTCAAAGATGACGATGAGACCGGGCGCAAGAAAAAAATCCCGTCGATGAATGACAAGTGCGCGGGTGGTACGGGCGCGGTCATTGACAAGATTAACGCGAAGCTGAAGATTCCTGTTGCCGAGCTTGCACTGCAGGGCTACCGCGGTATCAAACTGCACAAAGTGGCTGGCAAGTGCGGTGTGTTCGCGGAAACTGACATTAACAGCCTGCAGAAGGTCGGAACGCCTCCGGATGAGCTGATGGCTTCTCTGTTCGAAGCAATCGTTCTGCAGAACCTTAGCGTTCTAACCCGCGGTCACACGCTGCGCCCACACGTTTTGTTGTTAGGCGGGCCGAACAGTTTCATCAAAGGGATGCGCGAGGCGTGGCAGGCCAATATCCCGAGGATGTGGCAAGAGCGTAAAGTCGTGGTCCCCGATGGCGCGAAGCCAGAAGATCTGATTAAGGTTCCAGGCAATGCGCAATACTTCGCCGCGATGGGCGCGATTGAATTCGGCAAGAGCGAAGAAGATTGCATTGGCTGCTACCAGGGTTACGAAAAGCTCGTGTACTACATCGAGTTCGGGCGACAAGAAGAGAAAGCGAAGTCGGGCGGCAAAGGACTGGTGTCTAAAGAGGGAGAACTCGACACTTTTAAGGAGTCGTATCGCCGGAAAAAGTTTACTCCCGCGACATTCCAGAAAGGCACAACCGTTGGCGGGTTTATCGGCATTGATGGAGGATCGACGTCTACCAAAGCTGTTTTGCTGGACGATCACGGCGACATCCTCTGCAAGGCGTACCAACTGTCGAACGGAAATCCGATCCAGGACACAATCGAGATGTTCGAGAATCTGCGCGGGCAGGTGGAAGCGCAGAACGCGAAGTTGGAAGTCCTCGGCGTGGCCACGACAGGATACGCGAAGGATATTCTGAAAGACGTTTTACACGCGGATGTCGCGCTGGTAGAAACCGTCGCCCATACCGAGTCGGCGCTGAAGTTTTATGAAGATCCGCACGTCATCGTCGACGTAGGCGGGCAGGATATAAAGATCATCATTCTGCACAACGGTCGGGTAAAAGATTTTAAGCTCAATACTCAGTGCTCCGCGGGTAATGGATATTTCCTGCAGTCCACGGCTGAAGGTTTTGGACTTGGCGTTGAGCAATATGCCGATCTCGCTTTCTCCGCGCAGTCGATGCCGGTTTTCGGTTACGGATGCGCGGTGTTCATGCAATCCGACATCGTTAATTTCCAAAGACAAGGCTGGCGGGCGGAAGAAATTCTCGCTGGCCTCGCTGCTGTTCTGCCGAAAAATGTATTCCTTTACGTTGCGAGCATTCCCAATCTTGCCGCGCTGGGTACGCGATTCGTCTTGCAGGGCGGAACGCAGAACAACATGGCGGTGGTGAAAGCGGAAGTGGATTTCATCCAAAACAGCTTCCGTGCTGCCGGCAAGAAGCCCGAGATCATCGTCCACGAGTTCTGCGGAGAATCGGGCGCGATCGGTGCTGCAGCTGAATCGTTGCGCCTGTGGCGGAACGGTCTGCAGACTTCGTTCGTCGGTCTCGATGCGGTCCGAAAAATTCAGTATCGCACCACCCGTAACGAATCCACGCGCTGCAATTTCTGCAAGAACAATTGCCTGCGCACCTTTATCGACATTCGCACTGCGCCGAAGGATGAGATGGCGGTCATTCCTGTGCAAAAGGTCACCAAAGTTCCATTAATGCACGGGGAACAGCGGCTGATCATCGCCACTTGCGAAAAGGGGTTGGTCGAGGATGTCAACGAGATGAAAGATATCAAGGCCGGCCTCGACGAGATCAAGGAAAAGTATCTGAACTTCGTCGACATTGCTGCCCACGAGGTCTTCCGGCCGGTCAATCCAAAGATTGTGGCCGACCCGATCCCGACGGCGAAATTCTGGAACAAAGTAGTTAAAGAACGCATTCCGCTGATGGAGAACCGCAAGAAAATTCGTGTCGGCATTCCGCGCGTGTTAAACATCTACACGTATGCCCCGCTTTTCAATGGATACCTGGAAAGCCTGGGGGTACAGCCGGAAAATATTGTTTATTCCGATTACACCAGTTCAGATCTTTACCGCGCGGGCGCAAGCCGCGGCGCCATCGACCCCTGCTTCCCGGCGAAGATCGGAATTTCGCATGTCTACAACTTGATCCAGGAAAAACATCGTAAGAAAGCCTTGAACGTGATCTTCTTCCCGATGTACGACGTGCTCACCTCACCGCTAGTGAAAATCGTCGGCGCCAATGCGTGTCCAACTGTCACTGCGACGCCAGAAACGGTGAAGGCTGCGTTCACGAAAGAAAACGATGTCTTTGGCGAACACAACGTGAAATATCTGGATCCGGTGCTGAACTTCGCCGACCGGAAACTGTTTGCTCACCAAATGCTGCAGGCGTGGCAACCGATTCTTGGATTGTCACAAGAAGAGAACGACCGCGCGGTGGAAGCGGGGTACAAGGCGCTGGAGGCTTACGACAGCGGCATTCGTCGTCGCGCACGCGAGGTTCTCGACCAGTTGGAGCGTGAAGACCGTATCGGAATCGTCATGCTAGGCCGCCCGTATCACCACGACCCCGGACTCAATCACGAGATCATGGAAGAGTTCCAGAAACTCGGCTATCCGATCTTCTCGCAGAACACGCTCCCTCTGGACGAAGACATGCTGGAACGCCTGTTCGGTGACGAGGTTCGCGCGGGCATGATCAGTCATCCGCTCGATATTACGGACGCGTGGAAGAACTCGTACTCATGCAGCACAAACCATAAAGTCTGGGCCGCAAAGTTCACCGCGCGGCACCCGAACCTAGTCGCGCTTGAGGTCTCAAGCTTCAAGTGTGGACACGATGCCCCGATCTACGGCGTGATTGAAGGCATCATCGAGCAGTCGGGCACACCTTACTTCTGCTTCAAGGACCTGGACGAGAACAAACCTTCGGGTTCGATCAGGATTCGTGTTGAGACCATCGACTATTTCCTGCGGCGCTACCGTGAGGAGGTCATCAAGAAGCGCAAAGCAGCGCAAGACATCGAAGCGCAACTCGCCGACTACGAAAACCAGCTGCGTTCACAAATGATGGAGGAGGTACGAGAAGTAGCGGCGGATTGATTGTGAACTGACTGCGAATCTCTTCTAACAAAGGCCGCGCCGCATTTCTTGCGGCGTGGTCTATTCATTTCCAGCCCCAACTGGTGTGCAGTGCCTGCCGCCTTCCTAACAGATTCAGCAAATAAACGCGCCGTCGTTGGTTATTTTTGCTCATTCAGGAAAGCGGCATAGCATGTCAAGCGCAAAGCGCTTGTACTTTTCAACACCTCAGTGGAAAACATTGTGGAAAAGGGAGGAACTATCGTCGTAACTGTCTCAGCGAGAGATGCTTCTACACCTTGCACCGACTTGGTTGCTGATATCTTGGGCTTGAGGAATTCTCCAAAGTTTCCGAAAGCGTCTTGAAAATCAGACTCGACAAACTGCTCTTGGAACGTGGGCTCACAACCTCGCGTGAGCGCGCTCAAGCATTGATCCTCGCGGGCCAGGTTCTGGTGGGTGGGCAAAAGATAGAAAAAGCCGGCACCAGCGTCGACACTGCGGCCGAAATCCGACTGTTAGGCGAAGATTTGAAGTACGTTAGCCGCGGCGGTCTTAAGCTCGAAAGGGCGCTTGAGCATTGGCAAATCGACGTAGCGGGAGAAGTTTGTCTCGATGTAGGTGCGTCCACCGGAGGTTTTACCGATTGTCTGCTGCAACACGGCGCATCGCGCGTGATCGCGGTGGACACGGGCCACGGGCAAATTGATTTTCGTTTGCGCCAGGATAAACGCGTGCGTTTGTTGGAAAAAACCAACGCACGCTACCTGACCCGAGATCAAGTCGGCGAATTCGTGGACTTTATCGCGATGGATGTTTCTTTTATTTCAGCAACCATGGTTTTGCCCGCCGTGATCGGCGCGGCATTTCCCGAGTCTGCAGCCGAGCGCAGCGACCGACAGATGGTGGTCTTGGTGAAGCCGCAGTTCGAAGTGGGCCGCGAACAGGTAGGGAAGCGAGGCATCGTGCGCGACGAGGCAGCGCAGTTGGGTGCAGTGGAAAAAGTACGCCAAGCTTTACGGGTACTGCATTGCAGGCGCACCGATGTTGTTGAGTCGCCAATTTTGGGCGCCGAAGGGAATCGCGAGTTCCTGCTCCTGGCGGTTTTCTGATTATTCGCGTTTCTAGTCCTTGCGGTGAATCTTTTTCAACGATTTCTGTACAATTCAAATTTCACCATGACTGAGAAACTTGCCCGAGGCAAAGCTGCAGCTGTCATTTCCAAGCCCGATAAGCCGGAACTGGCGAGCATTGTGCCCGAATTGCTCGACTGGTTTCGGCAACATCAATATCAGATTGTGATCGATCGTGAGACTGCTCCTCACGCGCCAGGCATTGAGGTACTCAGCCGAGATGAGATGGCCGCACGGCTGCTGAATTTCGCGGTCGTTCTCGGAGGCGATGGAACTCTTCTTTCGGCTGCTCGTTCCATGGCCAAAGCCGGAATCCCCGTGCTCGGCGTGAATCTAGGTTCACTCGGATTCTTGACCGAGGTGCGGTTAGACGACCTTTATCCAACGCTAATGGGAATCGACGAAGGGCGTTGCACCATTGAAACCCGATCGATGGTGCATTGCGAACTGCTGCGCAAAGACTTGCTTGTTGCCCGCTATGACGCGCTCAACGACATTGTGGTGGGCAAGGGAACAGTATCACGCCTGAATCATTGCGACGTTTACGTCGATGGCGAATTTGTCTCAGTCTATAAGGCCGATAGTCTCATCGTTTCCAGTCCTACTGGGTCGACCGCCTACTCACTGGCGGCAGGTGGGCCAATCCTCATGCCGACGGTCGAAGCGTTCGTGATTACGCCAGTTGCAGCTCATTCCCTGACTCACCGCGCGTTGGTTGTGCCGGGCTCGTCGAAGATCGATATCGTGGTCAACACAGGTCCCGACGAAGCTTACCTGAGCATTGACGGCCAGATCGGCACGCCGATGTTCGATGGAGACCGCGTCACTTGCTGCAAATCCGATCGCCAAGTCAAATTGCTGCATATCGGAGGGACATTCTTCGATGTGCTGCGGGCCAAACTGAAGTGGGGACAGAGAGAATAATTGATTTCGCCGGCGTCACTTTACTTCCTTCTTATGAGAGCCAGAATGAACTTTGCCGTCGCATGTCTGAGTTTCGTTTTCGCAATCAATATGCTGGCCCAGTCTAAGCCTTCCGCTGATCTCATCATCACCAACGCCAAAATTTGGACCAGCGACAAGGTTCATCCTGCAGCGCAGGCTGTCGCGGTGATTGGCGATCGCATCATCGCTGTTGGTTCGAACTCGGATGTCGAGATTCTGCACGGTCCCGCGACCAAGATGATAGATGCTGGTGGCAAGTTGCTCGTGCCCGGCTTTAACGACGCGCACGTGCACTTCGTGGATGGCGGTGCACAACTAGACTCGGTGCAACTCAATGACGTTAGCAACACGGATGAATTTGTCCGACGGATTGCGGCACAAGCCAAGAAAACTCCGAAAGGCGAATGGATTAAGGGTGGCGATTGGGACGAGACCAAATGGACTCCAATCAAACTGCCGACTAAAGATCTGATCGATGGCGTCACGTCCGACAATCCAGTCTTTCTCAGCCGCTACGATGGACACTCTGCGCTCGCGAATTCCTTAGCGCTGCGCCTGGCGGGAATCACACCGCAAACACCCGACCCTCCGGGTGGCGCGATCGTGCGCGATGCGCAAGGCAATCCCACTGGCGATCTCAAAGACGCGGCCATGGATATTGTGTACAAAGTGATTCCGCCACTGACTCACGAGCAGCGTTTACGCGCCGTGCGTCGCGCGCTGGAATACGCCGCGTCGCTTGGAGTTACGAGTGTGCAGCATATGAATCCCGACTACGCTGACATCGCCGCCTATGCCGAATTGCTGCAAAATGATGAACTGACCACGCGGATTTACGCCGCGCCGCTTATCGACCAAGTTGACGATCAAGTAAAAATCGGCATTCGGCACGCTTTTGGAGGACCATATCTTCGTATCGGGGCGGTCAAAGCTTTTGCTGATGGCTCGCTCGGATCCCGCACGGCATATTTTTTCGAGCCCTACAGTGACGAACCTGGTAATCGCGGCTTACTCGGTGAAGGAATGCAGCCGCTCTCACTCATGCGCGACCGCATGATGAAGGCGGATGCGGCGGGCTTGCAAATTTGTACTCACGCCATCGGTGACGAGGCTATTTCAACCGTGCTTGATCTTTACACCGACGTCGTTAAGGCTCATCACGGGATGGAACGGCGCTTACGTATTGAGCACGCACAACACATGGCGCAAAAGGATTTTGCGCGTTTCGCACAGCTGGATGTAATCGCATCGGTGCAGCCTTACCAGGCAATCGACGATGGGCGCTGGGCTGAGAGGTACATTGGTCACGATCGCGCCAGCCGCACCTACGCCTTTCGCACGTTTCTTAATCATGGCGTACATCTTGCCTTCGGCACCGATTGGGATGTTGCGCCACTGAATCCTCTGCTGACCATTTATGCCGCGGTTACCCGCGCAACCCTGGACGGAAAGTATCCGGATGGCTGGTTCCCCGAACAGAAACTCTCAGTCCCTGAAGCAGTTGAAGCCTATACCGCGGGGTCGGCTTACGCTGAGTTTCAAGACAAAGAAAAAGGCTCAATTATGCCGGGGAAGCTCGCGGATATGGTTTTGCTGAGCGATGACATCTTCACCATCGATCCGGTGAAAATTCGCGACGTGAACGTGATAAAGACAATTGTCGGCGGAAGAATAGTCTGGGACAAGGATCGAAAGAAGCGATACTCCACAGCGAACTAGAACAGGCAACGTAGCAAAGGCCGGTTGTAGCGCCGCCGTCTCGCTACGCCCGCCGGAGGGCCGGCAAGATGCTAGCGCTACGAGGACAGCTGTCCCCGGGCAAGCAGCGCGAGGATTCTCGCGCTGCCTAAGTTTCCCCGCGGACCAGGTCTGCAACCGTTTCGCGCCGCCTGATTACTTTTGCGGATTTCCCAGCAACCAATACCTCCGCGGCGCGCGGCCGGGTATTGTAGTTCGACGCGAGCACCATTCCGTAAGCGCCCGTGTCGAGTATTGCCAGCAAGCCGCCTTCCTGCATCAGTGGCAATTCGCGATCGCGGGCAAAAAAGTCGCCAGTCTCGCATATCGGTCCTACAACATCGATCGTCTCAGAAATGTTTTCTTCAGATGACGATTGGCTAGGCATGCGAACAGGAACAATTTCGTGATAGGCGCGGTATAACGATGGCCGCAACAGGTCATTCATCGCCGCGTCGACAACCAGGAACTTTTTCGTGCCATTCGTCTTTTTGTACAACACGCGAGTCAGTAAGGCTCCGGCTGGCCCTACAATGCAGCGGCCGGGTTCCAGGAGAAGATGCACGTGCAGTCCCCGAAGAGGCCGTATCAATGCTTCTGCGTAGGAAGCAGCCTGTTCGGGAAAGTCTGATCCACTTGGATCTTCGTAAGGTATGCCAAGACCGCCGCCTGCATCCACATATCTAATGTTGTGACCGTCCATCTGCAATGCGCGAGTTAGCTCTGCCACTCGCTCCATGGTCGCAGCGAAAGGCTTCACGTCGGTGATCTGCGAACCTATGTGTACGCTTACGCCGGCAATCTCCAGAGAGCTTATTTCGGACGCCCGCGCATACAGTCCTCGAGCCTCTTCGATGGGTATGCCAAATTTGTGCTGATGCAATCCAGTGGAAATATATGGATGAGTTTCGGCGGGAACATCGGGATTCACGCGCAAAGCGATCCGCGCTTTCTTTTTCACCCGGGGTGCGCATTCGGCGAGCGCGGATAATTCCGCTTCGCTCTCTACATTGAACAAGAGCACGTCAGCCTTCAGTGCAGTCCACATTTCATTCGGCGTCTTGCCCACGCCGGAGAAGACAACTTTCTTTGCGGAACTTCGACTTACTTGCACCACGCGCTCCAGTTCTCCACCTGAGACCACATCAAAACCGCAACCCATTCTCGCTAGCAAGCGCAGAATGCTGAGGTTCGAATTTGCTTTTACGGAGTAGCAGACGGTGTGTGGAACCTTGCGAAACGCGTGGTCGAAGGCGCGCACCCGTTCCCGAATCGTCGATGCGGAGTAAACGTACAGTGGAGTGCCGAAGCGCTCAGCTAAATTTGAGATAGGTAAGTCATCACAATGAAGCGAGGTAGAAGAATCGTTGCGCTTGCTCTTGCGGTAAGAAAAGGCGGGCGGACGCCCTTGGTCCCGGTTCTCCACGCGCGTCACTTGCGGGAGCCCTTGACTCGAATCGCAACTACAGTCTGGTCGTCGAAGGCTTCCTCACCGGAAACGTACTCAGCGACCGCTTTGAAAATTGCCTTTACGACATCATCGGCGGAAGCATCGCGATTCGAAGCAACAATATCTCCCACCCGCTCGCGCCCAAACAGATCTCCATTCTTGTTGCTGGCATCGAGAATTCCGTCGCTAAAAAAGACAAACATATCGCCTGGTTTTGCGCGGAAAGTGAATTCATCGTAATCGGCGTCATCAAACAATCCCAAAGGCAAACCGGTGGCCTCGATGACTTCGATTTTGTTATTGTGACAATAAATCGGCCGCGGTAGTCCGGAGTTTGACACTTTCAGAGTGCGATTGCGGTCGTCCCACACAGCGTAGATCAGCGACACAAATTGACCATCGATGCGACGTTCACCCAACGAGAAGTTCACAGCCGAAAGCATTTCCGCCGGTCCCGGCTCGATGGGCGCATGGGAGCGGAGAATTCCGCTGACCAGGGCAGCATAAATTGCCGCTGGCGCGCCTTTGCCGCTGACGTCTCCAATTACAAGCGCAGTGCGATCCATGGAGTAACCGACAAAATCGTAAAGATCGCCACCAATCGCGCGTGCCGGCACGAACTTAGCCGCTATATCCAGATTCTCAAGTTTCGGCAGCACAGGTGGCAGCAGCCGGAACTGCAACTGGCGCGCCATCTCGAGGTCTCGCTCAAGGCGTTTCTCCTGGCTGGCAATCTGCTCATAAAGTCGCGCATTCTCGATCGCAATCGCGACCTGTGCGGCCAGTGTGGTCACGGTGCGTTTGTGATCGTCGGTAAAAAAACCGCGCCGCGTATGCTCGAGGTCCAGCACTCCGATTACCTTATCTTTGTAAATCAGCGGAACGGCCAGCTCGGCGCGAGCCTCAGGATTTCCTTGAATGTATCGAGGGTCTTTGCAAACGTCGGGAACCAAAACCGCTTGTTTGTGTTTCGCGGCGTAGCCAACCACACCCTTACCTAAAGGGATGTCATTTTTAAGCTGGATGCTCTCCTGAAAACGTTGCGAGAAGCGATGCTGCAGTTTCTCACCCGCAGGATCAAGCAGCAGAATGCTGAACATCTGATAATCAATTAACCGCTTGAGTAGTTCAGCAATGCGTTTCAGCAACTCGTCAAGGTTGAGAATGGACGTGAGCTCGCGCGCGATTTCATTCAACAAAACCAGAGTTCGTGCCTGACGAGTCGTACGCGTGTACAGCCTCGCATTTTCAATGCCAACCGCCATGCGCGAAGCAATCAACGTCAACAAGCGCTTGTGCTCTTCAGTGAAGTGGAAGGGTTGCGGCGATTCGATATCAATCACGCCGATAAGACGATTCTTTATGATCAACGGAACCGCCAGCTCGGAGCGCACATTGGGAATTACTGAGATATAGCTCGGATCGTTTGCGACATCATCGACCAGGATCGCTTCCCGCCGCTGCGCGGCTATTCCGGTGACGCCCTCTCCGACCTTGATCCGCATGCGGTCGGCCACTTCGGGCGCGTATCCGACCTGAAAGCGGAACCGTAGATCCTGAGTTTTCTCGTTCAGCAGCAAAATGCCAAAGATTTCGTAATCGATGACCTTGCGCACCAGTTCGGCGACGCGCCGAAGCGTGGTATCCAAGTCGAGGGTAGTGTTGACCACGTCTGCCACTTCCAGGAGCAGAGGGTCGACCTTGGATTGAAAGTCTGTCTTGGCAGCAACCATTTCCACTTTCTTATAATATCAGCCGCTTATTGCAGAGCTGTGTCTGCGATCATGACTGGTACTGGCGGTCAACTTTCCCTTGGGATTACGCAAATGTCGGGCAGGTTGCGGTATTTTTCAGCGTAATCCAATCCATATCCGACTACGAATTCGTCGGGAATGCTGAACCCAATGTAATCCGCCCTGATCGGTTGTTTTCGTCGGGAAGGCTTGTCAAGCAAGGCCGCGATGCGAAGTGCCCTTGGTTGGTGACCGTGCATGATCCTCTGCAGGTAGTTGAGCGTGAGACCGGTATCCAGAATGTCTTCCACCAGAATCACGTTTCGATCCTTCATGGACTGGTCCACGTCTTTGGTGAGCTGCACTTCGCCGGTCGAGTCCCATCCGAACTGGAGTTCGTCGGCCGGGCTGGGGCGAGT
The DNA here is from genome assembly GCA_036008085.1 of Terriglobales bacterium. Taxonomy (GTDB): domain Bacteria; phylum Acidobacteriota; class Terriglobia; order Terriglobales; family Acidobacteriaceae; genus JABDBE01. The sequence goes on from DASYOD010000127.1 coordinate 15,485, forward strand.
GCCGTAGCTTGAAACCCCAATGAAGTCGAAGGTAGCGTCGAGGTCGATGTTCCGTGCCAGGTCGCTGAGAAAAATGGTGGCGCCCTTGAGCACGCCCACCAGAATCACGGCTTGTCCGGCAAAATCCCGCGTGATCTCGGCACCCATGGCGGACACGCGCTGTGCAATCTGCTCGCGTGAGATTAGAACCTTCAGTTCGGTCACGGCGAACTATATTAAACTAGCACTTGGTATTTGGCACCAGCATTTACTTCGGCGAGAATTCTTGCAGATTTCGTTTTGCAGGGACCAAATGCTAAACATCATCATCTAACCCGAACACTATGAACCTGAAAGGCGTAAAAATCACTTGGCTCGGCCACGCTACTTTTCGCGTGGAAACACCCGGCGGCAAAATAATTTTGATCGATCCATGGGTCATGGGAAACCCCGCGTGTCCTACGACTGAAAGGCACGTCAGGAAAGTTGACGTTATGTTGTGCACTCATGGCCATTTCGACCACATCGGAGACGCGGTTGAAATCGCGAAGACCCATAATCCGAAAGTCGTCGGCATCCCGGAATTGTGCGGATGGCTGGGGAAGAAGGGTGTGCGACAGACTGCGGAGATGAATAAGGGCGGCACGCAAACCGTCGACGACATCAAGGTCACGATGGTTCACGCTGACCATTCTTGCGGAATTAAGGACGGGGATGAGCTTGTCTACGGCGGCGAGGCGTGTGGATACGTGGTCGAGTTCGCCAACGGCGTGAAGATTTATCACGCGGGCGATACCAATGTTTTTGGTGACATGAAGATCATTCACGAGCTTTACGGACCAGAGATTGCAATGATTCCGATAGGCGACCACTACACGATGGGGCCGCGGGAAGCCGCATACGCGTGCAATCTCCTGAAACCGAAAACAGTCATCCCTATGCACTTTGGAACATTTCCGTCACTCGTCGGAAGGCCCAGCGACTTAAAGAAGCTTGTGCCCGATGTGGAAATCAAAGAGATGAGACCCGGCGAAACCATCACATAGACTTTTGGAAGACGGGCGTCCTCGGCCCGTCCAGGCTGTCGGAAAGGAAACGAGTTGGCGAAGGCAACGATATCGACCATAGGAACGACTGCAAAGCCCGATTGGCAGATGCCGGGAATTCTGTCCGAGCCCGTCGAAGAATATCTCTATTCCATACTGCCGCCGCGGGATGAAGTCCTCGCGGAGATGGAGGCCGAAGCTGCCAAGCGAAAGATTCCCATCGTTGGCCCGGCAGTGGGTCGCATTTTGCATCAGCTCGCGTTAATGACCGGTGCAAAAACAGTTTTCGAGATGGGTTCGGCTATCGGTTATTCCACGATCTGGTGGGCTCGCGCTGTCGGCGAAGGCGGGCTTGTGTTCTACACCGACGGAGATCGCAAGAACGCTGATCAAGCGCGTGGGTATTTCGATAGGGCGGGAGTCGCGTCACGAATCAAGATCGCGACTGGCGATGCTCTAGAACTTCTCTCCGAACACAAACAGGAATTCGACATCATTTTCAACGACGTTGATAAGGAAGACTATCCACGTGTCTTCCGGTTGGCTGTGCCACGCCTCCGCAAAGGCGGACTCTTCGTCACCGACAACGTTTTATGGAGCGGCAAGGTCGCACAGAAAAATCCTGACCACACAACTAAGGCGATTATTGAATTCAATCGACTACTCTACAATTCGCAGGATCTGTTCACCACCATCCTGCCGATCCGCGACGGCGTTGCCGTGGCGATAAAGAAGTAGAGATCGGACGGGCCGAACGGACAACGAGAAGGACGGTAGCGCGGCACTCACGGTTACAGAGGCCATTACAAGAGCCGAACGCATCCTGCCGGGCGAGGCTGCCGCCGAAGAACAGGATGATCCGAGGTGGCAAGCAATCATTGCGATCGGGCATTTTGTTCAAGAGGAACCGGACGCGATCTGGCCGTTCATTCTTCGATGGGGCGGCAGCGCCGACGAGGACCTCCGTAGCGCCATCGCAACGTGCCTGCTTGAGCATTTGCTTCAGTACCACTTTAAGCGCTTCTTTCCGCTGATGGAGGAAGCAGTGCGAGGTAATGCATTGTTCGCCGACACATTCTCGAAGTGCTGGA
>DASYOD010000128.1:0-2120 GCA_036008085.1 Terriglobales bacterium
GTTCGACTCCCGCCGCCTCCACCATAACTCATGTATCATCGGTTACTTAACGACACATTTTAATCTCGTACAATAAGTTTATGCAGCGGCGGATCCTCAGTCAGCGCTTCTCACGGAGCCTGCGCTGAGACGGCTGTGCGAAAACCCAATCAGTTCATTTTTTTCCGAGCATTCATCACAGGAATAATCGATCGTTCGATTGGTTCGTAAATCGGCGAGAAAGGAAAAGGTTCACCTCCCATTTCAGGCATTTCCGCCGATTCCGTCGAGATCGGCAATCACTTTAGAGGGAATTTGAAGCATCGATGACTGAAGATTCTCGCGAAGATGTTCGAGGGAAGATGTGCCAGGAATCAGAAGGATATTGGGCGAGCGCTGGAGAAGCCAGGCAAGCGCAACCTGCATTGGTGTGGCCTCGAGCGACGCTGCGGCTGCGTTAAGTGCCGACGACTGTAATGGAGTGAAACCTCCCAGCGGGAAAAACGGAACATACGCTATACCTTGCGCAGCCAGGTCATCAATGAAAGCATCGTCGTTCCTGCGTGCCACGTTGTAAAAGTTCTGCACGCAAACTATCTCTGTGATGGTTTGAGCCTCAGCCAACTGCTTGGGAGTAATGTTGCTCAGACCGATATGCCGGATCAGTCCCCGGCTCTTGAGTTCAGCGAGGACCGTCAGTGGTTCCTCGATCGATTCCTGCCCCGGTTCCATAATTCCGCCGACCCGAAGATTGATGACGTCGAGACGGTCGAGGCCAAGATTTCTCAGGTTGTCATGGACGGCATCGACTAACTCCTCGCGGGAAAGAGCGTGAGGCCATGATTTGTCTGGACCGCGACGAGCGCCTACTTTCGTGACAATCACGAGATCCTTCGCATAAGGATAGAGAGCCTGCTTGATCAGTTGATTGGTCACATGGGGTCCGTAGAAGTCGCTGGTGTCAATGTGGTTCACGCCCGACTCTACCGCCTCTCGCAGAACCGCGATGGCGGTATTAACATCTTTCGGCGGTCCCCACACGCCCGGGCCAGCCAGTTGCATGGCACCGTAGCCCATGCGGTTTAATGTCATCGAATTGCCTGGCAGGCTGAAACTGCCGGCGAGGTCTTTTTGTATGATCATTTTCATTCCTCCTAGTGCCGTTTTTCTTAGTAGTAATGGGGCAAATTAAAACGATTCTCCAACCATTTCCTCGCTTTTCTTCCAGAGTGCCTCTGCGTTGTTCGGATCGACAGCATAGCCGCGTACACCTTCGTTCACTGCGGCGGGCAAGCCATCCCGCACGATCGAGCTGACGTGGCAGTCTTCACAGTATCGGCCGCCGATCTCATCGCTTGGCGCGATCACGCCGGCCCACACCGAAGTCGCGGCTCCTTGCGGAATCGTTTTCCACTGAAATGGGCCTTTGCCCTGGGCCGCACGCTGCTGATTTATCTGGTCGATCATTTTTTCTACGCGGCCGGGAGCCTGATAACGACCCAGTTCGGTCTGTATACCGCCTGGGTGCACAGCGGCGGCGCGTACACCGCGGTCCCTATGCCGTTTGTCGAACGCAACGGCGAAGAGGATGTTCGCTGTTTTGGACCTGCCGTAAGCAACCATCGGGTCATAAGGCGTGCGTATAAAATTGGGATCGTCGAGGTCCACATTCGCGTAGCGGTGACCCGCAGAAGACACGTTGATCAAGCGTCCTCCCGTCCGAATGAGCGACGCAATCCGGTTGACCAGGACAAAGTGGCCCAGGTGATTCGTCCCGAACTGCGTTTCGAAGCCATCGGCGGTGTGGCCGAACGGTGTGGCCATCACTCCGGCATTTGCGATGATCACGTCGAAGGTTTCCCCCTTCGCCAGCAACCGGTCGGCGCAGGCACGCACGCTTTTCAGGTTGGCGAGATCGAGTTCAACCAGTTCGAAACTTCCGCCATTGGCGGCGGCGTCCTTTCGCACCTGCTCGGTTGCCGCTTTGGCCTTGTTCAAAACCCGGGCTGCGCCCACCACCTGAGCGCCGTGCGCAGCCAGAGAGCGTGCCGTCTCCACTCCGAGGCCGGCCGAAACGCCCGTTACCAAGATCCGTTTGCCCTTCAGATTCACGCCGGACAAAACGTCATCTGTGGTCGAAG
>DASYOD010000129.1:0-27705 GCA_036008085.1 Terriglobales bacterium
AAAGATGAAATAATCTTCGCTCAGCCAATCAGAGTATGGCTTTACAAGTGCTGCAGCAGCGCGATCCAGTTTCTGGTGCGCGATGCGCGATGCGTGGCCGGCGAAATCTATATCCGAAACCCAGCGGCTGCCCAGGCGAACCAACGTTTCCCAGTCACCGGCAAATGGCAGCTCCAACACCACGCTCACTACGCCGTAATCGTAAAACTTGATCTGGCCCTGCAGGCGTTCGCCGCTCTCGAGAACTAAGGTATCAATCGGCTCGACCACCGGGGGGCGCTGGTAGCGCACATATCCCGGCGCAGGATGTTTCAGTGAGGGTTGTTCAAGCGTGCGTGCGCCAAAAATTCCGCGTAGTCGATCAAGACGGATTTCCTCGCAGACATCGAATTGAATCAAGACAAGAACGGAGCCGCGAAGCGGTGTCTCGATCGCGGAAGGTGACTTAGCCTGAGCCGCGGGATCGGTGACTGCAAGCGACGGTTCGACATCCCGAATCATACTCGGCACCAAGCTTTGAGATAGCGGTAGGTAAGACGCTACCCCAATATTTTCCCAGAATTGTCCGGATATGGCGAGGCTACGGCTGTTTTATCAATAAGTTACGAGGCTAATTTCGCCGCCGAAGCGCCCACAGCAAGCCGAGTCCGGCGGTGATGGCAATTGCTCCGGCACCTGCCCGTTTCATGGATTTTCGCAGATCTCTTTGTTGTTTTTCGAATTGGTGGCGCTCCGGATATTGGTTGTCTGCCGGAGGATCTGCTTGTGCGGCCATCTGCATAACCTCAGCCAGATGCAAGGCGCGTCGATTGGTGCATTGCGCGACCTGCTCGCGGCAACTGAAACCGTCGGCGATAATCAGAGTTTCTGGCGCAGCCTTGCGCACTGCGGGCAGAAGTTCGAGTTCGCCGATTGCAACTGAAACGTCGTATTTATCCTTTTCAAAACCAAAGGCCCCGGCCATGCCGCAGCAACCCGGGGCGGGACTTTCAAAATCAATTCCCATCTTTCGGAGAACTGACTCCTCGTCGATCATCTTCATCACCGATTTGTGATGGCAGTGGCCGTGGACGATGGCTTTGCGTGGCAATTTCGGTGGGGAAAAGTTCTTTGCCTTTTTTTCCAGAAACTCGCTTAAGAGAAATGTTTGCTTTGACAGACGGACGGCGCGCTCATCTTCGGGAAATAAATTCAGCATCTCGTCGCGAAAGACGGTGGCGCAGCTCGGCTCCAAGACGACCATCGGAATGCCCTGTGCGATTTCGTCTTCGAGTGTGGCGAGAGTTTCGAGGAGCAGACGCTTGGCACGATCTAACATGCCCCAGTCGTAGAGTGGACGGCCGCAGCATAACTTTGCTTTGGGCAGCGCGACGCGGTAGCCAGCAGATTCGAGGACTTCAACGGCGGCCTTGGCGGTGTCCGGGAGAAAATAGTTATTGAAGGTGTCGGGCCACAGGAGAACCGGTGAGAGGTCGCGATTTACCGGCTGCCGGCGCCGGAACCATTGGCGAAAGGTCTGTGGCGCGAATGCAGGGATGCTGCGTTCTTGCGGCATCCCGGCTATCAACTTAGAGACATCTCGCAGCACCGGCAATTGCGTGGTGAGATTGACAAGCCCAGGCAGGTGCGATGCCAGCCGCGCCCACCGGTCGATATTGCCGAACGAGTATGCGCTTCGTGGACGCCAGCGGCCTTCGTAATAGTGGGACAGGAATTCGGATTTGTAAGTCGCGACGTCAACGCCGACAGGACAATCGCTCTTGCAGCCTTTGCAGGCGAGACAGAGGTCCAGCGAGTCCTTCACATGCTGGTCGCGCCATCCGTCGCGAAGCACGTCGCCTTTGACCATCTCCCAGAGCAGGTGGGCACGACCGCGCGTGGAATGTTCTTCTTCGCGCGTCGCGCGAAAGCTCGGACACATTACTCCGCCGGCATCCTGGCGGCACTTGCCTACTCCGACGCAACGCAAGGCAGCGTGCGCCAGGCTGCCATGGTCTTCGGGATATTTGAAGTTGGTTTGCGGTTCCCACGGTTTGTAGTTGGCGCCCAAGCGCAGATTCTCATCCAACTTATACGGCTCGACGACCTTGCCGGGATTCATCTTCCAATCCGGATCCCATAGGGCTTTAAACTCGCGGAAAGCCTGAATCAATTCGGGGCCAAACATTTTCGGCAGCAACTCGGCGCGTGATTGTCCGTCGCCGTGCTCGCCAGAGAGCGATCCGCCGTAGCTGACTACCAAATCTGCGGCTTCTTCTACGAACTTTCGATAGTTGGCGATGCCTTGTTTGGATTGCAGATCGAAATTGATCCGCATGTGGACGCAGGCGTGGCCGAAATGTCCGTACAGTGCGCTGCGGTAGCCGTAGCCTTTCATCAACTTGAACAGATCGCGAAGGTAGACTCCAAGTTTTTCCGGAGTGACGGCGGCATCCTCCCATCCCTCCCAACCCGGCGGTTCGTCGGGCACGTGGGAAGTCGCGCCCAGAGCCGATTCGCGGACGTCCCAGGCTTGCTTCATCTGGAGCTTGTCGGTGAACAAACGTATGTTCGGTGGGTGGACTCCCTGGCTTAGCGACTGCATGAGCTGGCGCGCCTGAGACTCGGCTTCGGCAGCCGTGTTTGCGCCAAACTCGGCGTAAAGCCAACCTCCGCCTGCAGGCAACAGGGCGATGCCCTCCGCGTTTATTCCTTTGCGGCGGGAGAATTCGACCAGCAATTCGTCGATGCCTTCGAGGCCGATTGGTTTATGGGACATTATCTCGGGTACGCGATCGGCGCACTCAAAGATGTCGGCGTACGCAATGATGAGCAGCACGCGTTCGGGTGGGCTCTCGACTAAGCGGCACGTGGCTTCGAGTATGGTGACGCAAGTTCCTTCCGATCCGACGAGAGCACGCGCGACGTTGATTCCATTTTCGGGCAGAAGATAATTCAAGTTGTAGCCCGAGACTCGCCGCGGAATGTTGGGATAACGCTGCTTGATGAGATCGGAATAGGCTTCGCGGAGTTTTTTTAATCCAGCGTAAATCTCGCCGCGACGGCCGCCTGCGGCGATGATCTTCTCGAATTCCGCATCGTTCGCATGTCCAACCTTCATGCGCAGGCCGCCGTAGGTAAGGATCTCCAGTTCTTCGATGTTGTCGTCGGTCTTGCCGGCCATGACTGAGTGAGCGCCGCATGAGTTATTGCCAATCATGCCGCCTAGCGTGCAGCGGTTATGGGTTGCGGGATCTGGGCCGAAGGTCAGGTGATGTTTTTCAGCGGCATTGCGCAGATTGTCGAGCACGACTCCGGGCTGAACCCGGGCAATGCGCCGTGCCGGGTCGATCTCGATAATTTTGTTCATGTACTTGCTGAAATCGAGCAGCACGGCTACGTTGCAGCATTGTCCTGCGAGCGAAGTGCCACCGCCGCGGCAGAGGATAGGGGCGCCATATTCGCGCGCTAGCGCAACGGTTGCGATAACGTCGTCAGCATCGCGCGGGATCACGACTCCGATCGGAACCTGGCGATAGTTGGAACCGTCGGTGGCGTAGAGAGCGCGGGTTCCGTTGTCGAAACGCACTTCGCCATCAACGTTGTGGGTTAAAGCCGCGGCGAGTCCGCCAGCGTCCACTGCAGCAGACTTGGCAGAGCGGGCGATTTCGGCAAAGTTCTGCATGAGCGATGGACGCTAGTTTGAAGAGTTGCCGCCCATCATGTTCTTTCCACTCACATTCGCAATCTTAATTCTGGTTTTGCTGCCTTCTGATTGGATCTTGATTGTAATCAGATTGTTGTTATTGGTGGAGACGATCGTGTAACCATCGGTGTCTTTGTTGCTGACGTTGGCGTTGGGAAATTTCGTCGCGTAGAACGCCATTACTTTGTCAGGCGAATCGTTGCTTTCAAATTCGGCGTCGACCGTGTGCATGCCTCCGATGGTTGCGGAATTCCCTTTGATCACTTTTGCGCCCGGATACTGGTCGATCCCGAGATTGCGCACAGCTTCATCAGGATTGTTTGTGCTCTGAACAGTGCCGAAGGGAGTTTCGACGCGAACGTTGCCGTCTTTGTTTTGAATGTGGCTGTTGTGGGCAATGCGCCGGACTACAAACACCATCGCGCCGATGCCAAGAATTCCGAGTAAGAAGATCACGCCGATTACGATCAAGATGATCTTGAGCGCGCCGCTTCCCTGAGCGGGAGGATGCGCTACTGGCGCGGGGGGAGCGGCCGCAACGGGCGGCGGCGCAATAGCGCCGGCCATTGGTATTGAAGCGCCGCATTTAGGACAGAACCTTGCACCTGGCTCGAGAGTTGTTCCGCAAGAATTGCAGAAGGCCATGAGACACCTCGTCTATATCTTTTATCCCAGGAACTTTCCGGCGAGCGGAGTATATCGCAAATTCTGGTGAAGTGCAGTGCAGGACTGGGGCAAACTTTTGTAGCGCCGGCATCTGCGGGCCAAGCGCCCGTACGGCAGCGGCCGTGAGGTGACGCTACCAAGCTAACTCAAGTGACGGGTGCCGTAATCGGCCATGCTGAGTGCGAGCAACAGGAAGAGCCAGAAAATCGCGGCGACAATCACTATCTTGGTCAGCTTTTCACTGGTGTACTTTACATGCATGAAGAAGAGAACCACCAGCAAAGCTTTAACCGTAGCGATCACCAGCGCGACCACCGTATTAAATGGGCCGAGGTCGACGAAGGAGACTGCTGCGGTAACTACGGTGAGGCATAGCAGCGTAATCCAGATGGTGTAGTACATCTTGCTCGACATTATGTGCTCAGACATGGCGGCTCACCTTAGCGGCTTTCGGTCGATCAAATATAAAAGCGGGAATAAATAAATCCAGACAATATCCACGAAGTGCCAGTACAGGCCTCCGATTTCGATTGGAGTGTAATACTTCGGCGTGTAGCGTCCCTTCCACGCGTGGAAAGTCAGGAGAACAAAAATACCTACGCCGATGATCATATGCAGCGCATGCAGCCCGGTCATGGCGAAATAGAGCGAGAAATAGATTTGCTCGGGGCGTTGGTCGATGTGAATCTGCGGATAATCTCTTACGAGATCGTCGGCGTTGAAGGTACGTCCGGGGATGTGGTGTTCTTCGTATTTCTGATACCATTCGACTCCCTTGATACCCAGGAAGGCGAAGCCGAATACGATCGTAAGCAGCAAAAGAATAACGAGCAACTTGCGATTGCCCATTTGCGCTGCTCGAACGCCGAGCGCAACCGTCAAACTGCTGCAAATCAAGACCGCTGTGTTAATCGTGCCTAGATAAATATCCAGGCTGCGGCTGCCGGCGGCGAATTCGTTGTAGTACCAGGAACGGTAGACGAGGTAGGCCAGAAACATCCCGCCAAAAAACATGATCTCGGTCGCGAGGAACAGCCACATGCCGAGCGACGCGGCGTCGCGCTGCTGTTCGGCGTCGGCAAAATGATGCAGATGTTCCGGGCCGTGCTGCTCGATCGCGATCGGGCTATCGCTCAACGTTCACCTCCGCGGGAGCGGGGATTTCTTCGTAGTTGTACGCTTCCCAAGTCACTTCCGGAGTCTCGTCGAAATTGAAAGTGGGCGGTGGCGACGGCGTTTGCCATTCAAGGCCAGCCGCGCCCCAGGGATTGTCCGAAGCGATTTTTCCGTAACGCATGGACCACAGGAAATAAACCATGGGCAGAACGTATCCGACGGCCAGAATGGTCGATCCAGCGGTTGAGAGCACATTCAGCACCTGGAATTCTGGAGGGTACTGCCAGTAGCGACGCGGCATCCCCATGTAGCCGAGAATGAATTGCGGGAAAAATGTCAGGTTGAATCCGGCGAAAACAAGTAATGCAGCCAACCGTCCCCAGCCTTCGGGATACATGCGGCCAGAAATCTTTGGCCACCAGAAATGTAATCCGCCAAGATAGCCCATCACCGCGCCGCCGACCATGATGTAGTGGAAGTGAGCGATGACGAAGTAGGTGTCGTGGACGTGCACATCGATTCCGAGACACGCGAGGAACAGGCCGGTCAGCCCGCCCATGGTGAATAGCCCGATAAAACCAAATGCATACAGCATTGGCGTCGTGAACGAGATTGAACCCTTATACATGGTTGCGGTCCAGTTAAATACTTTGATCGCCGAAGGCACCGCAACCAGGTAGCTAAGGATGGAGAAAATCAGCGCGGAGTAAAGCGAAATACCTGCCACGAACATGTGGTGCGCCCAGACCAGAAATCCGAACACCGCAATTGCAATGCTGGACATGGCTACGAAGTTGTAACCGAAAATGCGTTTGCGAGTGAAGCAGGCTACTACTTCGCTTTCAACTGCCATCGCTGGGAGAATCATGATGTAGACGGCGGGATGCGAATAGAACCAGAACAAATGTTGGAACAGCAGCGGGTCGCCGCCCCGAGTGGGATCAAAGATGCCCAGATTGAAGGCGCGTTCGAATACCACGAGCAGCAAGGTAATTGCCAGCACCGGTGTGCCGAGCAATTGAATGATGCTGGTAGCGTAGTGCGCCCAGATGAATAGTGGGAGACGCGACCACGTCATTCCTGGCGCTCGCATGCGGTGAATGGTCACGACAAAATTGAGGCCGGTCAAGATCGACGAAAATCCGGCGATGAAGATTGCGATTCCCGCTTCAATCACTCGGGTATTACTGAACGCGGTGCTGAAGGGTGTATAGAAGGTCCAGCCGGTGTCGACGCCACCGGTGACGATGCAGTGCAAATAAATTACGCCGGCAATTATGTATAGGTACCAGCTCAGCAGATTGATGCGAGGAAACGCAAGGTCTTTGGCACCGATCATCAACGGGACGAGAAAATTGCCCAACACGGCGGGGATGGACGGGATCAGAAAAAAGAAGATCATCACCTGGCCGTGCATGGAAAAAAGTTTGTTATAGGTATCCGCTTGCACGAGGTCGCCCGCTGGGGTCAATAGTTCAAGGCGGATCAGAAGGGCGAAGAATCCTCCGATAAAAAAGAAGAACGTGATCGACGCGAGGTACAGCAGCGCGATGCGCTTATGGTCGGTCGTCAGGAGCCACGACCGGATCCCGTATTCCTTATTCAGATAATTTTCGCGTTCTGCAGTAACTGCTAGGGTTGCCATTGCTATTCCTTAGGGTATTGCGGTTTTGGCGCCAAGCTAACGCTCGCCTGGCCTCCCGCCGGAGACGGAGTCAATGATTTGATGTATGCCACTAAGGCAGTTATTTGCTCTTCGCTCACCAGCCCTTGAAAAACCGGCATGATGGGTTTAAATCCGCTGGGAACGTTCTTGCTCGGACTCAAGATGCAGGTTCGGAGATAATTCTCATCGACTGTTAGAGTGCGTCCATCCTCCAGTTGCACGGGCTTGCCGAAGATTCCAACCAGATTTGGTCCGCGGCCTTGACTATCAGAGCGATGACAGGTGGAACAACCCAATTGCTGAAACAGGGTGTCACCGCTGGCTGCGAGTGATCCTGAAGTTCCGCCTCCGGAGAGCCAGGCTTCGTATTGCGCAGGTTCCATCACTACGACTTGTCCGATCATGCCGGAGTGCATGGTGCCGCAGTATTGTGAACAGAACAGGTGATATACACCGGGCTTTGTGGCGCGAAACCACGCGGTTGTGTAGCGCCCAGGCAGCACGTCTTGCTTGATCCGGAAAGCAGGGACGTAGAAGCTGTGGACCACATCCTGCGAGGTCATAATTAGTTTGACGTCACGACCGACGGGCACATGCAGTTCGTTGATCTCGCGTTGCCCCTCTTGGTGTTCGAGCTTCCACATCCACTGCTTGGCTACGACATAAACTTCGGACGCGCCGCGGGGCGGAGTGCGCTCGTGGAAGTAGATGACTGCGCCCCAGGCAAAAATCGCCAGGAAGATTCCCATCGGAATTATCGACCAGGTTATTTCCAGCTCAGGTGAGCCTTCGATCTGCTCGGCTTCGACGCCCCGGCGGCGACGGTAGATCGTCGCAAATATCAGAATCATAGCGAAGATGGCCAGGCACATGAAGGCGGAGAGCGCCAACAGAAAGATGAAGAGCGCGTCTACGTTGGCGGCGCCGGCGGAGGCGCGAGCGGGCCAAAGTGGAAAATTATCAAACATAAGTTAGTCGTTCGTCGTGCGTCGCCGGCCGTTTGTCGCCGGATATTTTCGTTCTGCAATGGTTGCCGGAGTCATGCGGAACATGACTATCAAGAATGTTCCGAGGATTAATACGGTCGCACCGGCGGCCAGTTGTAAAACCCTGCTGATAATTGCTCCATACTTTCCTGTGTTGGGATCGTAGTGGTAGCAGTAGAGCAAGACTTGGTCCACGACGGTGCCGATTTTATTTTGTGACGCCTGAATCAGTCCGAGGCGCAAATCTTTGGGCGGAAATTCCACGCCGTAATAATATTGAGCGATTTTTCCCTCGGGCGTGAGTACCATGATCGCAGTTGAATGGGCAAACTGGCCGCTCCTGGGGTCGTATTGATATTGAAAACCAGCAGCCTTGGTAAGCGCGTCGATCGAAGCGGCTGGTCCGGTGAGGAAATGCCAGCCTGCGGCCGCGCCGGGACGTCCGTAACGCTTAATGTATTCGGCTTTCTTGGCTGCTGCCATAGCAGGAGTTTCTTTGGGATCGAAACTCACGGTCAGGACGTCAAATTCTTTCCCTGCGTCGAACTTCAACACGCGCATTGCACTTTCGAGGCCGGTTAACACTTCTCCGCACAGCATCGGGCACTGGTAATAAACCAGATTCAGAATCATTGGCCTTTTGCCGAAATAATCTCCGAGCTGTACTGCTTTACCATTTTCATCGCGAAAGGCAAGACCGGGCGGGATCTGTTCATTCAGACGTTGCTCGATACCAACATTCCTGAGTCCCGGCGGACGCACATTCGCCGGCGGCGATAAAGGGCCTTGGGTTAAGCTCTGGCCCCACGCGGGAAGCGCGAAGATGCACGCTGCATAAACCGCAGCAGCGATCAGCGTCCCCACCCTCGATCTGGTTTTGCTCCGCACTCTTACATCCTCTCTAGTGTTTCGGCTTCTGCGCTTTAGTATTCGCCGGTTCGTTGCTTGTGTCCGAACGTTGCGCGGCCTGGGTGACGACATTTACCTCAGACTGCGGAACTGTGCCGGCCTGAGGTGTGATCGTCAAACCTTTTTGTGCCAGCAATTCCATCGCACGGTCAATCGGGATATGTACCACTCCGGCCTTTTCGTCGACCCAGCCATAACTGTTTAAGCGTTGTTCTTCGTTCAAGCGGAAATCATAGATTTCAACTCGCTCGTTTTTTTCCAAACGCGGTTCGGGAAATTTCTTAATTTCTTCCGGCGCGACTATGCGAGTATCAGTTTCCGTCTGCTGCACTAACGGGTTCGGCGCAGGCTGATGTTCTCTGGTACGCGCATCCATGAAACGATACATGCCCCAGACAATGAAATAAACGATCACTCCGCCGACCAAGAGGCTGATCAGGAACGCATAAATTGATTGTGCGCTCAGATCCTGGTGCTCGTACGCCTCTTCCGCGTGGCCGTGTTTTGTATCTTCTTCAGTCATGCGCGGGTTCCAGAACTTCGCTTGCGGACGGATCGAATGCGGGCAGCAGCGGCAGCGAACTCAGATTGCGGAAAAAGTACGCCAGCCAAATGCCGCCGATGGCAATGGGAACTACGATGTCCGCTAGCGTCAAAGTAAATGTTTGCGAGAAATTAGGTTCAATGATCCAGAAAAGATCCAGGTAGCGCATTAACATGATCCAGGTTGCGAGCCAGACCAAGCGCCGGACGTCGCGTTTGAACGGGCGCGACAGCAGGAGTACGAAGGGCACTGCGAACTGAAAAATCACCAGCGTTAGCCCCACGAATCCCCAACCACCATACAATCGGCGCATGTACCAGGTGATTTCGTCCGGCAAATTTCCTGCCCAGATGATAAGCCACTGCGAAAACGAAAAGTACGCCCAAACCATGACGAAGGTTAGCATCCACTTGCCGTGGTCGTGCACGAAGTTGGGCTTTAACATCTCGGACATCGGCTTGTAATTCACCAAAATTCGCTCCACTACTACCGCGAAGCACATCGCGGAAAGTAATTCGCCAATGAGGATGAGCAATCCGTAGATGGTGGAAATCCAACTGGGATCGATGGACATTATCCAATCGATGGCGGCGAACGAAATGGTGAATGCGTAGAGGATCAATCCGGGTCCGCTCACTGCTTTGAAGCGCTGCGTGTTGTCGCGGGTGGTCGGCTTGTCCTGTTCATGCGACCACTTGGTCAGCAGGAACGACAGAAGATTCCAAACTCCCAGATAGATCACGGCGCGGAGGATGAAGCCTTGCACGGTGAGGTAGCTTTTCGTCAGGTCACGTAAATGTTCGCGAAGATGGGGGTCTGCGACGGTATCAAGTGGGCGCGCCCAGACATAGAGTTTGGGCATTCCAAAGAGAAGCGGGATGAACAGTACCGCCAACAACGGTAATGTCCGCATCGCCGCGCCCATAATTCTGCGAATCACCAATCCCCAACCGCCGCCCGTTAAATGCCGGATCATGAGAACCGCCATCGATCCAAGAGCCACGCCTAGCCAGCACATGTAGCCGAGCAAGTAGGCGCGGAAGAATTGATCGGGACGAATGAAAGCGATCACCAACGCGATTGCCGCGAAGATTAAGCCAATAATCAGCGACCGCTGTCCAATGGTCTTAACCACCGGAGGAGGTGTCAGATCGAGATGCACATTCGCCGCGCTCATTCGGCTCCTCCTTTAGGCGCGCCTGGCTGCAGTTCCGGCAACGTTGCGCCGGAGCCGGGATCGCCGCGGAATACGGGAGGATTCGACGGCACTTTTTCTCCCGCAGGAACGGCGCTCATGGTTGCTTCCTGGCTTAGCTGCAACGCGCGAATGTAGGCCACAATGCACCAACGATCGCGAGGTGGAACTTGCGCAGCATAATCTGGCATGGCTCCAAATCCGTTGGTCATTACGTCGAAGAAATATCCCAGCGGAGCCTTGCGCAAACGCTCAGTGTGATAAGACGGCGGCGCACGGAAGCCACGCTGTACGATCATTCCCTTGCCATCTCCGACGCGCGAGTGGCAAGGTGCGCAATAAATATTGAAGCGCTCGCGTCCCCGCGACAACACATCCATGGTCACCGGGAAGGGCATATAGTCGCCGGGATTGTTGCCAAACTTGCCGGTATAGAAATAAGTGTCGTCATGCAACTGCCCGCGTGCCACAGTGCCCTCGACCGGAGGGCGGGCCGAGCGGAGGTCAGCGTAAAAGTCGCTCTCGGATAACGGCTTGAAGCGCGGTTGATCGTGCATGTCCTGCCGGCAGCCTGCCAGGACCAACACCACTAACACCATTAAGAGCGAGCCTATTCTGTCTACCGTCGGGCGAGGACGCCCGGCCTCCATTTTCCACGGCCGAATTTTGCGGAGACGCCACATGGCTTAGTCAGGTACCTCCGCAATCGAACGTGGTCCCAGGCTTTCAAGAAAGCTGCGAGTTCCGCTGGGGTTGTACTTGGGATCAGTTGAGAACACGATCAAAAAGAACCGATCTTTTGTGGCAAATGCGAAACGCGGAACATTAAATACTGGATGGTACGGCATAGGTAGCCCGTTCAATGCCAGCATGCCAAACACGGCAAAAATTCCGCCAAATAAAATCGTCATCTCGAAGGTGACGACGATGAACGCGGGCCACGAGTGATAAGGCTTTCCGCCCACATTGATCGGATAGCTGATCACCGAGACCCAATACTGCAGAGCGTATCCGGACAAACCTCCGAGCAATCCTCCGATCAGCACTACCAGGGGCACGCGGTTCGAATGAAAGCCAATCGCCTCCGCCAACCCTTCAATGGGAAACGGACTATAAGCGTCAATCTTCTGATAGCCCGCTTCATGCGTGCGGTGAGCCGCGTCTACCAGGGCTTGGGCGGAATCAAACTCGGCCATCGTGCCGTACACCCTGGTGCGCTTCATTCCTTCACCTCCGCTTCGGGCAGCAGAGTGCGCATTTCAAAGATCGAAATCATGGGCAGGATGCGGACGAACAGGAACATGGCGGCCAGGAACAAGCCAATTGTACCGATGAAAGTCATCCAGTCCCAACGCGTCGGGTAGTACATGCCCCACGATGACGTCAGGAAATCACGATGCAGGCTGACCACGACGATGATGAAACGTTCCAGCCACATGCCGACCAGAATGACCGCGGAAAGCAGAAACAGTGCAAGCGGACTGGTTCGGAGTTTACGGATCCACAGCAATTGTGGGATAAAGATGTTGCAAGCCAACAGCGCGTAATAACACGGGGCATATGGACCGTGCAGCCGGTTCCAAAGTAGAAATGCATCGTAGCGGTTGCCGCTATACCATCCCATGAACGCTTCGATGCCATAGCCATAAGCGACAATCAGGCCGGTCGCGAGCATGACCTTGGCTGAGTTTTGTAGATGACGCTCGGTGATGAAATCCTCGAGGCCATAGAATTTGCGGATCGGAATCGCCAGCATCAGGACCATGGCGAAGCCCGAATAGATGGCACCGGCAACGAAGTAGGGAGGGAAGATTGTCGTATGCCAACCAGGTACGATTGCGATGGCGAAGTCGAAACTGACTACGGTGTGAACTGACAAAACCAGCGGGGTTGCGAGTCCGGCGAGCAAAAGATATGCAGTCTCGTAGCGGTGCCAGTGTCGTGCGGAGCCGCGCCAGCCCAGAGCCAGAATTCCGTAGATCATCTGCGCCCAGCGGTTCGTAGAACGATCCCGCAATGTGGCGAGATCCGGAACCAGGCCAATGAACCAGAACAAGAACGAAATGGTTGCGTAAGTGGAAACAGCAAAAACATCCCACACCAACGGGCTGCGGAACTGCGGCCAGTAATTCATGGTGTTGGGATAAGGGAACAGCCAATAGGCCAGCCACGGGCGGCCCATATGAATCAGCGGGAATGTGCCGGCGCAAGCCACCGCGAACAGCGTCATGGCTTCGGCGAAGCGGTTAATCGAGTTGCGCCAGGATTGCCGCAACAACAGCAGAATGGCCGAGATCAGCGTGCCCGCGTGGCCGATTCCGATCCACCATACGAAGTTCACGATGGCGAAGCCCCATCCGATGGGGATGGTGATGCCCCAGATGCCGACGCCGCGAACAAATAAATATCCGATGGCATACAGCATCATCATCGTCAGCAGAAACGCAACCCCGAAGCCCAGAAACCAACCATTGGACGTAGGCCGCGTAAGCACGATCGAGCTGATCTTGTCCGTAACCGAACCGAAGGTGTAGCCGGGTTCGATTACCGGAGCGCGATCGCTAAGAGTTGCGGGTTGTCTTGGTTCGTCCATTTCTCGGTCGTGTTTCAGCTTTGCAATTCTGAATTCGGGTTGCGAATCTCGGCTAGATACGTGGTGCGCGGCCGGGTGTTCAGATCGGCCAGCAAACCGTAGTTGCGCGGAACCCCCTTCAGTTTCGAAACCTGGCTGTTGGGATCGTTGATGTTGCCGAAGACAATCGCGTTTGCTGGACAGGATTGCTGGCACGCAGTTTGCAATTCGCTATCCTGGATTTTGCGATCTTCGCGCTCTGAATCGATGCGATGCTGGGTGATGCGCTGCACGCAATACGTGCATTTTTCCATGACCCCACGGCTACGCACGGTTACATCCGGGTTACGCATCATTTTGTATTGCGGCGTCTCCCAATCCTGGAACAGCAGGAAATTGAACCGCCGCACTTTGTATGGACAGTTGTTGGAACAGTAGCGCGTGCCCACGCAGCGGTTGTAAACCATGTCATTCAGGCCTTCGGTGCTGTGTACGGTTGCGCCGACGGGGCAGACGACCTCGCAAGGTGCGTTCTCGCATTGCTGGCAGGGTACGGGCTGGAAGTATGCTTTCGGATTATCGCGGTCTCCCTGGTAATAGGTGTCGACCCTTAGCCAGTGCATGTGGCGACCGATTACCACTTGCTCTTTTCCAACTACGGGGATGTTGTTTTCCGCTTGACACGCCACAATGCAATTGTTGCAGCCGACACAGGCGTCCAAATCAATCGCCATGCCCCATACGTACGCTTCTTTTTCGTAGGGATAGGGCTTGTATAACGTCAATTCCTTGGGAGGCTCTTCATCTTTGGCGAACTCGGGTTCCTTGCGGTACTCGTCAACACTCGCGGTCCGCACCTGCGGCCGCGCGCCCACCGGCGTGTCCATGGTCTGGTAGCCCTGAGTCGTCGCCAGCTTGTACGTTCCTCCCGCCTTGGCGATATTTACACCGGTCGTGAACCATGGCGTCGCGCTGGAGCGCAGCGGATACATGTCGAAGCCGGCGCCGGTTCCGGCTCGGCCTGCACGTCGGCGTCCGTAACCAAGGAAAACAGTGATGGAATTATCGGGATGGCCGGCCTGAATCCAAATCGGAGCCGTTACTTTTTTACCGTTCAGTTCCAGCGTGACTAGATCTTCCGTCTTCAACCCCATGCGTGCTGCCATGGCCGGTCCGATGAACACGGGATTGTCCCACGTCATCTTCGACATGGGTTTCGGCAGTTCCTGCAGCCAGCCGTTGTTGGAGAAGCAGCCGTCGTAAACCGAAGGATCGCGGCGAAAATTAATCTCGATCGATTTCGCGTCACTGGCCGTGGACGGTGGAAAATTCGCGGTTTTCGGGTTGATGGACTTCGGTGTGAATGTTGTCCCCGCGATCCATCCGTCATGCAGCGATTTGCGCCAGAAGGCGTCGAAGTCCGCGCCGGGATGCTGTTTTTTCCAATATCCTTGCACGACTTCATGACCGCTGGCCTCTGCTTGCCCGGCGAGGAACGCGGTCAATTCATAAGCGCTCTTGCCGCTGTACAGCGGCGCGATCAGCGGCTGCACGATGCTTACGGTGCCGTCATACGCACGAATGTCGCCCCAGGATTCGAGATAGTGCGCTTCGTTCAAATGCCATTGGCAGAGCTCGGCAGTTTCGTCCTGATAGAGTCCGAGATGAACGCGCATGGGAATGTTTGTGGTCTTGAGGGCGTCAGCAAAACCCAAGTCGACCGGGGCATCATAAGCGGGATTGCCGCCTATGATGAACAGCATGTCCACTTTCCCGGCACGCATTTCGGCGACGAGATCTTTGATCGATTCAGTTTGGTTGATGGGATTGGCGTCGACGGGATCGGTGTAGAAAACCGTCTTGCCCACGTTGCCCAGCGCTTGGTTGATAGCATGGGCAAGAGCATGCACGACCGGAGGCTGGTGATCACCAACGATGATGATGCTTGAACCACTGTGAGCTTTCAGGTCCTTGGCGACGGAAGAAACCATCTCCATGTATTCGTGTTTATAAGCCCACGCTGCGTCAGAGCCGGGTCCGGTGAGAGCGATAACGTCGCCCTTGGCTTCCCAGTGCCTTTGCAAGTCGCGAGCAAAAACCTCAACGTCAATCGCCCGCAACGGCAGCCGATGGTCCGCCTTCACCCCGGTCGAACTCGGCGTGCTTTCGACAACGTACAGCCGGCTCATATTCCCCGCATCCGGATTGCGGCGTTTGGCGAAATCGCGAATATAGCGCGTGTTTCCCGGAAATCCCGCGCATAGGAAATCGGCGTCGAGCGAAACAATTACGTCGGCGTTTTCCAGCTTGTATAGCGTCTCGACCGGTTGGCCGAAAGCCAGCTTCGCGCCTTCGAGGACGTTTTCGCGATTCACAGGTTCATACACGTGCCACTTCGCTTGTGGATACAGCTTGAGCACCGAGCGTAGCTGATCTGCCAGCGCCGGTGAAGAAACCGTTCGCGTGAGAATGCGGATCCCCGCACCCTGCACAGCTTTCTGCGCGTTTAGCGGGCCACGAATTGCGTCGAGAAAACCTCCCCAAGTGCGCACATCGCCGAGATAAGTGATGGTCTGGGAGCGGTCCGGGTCATACATTTCTAGCAGCGACGCTTGCGTGAACACATCAGTTCCGCCGAGGCTCGCGGGATGCTGATCGTTGCCTTCGATTTTGGTGGGACGGTACAGATGACTTTCAACCATGATCGGAGTTGCATATCCGCTCAGGGTGAAGGCGCTGGCGAAGAAAAGCGGGCGTCCGGGAATTACCTCCTCCGGCTGGCGCACATACGGGACAATCGGCTCCATCGGCTGCTTGGTGCAAGCGGTCATCCCTGCCATTGCCAGCGAAGCGCCCATCAACTTCAGGAAGCCACGACGGGAAACGGCGTCCAGCCATTCAGATGCCCCTTTCGGGAATTCGCGATGCAACATCTCCTGAAACTCAGGGGTGCCTGCGAGTTCTTCCAGGCTGCGCCAGTACTCAGGTCCTTTCGTCGCGGCGATTTGCGCGCTCACCGCTTTCAGGTCGAGCTTGTCCTTCTTACCGGGACAGACTTCCTCGCGGTGCGGCTTCTTGTTTTCTTCTTCCATTAAAGTCTTCGCTCGTGAATGCCGGGCGTCCAAGCCCGTCCTCTATTAACTTTCAAAATCTCACCTATGACACGTCGAGCAGCTCGTAATGTCGGTCACCGTGCGAAGATTGTATTTCTTCACCAAATCGGTACCCAGCGACAGCTGGTCTGTGTAGAGCTTGCCATCCAACATTAGAGGCTTATCGTTTGACGGCTGCTCGTATCGCATATTAAAAACCTGATCGCGTGGGCGCAGATTCTTCGCGGGATCGCGATGGCAATCCAGACACCATTCCATTTGCAGCGATGCGTAGTTGAACATTAGTGGCATCCGGTCAACCGGACCATGGCAGGTGTTGCAGCCCACGCCCTTATTGATGTGTATGCTGTGATCGAAATAAACAAAATCGGGTAAATCGTTGGCACGGGTCCATACCAGCGACTTGCCGGAGCGGAAACTCTCCCGGACCGGCTCAAGCAATGGTGCCCCCAGCCAAATCTGAGAGTGGCAGTTCATGCAGGTTTTGGTGGGAGGAATTCCAGCGAATGAGGAATTCTCCACCGACGTATGGCAATAGCGGCAGTCAATGCCCAACCCGCCAACATGATGCTGATGGCTAAATGGCACGGGCTGCGGGCGGGCGACCTTGGCGTACGTTATATAGGGAGATCGCTGCAGTTCGAGCACTGCCCACAGCAACACGCCCACGAGGAATACCGCCCCGTAAATCGTGGCGCGTGAGATTGTGTTGGTACTGCGGTGAAAAATCTGCATCGACTTTCAGTGCAGCAGGACGTCGAAATCCATCCCCGTTCGAATGCCATCCTTGGAATAGACATCACAGGCAGCCATGACGTCTCGTACGAAAACTTGTGATTATAACAGTTCGCGTCGACTTGTGATTTCTGCGACGATTCAAATTCTCATTAAATGATGGAGCAGTAGCGTCTAGCCGGGTGAGACGCCCGGCCTCCATTACCGGAGGTTCATCACCAGCAACTTTGGCTCCGTCATTTCTTCGATCGCAGAACGCAAGCCTTCGCGTCCTAAACCCGAGTCTTTGATACCGCCGTACGGCATGTGATCAATGCGAAACGTGGGAACGTCTCCCGCCATTAATGCGCCCACCTCGAGTTCTTCGTAGGCGCTGAACAGCAGCTTGGCGTCCCTGGTAAAGATCCCCGCCTGCAAGCCATACGGCGAGTTGTTGATTTGCTTCAGCACATCGGAAAAGTTTTCATATGCCTCGATGGTCACCACCGGAGCAAAAACCTCCTGACAGTTCACTTTCATATCTTGGCGCGTGCCGGTCAAAACGGTCGGCTCGAGCACAGATCCCTTGCGCTGACCACCACACAAAAGCCGGGCCCCGCTGCGCACGGCCTCGTGTATCCAGTCAGCTGCGCGGATAGCATCGCTTTCACGAATCAGCGGGCCGACATCGGTCGATTCCTCTAGCGGGTCTCCCGTTTTCAGCTTTTTGACTCCCGCCACCAAAAGATCGCGGAACTTATCGAAAACCGAGCGTTCCACCAGGATGCGCTGCACCGAAATACAAGATTGTCCGGCGTAAGCGAAGCCTCCAGTCACGCAACGGTCGGCGGCGTAATTCAGATCAGCGTCACTATGAACGATGACTCCGGCGTTGCCTCCCAGCTCCAGAGCAACTTTCTTCTTGCCTGCTCTGCGCTTGATGTCCCACCCTACCGCTGCGCTGCCGGTGAAGCTGATCAGTTTCAGGCGCTCGTCCGTTACCAACAACCCAGCGTCGTCGTTCGACAACGGAAGAACGTTCAAAGCGCCATCGGGCCATCCTGCCTGCTGCACTGCTTCAGCCGCCAGCAATGCGGTTAATGGTGTTTGCGGAGCCGGCTTCAGCACCATGGTGCAGCCGCTGGCAATTGCCGGCGCAACTTTGTGAGCGACCAAGTTCAATGGAAAATTGAAGGGCGTAATTCCGGCAATCGGCCCCAAAGGAAAGCGCCGTACAATTCCCCAACGTCCTGCAGTGAATTCCTGCCAATCCAGTGGCAGGTATTCCCCATAGATGCGCGTACTTTCCTCTGCGGCTACATTAAAAGTGAAGATAGTTCGTTCCACTTCACTCCGCGCCGCTTTGATGGGTTTCCCGGCTTCGAGGGCTATAGTGTGGGCAAACTCTTCCTTGCGATGAGCAATGTTTTCGGCTACCCGGCGCAGCACGCGCTGGCGCTCAAATGCCGGCAACCGGCGCGTGGTTCCGAAAGCCTTAACCGCAGCAGCGATGGCTGCATCGACATGTTCGCGCCGTGCCTGGAATACGCGGCCGACTGTACTGCCGTCGTAGGGTGTGTGAATCTCGACCTGATCGCCCTGCTCGATCCATTTACCATCGAGCAGAAATCCGTGGGTTGCGACGGGAGTTACAGTCATCTGTGCCATGGTGAAATTGTTGCGCCTCCCCGAAGCGAATTAAAGATTATAGACTTTTCGCAGCAGGCAGCGCATGACCTCGCACGATAATTAATTCGAAAGTTCGAATCAGGAAAAGAGAGAACGGGTTGCTATCGATTCTGGAAGCCAGCGAATTGTTGCGCAAGCGGGAAGTGTCTCCCGTGGAATTGACTACGCAGTGCCTTGCGCAGATTGAGAAACTAAATCCCATCCTTAACGCCTTCATCACGGTGACTGCGGAATCGGCGTTGGAACAGGCACGCCGCGCCGAGGATGAAATTGGTCGAGGACACTGGCGCGGACCGCTGCACGGGATCCCGCTCGCCTTGAAAGACATTATCGATACCGCTGGGGTTCGTACCACAGCCGCCAGCGCGGTATTCAAGGATCGGATTCCCGCTGAGGATGCCGAGGTGGTGCGGCGACTGAAAAATGCTGGCGCCGTGCTTCTGGGCAAGCAAAACCTGCATGAGTTTGCTTATGGCGGTAGTTCGATGATTAGCTATTACGGTGAAGTTCACAATCCGTGGGATCCCGCGTACATCGCTGGAGGATCGTCTGGAGGGTCGGCTGCGGCGGTGGCGGCGGGTCTTTGCTATGGCGCTATCGGTACCGATACGGCAGGTTCGGTTCGCGAGCCAGCGGCGTTATGCGGAATCGTCGGCTTGAAGCCTACGTATGGATGCGTGAGCGCTCGGGGTGTAATCCCGCTTTCGAGATCGCTTGACCATGTGGGTCCGATTGCGCGCACGGTTTCGGATGCGGCGATGATATTGCAGGCCATTGCAGACTACGACGCTAAAGATGGGAATAACGCTGCCGCCCCTGTTCCCGACTATCTTGCAGCTCTGCGGGAAGAGTCGAAACCAGTGAGAGTAGGTGTTCCCAGGAAGTTTTTCTATGAGGATCTTGATCCGGAAATTGCTTCTGCGGTAGAAGAGGCGCTGGGAGTTTTAGGATCACTCGGCGCCGATTTGTCCGAGATCGAGCCTGATGTCCCGACCGAACGCAGATTGCAGACGGCCGAATCATATGCTTATCACGCCGAATTCGTTTCGCGGAGTCCGGAACTGTACCAGCCGGAAACGCTGCGGCGTATTCGCACGGGCGCAGACATTAGTTCGGAGGAGGTTGGGCGGCGGAGCCGCGAGCTGCAAGAGATTCGCTCCGGGATCGGCCGCGTATTTGAAGATGTGGACGTTTTTGTCGCTCCCACCACGCCAATTCCCGCACCCACGGTTGCCGAACTGAAACAGAGTCCTGACTTGCTGCGTCCGCGGGAGCTACTGTTGCTCCGCAATACGCGTCCGGCAAATGTGTGGGGGCTGCCGGCAATCTCAGTTCCCTGCGGATTCACCGGTGCAGGTCTTCCCATCGGAATGCAGATCACGGGTCCGCACTGGCGAGAAGGTAGAGTTCTACAGCTTGCATACGCCTACGAGCAGGCAGCGGCATGGCACAGAGAATACGCAGATTTGGGCAAAGCATAACCTTCAACAATGTTGCTTGCTCTAGTATGTTGTTGTGCCCAAGAATGTCGCTAAAAAACGGATAAAAATTCTTAAGTCGGAAAGTCTTATTTCCGCCCCATGGTTACTCCATGGATTCAGCACACGATCCGCTGGATTCTCCCGCGTTTATGGGGGGAACACACTCAATCTCGGATTTACCAAGCAGGACTCGCGCAACGCGGTCGAACGCAACCGACAGGCCTTCCTGCAGCAACTTGGCGCGGGTCGCGATAAGAAGGCATGGCTCATCACGCTGAGGCAGATTCATTCCGATCTTATCCATTGCGTTTCTGACTTACCGGAGCAAACCTTAGTTGGGGATGGTCTCATTACACGCACGCCCAATCTGTTGCTTGCCATCCAGACCGCCGATTGTCTGCCCGTGATTCTCGTAGATGCAAAACAAAAATCTGTCGGAGTGTTCCACGCTGGCTGGCGCGGCACCGTCAAGCGCATTGTTGAAAAAGGCGTCGGAGAAATGCGCCGTTATTTTGGAACGCTGCCCCGGAATATCAAGGCGGTAATCGGCCCGGGCGTTCATGCTTGCTGTTATGAAGTCGGTTCGGAAGTGCGTCAGCAGTTCGAATCGCAATTCTCTTACGCTGGGGATTTGTTTCATGAAGTAAAAGAGTCGGACCCAGTCCGCGAAAAGTATCCGCTGTTATTTCTTACCGCCCGGGCTCCAGGCCACGGCGAGCTGCCGTCAAAACTGTTTCTTGACCTGGTCGAAGCCAACCGCCGTCAACTGATCAGCGCTGGTGTCTTGCGGAAAAACATCAGCGCTTCCAATCTGTGCACTTCGTGCCATCCTGAGCTGCTTTTTTCTTATCGAGCGGAAAAAGGAATTACGGGGAGAATGATGGGCGTGGTCGGCATCCGCAGTTCTTCCGCGTAGCCGATCCACGGAATGCCCGACCGACCTACTTTTTCTCCTGGTCTCCGGCCTTGTCTTTGTCTTTGCTCTGGATGGAAAGCAACTCCACTTCGAAAATGAGGGTGGCGTTCGGACCGATGTCCGGACCGCTGCCTCGTTCGCCGTAGGCCAAATCAGCCGGAACGAACAGTTGCCACTTCGATCCCACGGGCATGAGTTGGAGCGCTTCAGTCCAGCCCTTGATTACTCCGGCTACGGGAAAGGTCGCAGGTTGTCCGCGTTTGTAGGAGCTGTCAAATTCCTTGCCGTCAATCAGCGTGCCTTTGTAGTTGCATACCACCGAGTCGCTGCTTTTCGGTTTAGGCCCGGTGCCGGCAGTCATGATTTTGTATTGAAGACCGCTGGGGAGGGTGACGACGCCGTCTTTGCTTTTGTTCGCGGCGAGAAATGCATCGCCTTCCTTCTTATTTGCCGCTCCCGCTTGTTGCATCTTTTCCTGCTGCTTCTGGCGCATCTCAGTCTGAAATTGCATGAGTGTCGCCTTGGCTTCATCTTCTGACAGCAGCGTCTTACCACCGCTGAGCGCGTCTTCGAGGCCTTGCTGCAGGATTTTTGGGTCCACATCCACGGACTGTCGGTGCAGGTTGGTTCCAACGTTCATCCCGATGGCGTAGCTGACTTTGTCTTTTTGGGTTGTGAGAGTTGAATTACTTTGGCTTCCCGCCGCGGGGGAAGGTTGAGGAGTGGTTGCGGGAGTTTGCTGCGCCAGGGCGCTTCCGGTGAACACCAGCGCAGCAGTGATTACAGTTACGAGGCCGTACGACGATTTTTGCATGAAGCATTGTGACATCTCATCAGGAGGCGAGGCAAACGCGAATCAGCCGATAATCCCCGGCTTGGATTGACCAGCGAAATTCACGAGGCTGCGTCTCATCGCCGCTTCAGAGACTCAAGCTCCTCGAGCGTTCGTGGCCAATCCGATCCCAGCAGCCGAGATAGGCTGCGATCCGCAAGAACCTTGCCGCCAGTCTGGCAGCGCGCGCAGTAATTAGTTTCCTTGTCCGCATAGCGAATCCGCAGAACCTTGTCACCGCATCTTGGACACGGCTCTCCATAACGTCCATGAACTGCCATGCCTTCGCGGAACGCCGTCACCTTTTCAGGGAAGTTTTTGTCTGCCTCGGCGCGAAGCCGGTCTACCCAGAATGCGAGCGTACCGCGGGTCGCGGCGAAGAGTCTTTCCCATTCCTGAGGGACTAATTTCTGCGTGAGCATGATGGGAGAAAGTTCCGCCGCGTGCAGGATCTCGTCTGAATACGCATTGCCGATCCCACTTAACAGGCGCGGATCGGTGAGCGCGCGCTTCAGCGTATGATTTTCGGCACTGAGGGTTGCGCGAAACGAATTCAGGTCGCTGGTGAAGATGTCGATTCCTCCAGGATCCAGGGAGCGCAGGTTCTCTTCGCCGGAAAATAAGTGCAATGATGCGCGGCGCTTGGTTCCGGCCTCAGTAAGA
This sequence comes from Terriglobales bacterium, assembly GCA_036008085.1. Lineage (GTDB taxonomy): Bacteria > Acidobacteriota > Terriglobia > Terriglobales > Acidobacteriaceae > JABDBE01. Next base: position 22,748 of record DASYOD010000129.1, read on the forward strand.
ACAAGAGCGCCATCAGGAAAATCGAAAGCAGCCAGACTGTTGCGGCCCGCCAGTTTCGCTCCTCCGCCGCGCCAGTGCAAACGGCCGGCAATCATCAAATGCAGAGCCAGCCAGAGATCGTCCTCTAGCCCAATGGCAATGCGTTTTCCAACTCGCCGCAACTCGCGGACAATGCGGCCATCCACGCTCGCTAGCGGCGGCGTCGCAGTTCGGAGGAGAAAGGCGCTATTTAGCCGAATCCGCTCCATTGGCTGGCCGACGATGCGTGGCTCGAGCGCGCTGATGTAACTGACAATGTCCGGCAATTCTGGCATGAGCTATCAGCTTGCACCGCGTAGCCGCATTTGCGCAACGGTTGACAGCTCAAGGCCGAGATTGCGGCTGCGGACCTAAGACCATTGTAAGGAATGACGCGGCTGTAGAGTGCGGGCGAACAAAATGGCAACTAGATATGCGGCGGCCCCGCATGCCAGAGCGACGTTCAAGCCGAACTGAATGGCAATCACCATGGCCAGCACGGACCCTAGCACGCTCGAACCGGCGTTCACGGCCCATGCCCACTCCACTGCATTTTCCTGGAATTCGCCGGTTGCGGGAAACTCTGGGACAGGAACGCTTGCCAGTGCGCGCAACCCGGTGGGGAAAGGCATTCCCATGGCAAATCCGAGGGGAACCAGCAGCACAGCGCTGACCAGCAATTTCGCGTTGAAGGGAAGGCCTACAAGCGCATTCAGAAGTCCCGGCAAAACGAAAACATAAAGCAGAAGAGTCCCCACAATGAAGGCCAGCGGAAGCCATGCACGTTTAGGGTGGGCCACCCATTTTCTAGATGCAAGGCTGCCGGCGCCACTGGACAATAAAAGCAAGAACACTACCACGGTGAGGGCATAGGTTGGATGCCCAAGAAACAAAACGAATCGCTGGATGAAAGCAATTTCGACCAGAATGTAGCCCAGGCCTACCGCAACAAAATATAAAAGCTGGATCGGGCGTTGTTGTGTGCGCCCTCCGCGCAGCGCCAGAGGAAGTACGAGGAAGGCGAGGACTGCGAGACAAGAAATCACCAGCACCATGGCCAGTACCGCGACCCCCAGATTAACTTTCCAATCGATCCCCTGACTTAGATCGTCATTGTGCAGAACCTGGCCGATCTTTAAATTGAAAAAGAAAAATGGCGCATCATCTCTTACCGGAGCGACATCGTACGGGTACTGTTTGGCAAAAGCGTAGGGATCGTTGCGCGCGATGAGCGCTGAAAATGGATTTTCTTTACGGTCAGAAGGCAGATACAGCGCCATCAGGCCGGGGTTGCTGCTCAAGTGGGCTCTAACACTTTCTTCTTCTTCTCTGGTGAAGGCGCTTTTCTTGGCGAGCACGACCACGGGGATTCCATCTTCGTCCAGCTTTCCTTCGGAGACGACGATAAAATTTCGCGAGGGATCTTGCATGCCAAGCTCGTGCAGGGCTTGCATCGCGACTGAAACCACCCGCAAGGCTTCCCGAGGTTGACGAAATTCCCAGCGGGTGATCGCGACAATTCCGCCGGGCTTCAGATGCTCGAAATATTCTCGAAACGCCTCTACGGTATAAAGGCTGTTCTCACTAAGGGCGAACGCACCGGCAGCGGTCGACGCCCAAGTGTCGACAAGTGTCATTTGCACTACATCGAAATTCTGTTTTGCGTTGCGGACGAACGATCGACCATCCGTAACCTGAATGTGAACTTCGGGGCGCTCGTATAAATGATAAGAATAATCCGCGTAGCGCCCGCGCATCACCGTGTTTGCAATAATCGGATTGATTTCGATTCCGGTAACGTTAGGACTGCCGTTTGCGACAGCGCGAAGCACATCAACGCCTCCGCCCGGCCCGATAATCGCGTAATCGCCGTGAGGACGCAAGATGTTGGCCAGCGCCGGCGGCGCGGACATTAGATCTTCTTGCCACTCTGAGCCCTCCCAGTGTTTTAGGTCGGCGTTCATTATGTAGGTGGATGCGTCGGCATCAATAACCACTGCTTTGGCGTCGTGCTGACGATCTACTTCCACGCGCGAGATTGCATTCCAGCGAGCGAACTCTACCCAGGCTTTGTCACGAAAAATACCTTTCGCATAGACGACGTCGATCAATCTGCCTGACCAGTTTGCCGCGATCAAAAGCAGCAGGGCCGCAGCTACTCCGAGAGTAAGTTTGCGAAAACCGGTGCCAACAGCCCAGACTGCTCCCGCAATCGCCGACATCAGAGCGGCGAACAGGATGGCATTCGGACCACCCAGCCAGTTGAGCAGAGGAATGATACCCAGACACGCTAGGGCGCCGCCTATGAGGTCGGCTCCGTACAAGCGTGAGATGTGCCGCGACTCGCGGGCGAAGAGAATCGAGAATTGCAGCCCGGTAACAAAAAACGGCACGGCGGCAGCGAGATAGATTGCCGTGAGCCGAAGAAAATTGGCTGATGACAGATTCAGCGAGACCGGAACGTGCAAAACGATTTCCAAAACCAGAGGAACAACGAAAGCATTGCCGAGACACAGCCGGGACAGCAGGTCTCGAGTTTGAAAGCGTGCCAGCCAATTCTTTCCTAAATATGCGAATACTCCGCCAGAGCCGAGGCCGAGTAGTGCAATGGAGATTGCCAGGAAGGCGAAGTGATAAAACAGCACGACCGAAAATAATCGGGTGAGCGCCAATTCAAGCAGCAGGGCAGCAAAGCTGCTGAGGCCCACACCGGCCAGCAGTGCGTGCTCATAGCTGGTTTGGGCCGGCAAGGCTCGGCTTATTGGCGGAGTTTCATCTACGACCGACATTCAAAGGTTCGCTCTGGATGCGACAGTCTAACAGAAAGCGCCCGGCATTCCGCCGTCGGTAGTGAGTTGTCAGTTTTCTAAAATTACCTGCGCGATGGCGTATTCCTTAGTGTGCGAGAGCGACAGCGCAACATGGACAGCGCCGAGCTTGGACGCGAATTCTGCCGCTTTTCCGTGGAAGGCGATCGTGGGACGGCCTCCCGGCTGGCGGCACACTTCAACATCGCGCCAGGTTACGCCGTGGTTCCAACCGGTACCGATAGCCTTCATCGCCGCTTCTTTGGCGGCGAACCGCGCAGCGTAGCGCTCGATCCGGTTCGCCTTCGAGTCGCAGTAGCGCATCTCACTTTCGGTAAAGATCCTGTGCAGAAAGCGATTGCCGAAACGAGTGATGGAAGCTGCGATGCGTGGTACTTCTGCGATGTCGATGCCGGTGCCAACGATCATAAAACGTCACACCCGCCAATAATCAGGCCGCCAAGTCTTGATCGCCTTCTTGATGTCCGCAGGCGCCAAATTCGACGAGAGAGTTTGTTCGACGAGGATAGGTATTTCTGCGTCGGAGGCAAAGCGCAACGCGATAAGTTGACGCTCGGTGAGTCTTGCGATTTGTGAGCGTTGAGAATCGGGCAACAGCGTGGCTAGCCGCAGCCGCTCCTCAAGTCTGATGACTCGGTCCTGAACTTTTAGCGCGTACTGCCGGAATCGAATCACAGCAACAAGCAGCGCGGTGTTGAAAATAACGACCCAGAAGTGAAAAGGATAAGGGTGCCGTATCGCGAAAACCACGCTTACGATCCAGGAGATCGCAAACACCGGCAGTACGAAGTAGTGAAAAGGAGGATCAATCCTCACATGGTTGGCAAGAGTTTGCGGAGTACGTTCAGCCATGTTCACCTCTTCAACGACAATTGAAAGTCTAAATCAGTGCGGCGGAACGCGTTCAGAGTAACCTATCGCCGCGGTAAATCACCTGCCCATCAATCAATCTTGCCTCGGTCATCATGTTGTGTGGTTTGACTGCTCCGGTTCCGTCGATATGGAGCACTTCATGGCCGTGAGCCACGAGCCAGTCGGAGACCAGCATGCGATGGCAGCGAAAATACACTCGCTCAGCGCACATATACGCGGTGAGAGATTGCTCGGCAAGTTTGATCAGTTCGGAGATGCCTTGTTGGAATTCTTCAGTCAGCATGTAATCCGCATAGTTGCGGAAGCTGTCGTTGCGTAGCGCGATGTTGGGTGAGTCGTCGCGGATCTTTTTGCGTCGTCCACCCAGTTCCTTGAGCCAGACATAACGGATTCCGATCTCTGGCAATGTTTTCTCCAACTCCTCGCGGTTGAAATGCGGCAAGCGACGCGACATGGGGAGGGAGCGAATATCGACCAAGGTCTGAATGGAGTGGGCTTGCAGAACTGCCATAAATTCATCTAGCGTGCGGGTGGAATGGCCGATGGTGTAGAGCGTCGCGCTTGGCTTGTCGGTAGTCGCACTCGGGATCATTTCGCGGTGACTCGTTTGAGAGCACTCGCGACAATTTCGTCCTGCTCAGGAAATACCGTTCGTAGATCGAGCAGCACGCGCCCATCGTCAACTCGGGCGATGATCGATTGATCGTAAGCTCGCAGCCGCGTAGAAAGCTCATCTGCGCTCAAGCCTTCGCAAGTTATCGACAGCACCCGCGTAGCCAGTGTTGCTGAAGGTGCAGCTCCGCCGCCGAGTACGGATTCGCCGTCCCGCACTTCCACCGGCAGCCTGGACGACCGCACTCGATTCGCGATAGCTTCCGCGCGCCGGCCAATCTCTTCTTTCGACAAACGCATCATGCGCAATGCGGGAATCGCATCGTGGTCGCCCTTCACGTAGGCTAGCAACGTGGCTTCGAGGGTTGCGTAGGTCAACTTGTCCACACGAAGAGCACGGAATAATGAGTTCGAGCGCATGCGGGCGATGAGATCACTGCGGCCGCTCAGAATGCCCGCTTGTGGGCCAGCCAGCAATTTGTCGCCGCTATAAGTGACGACGTCCACACCCTGGCGCAGGCTGTCGAGTACGCCTGGCTCCTCATTTACGCCGATTGAACGCAGATCAAATAGCGCGCCGCTTCCCAGATCTTCCACCAGCGGGATATTGCGCCTTCGAGCCAGGCT
>DASYOD010000130.1:0-12367 GCA_036008085.1 Terriglobales bacterium
AAAGCGCGGACTTCTGCCCTCAGGGGACGATGGCGAGGATGAATTACATCGAGGCTTCGCCGCAATGGTTCGGCGTCGAGCAGTCTTACCGTGCTTAGCTTTCCGCTCCGTAGTTCACTGCCAACCGCCATCTGTGGCAAAAACGATAGACCTAGTCCTCGTTCCACCATGCGCTTGGCGGTTTCGATCGAGTCGACTTCCAGCGCAATGTTTGGAACTAAGCCTGATGTACGAAAAAGACTCTGCGTCAGCGTCCAGTCGCTTGATCCTCGTTCATAAAATATCAGCGGCCAACTTGCCACTTGCTCGAGGCGGGCGCGCGTCGGATGTTTCGGACCTCGCTTCGGATGCGACACCAGCAACAGTGGATCATCCCGCAGGCTTATGGTTTCGACCTCAGGATGATGCAGCGAACGCGCCAATCCAATCTCCGCTTTCTCTCCCAGAACCATATCCAATACTTCTTTCGAATGGCCAGTGCGAATGCTGATGATGACGTTGGGATGAACCCGCTGAAATCCCTTCAATACGTCTGGCAAAAAATAGACAGAGATGGAGAGCGCGGCGGCGATCTGCAGTGGCGTGCCACTGGCCGGTTGCGTGTCATGCACGGCTTGCCGCGCCATGGCGGCAGTGCGTAACAGCAATTCGGCGTGAGGACGAAAGGTGCGGCCGGCATCGGAAACGACCAGGCCGCCACGGGAGCGGGAAAAAAGCTTTACCGCAAGCGAATCTTCCAACGCCTTGATGCGGGCGCTTACCGCGGGTTGGCTGATGCGAAGGGCTTCTGCGGCGCGATGAAAACCGCCAAAAGTCGCTACCGCAAGAAAAGTCTCAACCTGGTCAATTTCCACGATGTGCCCTCAGGCGAGTTTCTGCATCTAAGAACATCCTATTATCACAGATCCTCTTGCTGATAACAATATTTTATCAGCGCGATAGAAAGGTTCCGTTTGACCGCCCTCGATTCGTACTCCACAATCCCCAAAGAGTAAGCGGCGTTTTGGGAATGCTGCCGCTGGAATTGGCCGGGTTGAAAAACGAAGGCGGCACTGCAAAGGATGACAAATTATGGCAGTAAACGGAAACGGAAATAACTCAAAAACCGGGATGGATTGGAAATCAAACACCCGCTGGGCTGGAATCACCCGGCCTTATACAGCGCAGGATGTCGATAGGCTACGCGGATCCCTCCACATCGAACATACTCTGGCCAAGCAAGGCGCGGAGCGGCTCTGGGACCTCCTGCAAAACGAATCTTATGTCCCAGCGCTCGGCGCAATGACCGGCAATCAAGCCGTACAGCAAGTTAATGCTGGCCTGAAGGCAATCTACGTAAGCGGCTGGCAGGTTGCCGCTGACGCTAATGATGCCGGGCAAATGTATCCCGACCAGAGCCTCTATCCGGCCAACAGCGTGCCTAATCTTTGCCGCCGGATCAACCAGGCCCTGGCGCGCGCGGACCAGCTTCATCATGCCGAAGGAAAAAATGGCATCCATTGGTTTGCTCCACTGATCGCGGACGCCGAAGCGGGCTTTGGCGGTAACCTCAATGCGTTCGAGTTGATGAAGGCGATGATCGAAGCCGGTGCCGCCTGCGTTCACTTCGAGGACCAGCTTTCCTCCGCCAAAAAATGCGGACATTTGGGTGGCAAGGTTTTAGTGCCGACCGTGGAGGCAATTCAAAAGCTGGTTGCAGCGCGTCTCGCGGCTGATGTAATGGGCGTGCCTACGCTGATCATGGCGCGCACCGACGCCGACAGCGCTCATCTTTTGACTAGCGATGTTGATCCGCGCGATCAGGAATTCCTCACCGGCGAGCGAACTCCGGAAGGATTCTTCGGCATTCGCGCCGGCATCGAATCGGCAATCGCACGCGCCATCGCCTATGCACCGTATGTCGAACTAATCTGGTGCGAGACTTCGCATCCCGATCTTGACGAAGCGCGCCAGTTCGCCGAGGCGGTTCACGCCAAGTTCCCGGGTAAGATGCTGGCATACAACTGCTCGCCGTCGTTCAATTGGAAGGCGAAGCTGGACGATGCCACCATCGCCCGCTTCCAGACCGAGTTGGCCGCCATGGGATACAGATTCCAGTTCATAACCTTGGCCGGCTTCCATGCCCTGAACCTGAGCATGTTTGAACTGGCCCGGGGATACAAAGAGTCTGGCATGACCGCCTACTCCCGGCTCCAGCAAGAGGAATTCAGCAGCGAAGTCGAACATGGCTACGAGGCGGTGAAGCACCAGCGCTTCGTGGGCACGGGCTATTTTGACGCAGTCACGCAGGTGATCGCGGGCGGTACATCGTCGGTAACGGCACTGGCGGGGTCGACTGAGGCCGAACAGTTTGGCGGGATGAAGCCTCAGGCACCCGCAAAGAGCAGCGCTGATGCGGCTTCGCGGCCTGTGACCACCGTCAGGGGAATCATGCAAATGCTAGTGGAACCTGGTCCGGAAGAGAGCCTCATGCCTTCCGGGGATTAAGGGCCAACCACAATTTCGGACCGAAACAGCCACTCTACGCGTCGCCAACCAGCGAGCATAGTGGCGTCGTTTTGTGCCAAACTCAGACTGCGCGGCCTTCGCCATGCACAAATGACTCAAACAAGGCATCCAGAGCCGATTTTCACAGTTGACATTCACAGTTGCCAGAGCGCTAAATAAGGTCCGCCGGGTTTCTCACTCAAAGAGTGCTCCCTAACTTGTACCCTGTGAGGACAAAGAAACCTGCCAGGAGATACGATGAATAAAGCCGATCTCATTGACCGAATCGCGTCTGGTAGCGGCATCAGTAAGGCTCAAGCGGCTACCGCAATTGACACAACCGTGGACAGCATTACGTCCGCGCTCAAGAAGGGTGATCGCGTTGCCTTGATTGGTTTTGGCACCTTCTCTGTATCGCAGAGAAAGGCGCGTAATGGGCGTAACCCGCAGACGGGCGCTACCATCAAAATCGCCGCCCGCAAAGTAGCAAAGTTTTCCGCCGGTGCCGAGCTCAAGAAAGCCGTCAACCGCGGCAAATAAGGGACCCCAAGTTTCTATCGACGGCAGGGGATCGGCCCTGCCGTTTTTCATTTTGCGGTAATGATGGGGGACGGTCGCCCCGCCCGTCCGGCTGAGCATTCAGCGAAAGCGGGGTATCAAAAACCCCGCGTGCTTCCGGTACTCCTGATAATCAACGTTGAATTCGGTGGTCAGAAAGACTTCTTCTTTCGACGCCTTCCGTGAGAATTCCAGAATTGCTATCAGGACGGCAACCACCGCGCGCCATTCGCCGATGACTAACGCCGTTCCAGCCATCGCCAGCAGCAGCCCGGAATAGATCGGATGTCGGACGTACGTGTAAGGACCGGAACGGATGAGCCGGTGGTCCATCTTCAGCGTGACCCGAGCACTCCAATACTGACCCAAACAATACCGCGCCCAAATCGCAATTGCAGCGCCAACAAATGTAAGGAAGATTCCAAAGCCCGTTAGCAACGAACTTTCCGAAACAAAACGTCGCGCTAACAAACCAACGTCGAGTCGATGGGAAGCCAGCAGCAGAAACACCAGTGCCATTGCGCCTATATGAAGGAGACGGCCACCTGCGCCCTCCTTCACCTTGGTTGGCTTCACTCGCAGCGCGCTGACTGCCCAGTACACCCCAAGTGCGTACCAGGGGGCAGTTTCTAAATACCATAAAGCTGTGGCATTCATACCTTCCTCCCAATTTTGTGATGACTTGATTTCGCGCTCGCAGCCAGCCGATGAAGCCGTCGGATCCACGCGAGTTCGGAGTGAATTTGTTCAATCAAGTAATGGACAACTTCTCCGCCGTAGGTCCCAAGGTCCATGTTCTGCTCCAGAAGGGTTAGCTTCTGCTCGCGGACCTGCAAGTAGTTTGTCCGAGCTGCAAGAATGCTGGCTCGTACAGGCTCCTCAAGCGCTTCGAACATTCCCACTCTCGTGATAAAGCCGGGCCATGACGCGGCCTCTGATTCGCCGAAGTTGCTCAGACGGGTGATCAGCTCGCGCCGGCCGACTGGGGTGATTGCGTACTGCTGCCGCGTCTGGCCACGCTCGCCCGGCATGGTCTTTTTGGTGACCCACCCGTCGGCAGTGAAGCGGCGCAGAAGCGGATAGACCAGATTGTTGTGCATCTCGCCCTGCCCGAGGATAAATCCGGCTTCACGCTTTAACTGGTAGCCATGCTTCGGGCCATCAAGCAAAAAGGCAAGAATTATTAGGTCAGTCATGACAGTGTCAATTATGATCTAATAATTTAGGTGATGTCAAGAACGATAAGCTAACCATCCCCATTTGCTGAATCCTGCGGGCATCCTTTAGAATCCAATGATTCGGAAAAGAGGTTAGGAGACCATGAAGGCAGCCATTCATCCCGCTTACAATGAGATTCGCGTCATGTGCGCGTGCGGCAACAGTTTCAGCACTCGTTCGACCCACAAGGGCGACATCCACGTAGAAATTTGCTCCAATTGCCATCCGTTCTTTACTGGCAAGCAGAAGCTCATGGATACCGCCGGTCGCGTGGAACGTTTCCGCCGCAAGTACGCCAAGAAAGAAGCGCCGAAGGCCTAGGTTCGGACAGCATACTCAGAAAGAAGAGCCTCCGTTCGCGGAGGCTCTTTTTCGTGCTGGATTTAATGGAGGACGGGCGTCCACGCCCGTCTTGACGAGGACGAGACTATTCGTCTTCCGTCGGGTTGATCGGTTCTCCGACAATGTTGTAGTAAACCTCTTTAGGCGGCTTCGGCTTGGCTGGCTTTGCCGGAGGTTTGGGCGCTGGCTGAGGAGCCGCTGCCTTTGGTTGAGTAGTCGGCTGGGGTGGCGTCCAGAACTGTTCCGCCGACGGTGATGGTGCCGAAGGAGCCGAAGGCGGCGGAGGAGCCGTAACCGGGGCTGCCAGAGATGGGGCTGGCTTAACCACCGGAGGCGCAGCCACAGCAGCTTTAACTGGAGTAACAGCTGGAGTTGGTGCGGCAGGCTGTACTGGACGCGCAATTATTCGGACCGGTTTACTGCGAGTTGATCGGTCTCTGCGTTGCACCCAGGTGTTCAAAATCACTGCCAGGATTCCCGCAAAACAAAGTTCCAGGACCGACGTAAAGAGAGCGGGAACATTAACGTACCCCTTGCCCAGATAAAGTGGAGATTGGACGTCGCCGCCCATGGTCTTCGCCAGCAAGGGCAGAATCAGGTCGCGGGTGAACGATACAATAAGCCCCCAGATCCCTTCGCCAAGGAGCACAGCTATCAGCAACCGGCCTATCCATCTGCTGGGGTCCGGGGCGAGGGATTCTGGCGGAGCGTTTCTCGCGATTTCGTCCATAAGGTATGTGATGCAAATTGTGCCACAGCTGCATGGCTTGGGGAAGGCAGTAAAATAATCGGGTGCGCAAGTACTGGGAAAATCCGGTGAGTGCAGACGCGGGCGTCCTCGCCCGTGCGGTTGCCACCGTGCCTTCAAGAGTAATGATCGGAAATGTTTCGATTGCGCCCGCGACCGTCCTCGCTCCCATGGCCGGCGTCACCGACACTGTGTTTCGCCGTTTCATACGCAATCTCGGCGGATGCGGCCTGATCATGACTGAATTCACCTCGGCCGATGGCGTGCTTCGAGCCAAAGATCAGAAGGCCAAGCGCTATCTGCATTTCTACGAAGACGAGCATCCGATCTCCGCGCAGCTTTTTGGCAGCGATCCCAAAGTGATGGCCGAGGCTGCGCGAATGGTGGAAAATCTGGGGTTCGATTTGGTCGACCTCAACCTGGGCTGTCCGGCGAAAAAGGTTGTCAAGTGCAATGGTGGGTCGGGCCTGTTGCGCGATCTGCCTGCAATTGGCAAGATTTTCGAAGCGGTTCGCGCCGCCATCAAGATTCCTTTTACGGTTAAGTTTCGCGCTGGCTGGGATGACGAAAATATCGTCTGCGTGGAACTTGCGAAGATGGCCGAGAATTGCGGCCTTTGCGCCGTCGCCTTGCATGCACGCACGCGCGAGCAGGGCTACAGCGGCCAAGCCCGTTGGGAGTGGATTGCCGCCGTAAAACAAGCAGTAAGAATTCCCGTCATTGGCAATGGCGATATCCGCACGCCCGAGGATGCGTGCGCCATCGTGGCTCAGACTGGTTGTGACGCAGTAATGATCGGGCGAACGGCGCCGGCGAATCCGTGGATCTTCAGGCAAATCGCGCAATACAACACATGGCTGAGCAATGACCACGCTGCGGTATCGGCCGCCGTCCGCCGCTACGATGAACCCAGCGAGGCTGACCGCTACCAGATGATTCGCACTTATTTCCAGATGCTGATCGAAGAAGAATTGCCCGACGCAGTCGGCAAGATGAAGCAGTTTGCCTCATGGTTCACGCACGGAGTTCCCGGTGGGGCGGGTCTGCGAAAAGCGATTTATGAATCGAAGAGCGCGCCTGAAATTCTGAATCGAGTCGAAGAATTCTTTGAACAAAGATTGTGCGGAGCGGGCACCCTCGCCCGCTAGCTGTGACGCCGTGTCTCGCAACAAGTGAAACAATTTGCATGTTGACACACCCGTGACAGGCGCACATAATTTCTGACGCGTCATATTGTCCCCTGAGCATTTCGAGCTCTGGACTTAGTTGGATCCTTCCGTCCCTTAAGTCGCTGTCAGACAGCACTTCGCTAACGGAGGTCAATTTCGTTAGTCACTAACTACGCGAGGAGAAAACCCAATGAAAAACTGCAAGTTAATACTTTGTGTGCTGGTGTTCATGGTCGTCGTCGCCAGCGCAGCCGATGCGCCATTGCTAACTTTCAAATTCGCCAAGGCGAGCGTGCCTGGAGCTGTAGCTACTGATCCCGGCGGAATCAACAACGCAGGTATGTCCGTTGGTTATTACACAGACACGGCCGGTCTCAACCATGGTTATATTCTCAAGGGTGCGAAGTTCACAACGCTGGATGACCCGAAGGCCAAGGCTGGCACAACTTTAGGTAGCAATATCCAATATAACGGTACAGACGTTGTGGGAGCCTACACGAATTCCGCGGGCGTTTCGGTGGGATTTCTGTACAAAGGTGGAAAATTTACAGATGTCCCGGGGCCTAAAGGGAACCTTGGCGCGGCCGCTAACTCCATAAACGATGCAGGAGACATCGTCGGCAACTACACAGACTCAGGTGGGGTAGTGCGCGGATTTTTGTTAAAGGGTGGGAAATACAAAACTCTGACTGTGCCCGGTGCCATTTATACGGTTGCGACCGGCGTCAGCAACAAAGACGTGATTGTTTTCTATTGGGAAAATTCGAGCAACCTTTTTGAGGCGTCGATGTTGACTGGCACAAAGTACAAGACGATCAACGTTCCCGGCGCGACAAGTTCCTACGCTCTGGATCTTGATAACGAAGGCGACGTTACTTACGAATGGCAGGATTCCGCTGGGCTTGTACACGCTGCTCTCCTGCATAGCGGCAAGTATTACAAGTACAGCTATCCGAAGGCGTATGAAACTTACGGCGGCGGGCTCAATGACAAGCACATGATCGCCGGAGGGTACATACCTACGCAGGGCGCAAACTTCCAAGGTTTCAACGCGACTTACAAATAGAACGATTTTGACTGCGAGCAAGCGTTTCTCGGACGCGTGTATCAGGTGTTCAGAGATTTAGAACACTTTGAGCGCGCGTTCGAGAACGCGATATTTAAAAGCCATACGAAGCCTTTCAAGCAGTTGTCCTCGCCGACATTTTTCCTCTTTCATCTTTTTCCAGGTATGCCCACGGGATGTTCGGATCGTGGGTAAACATGGTCAGCCACTTCCCTGGAATCGACTGCGCATAATAGCGCTTGCGGCTTTCGATGGTTTGCAGCGGCAGCAGATCGAAAGCCATGCCCCAGGTCAGATCGATATGCGCGCTGGTGGGAATCAGGTCGGAAATGTAGCATGCAGTCCCGCCGCCACTTTTTAAGATCACGGCTTGCATGTGCTCGGTGTGGCCGGGAAAAACTTTGACCGAAACTCCGGGGACGATCTCCCGATCGCCCTGCAGCAATTCCATCTGTCCGCTTTTAATCAGGGGATCGTAGTTGTCGGACATGTAGCTGATAGCGTCGCGCTCGAGTTGAAGGCGTCCGTGCTGCCATTCGCCCTCGGGCGCGTAGTATTTCGCTTTGGGAAATGTGGGCACGACCTTGTCCCCGACAATCATTGTGTTCCAGCCACAGTGATCGAAGTGCAGGTGCGTGTTGATCACGACGTCGATGTCGTCTGGCGAAATGCCGGCGGCGGTCAGGTTGTCGAGCAGTTTCGCGGGCTGTCCGAAAATGTTGATCAATCTTTCCGGCAGTTTGTTGCCGATACCGGTTTCGATGAGAATCGTCTGCTGCCCGGTCTTCACCACGACCGAATTCAATCCGACGGGGACGTAATTGTCGGCGTCGGCTTTCACTTTCTTCCCCCACATGACTTTTGGAATAACGCCGAAGAAAGCTCCTCCATCCAGCCGGTAAATGCCGTCAGAAACGGCAATGAGTTCGAAGTCGCCCAGGGTCAAGCGGTGCATGAATCAGCCTCGTGCTTTAAGGGATTTATTTAGCACCACTTCATTGTGCACCAACCTCGGACGACGGTTTACTTTTTCGTTAGCGGATACCCCCCTCCCCCCTGATCTTTTGGAATCATCGGTTTAGGGGCAGACTGAGGTCCAAATCCTTGAGTTAAAAGAACTTATATGCAAAATCTTAAGGACAAAGGAGTTCGTGGCCTCTCTTGGTTGATTAACTAATAGATAATTTACTATATTGTATTATTAACTCACAGGGGGTACAAAGTCAAGCAGTAAAGGCGCACTTGCGGCGCTCGGCGTCCTCAAGCTCCCAAACTGGCAAACGGCGCGCTGCGACTCACTCTGCGAGCTTAGAGAAAGCCGCCAACTCGCAGTTCTTCGAAACCAGTGGCACGAGGTGCGGCACGGGCGCGGACGCGCGCGCCCAAATTGTCGAACGTTTTCTATTCTCCCGTTGAGCTCGCGTGTTGTTGCAGCCAGGACGCGAGCTTGGGGCCTTGCTGGGATTTGAGGTCAGCGCAGTAATTCATTTGTTCAACTGACTGCTTCAGCGAACGTTCGGCTGCGGGCGCGGGATGGGACGTGAAGAAGGATTGCACTTCATCGCGCATGCCCGCGTCACAGAAACTGCCGGTAGCTTGCACGATGATTCCGCCGGCAAAGGCTCCGCCCAGATTCTCTATAGCTTCCCAATGCGACTGGACGAACTTCCAGGCTTGTACCTGAGCGGCGGGGTTTTTCATTACTTGTAAGATTAAGTACGGAGCGTCCTGCGAGCGCATCTGCGGAGAAATCGCGTACTCGAGAGTGCTTTCAATTAACTTGGGATCGTTAAAACGGCTTAGAGCAAACATGTCGGTGAAATAGGTTTCTGGAGTTTTGGCGGCTTTAAGGTCGTCCATTATTTTGCTGTACAAAGCCTGATCGCCGTCCCGCGCGGCAATCTGCAGCGCAGCCCCTGCCATCGCGTGATCGACGGAAGAATGATCTGCGAGATATTGGTTAGCGAACTTTTGCGCCAGCGCCTGTACCTGCGGATCGCGCGCCACGCCGCCCAGGGCCATCATCAGTTGCGCGCGCAGGGCGGACCGGCCTTCACTTTCTCCCGGCTTGGCTTCCCATCCTACGTCCTGGGCAACCGGAGCGAGCAGATGGCGCACCCAGTGATCGTAGGCTTCCCGGTCGGCGTCGTCGACGAGGCGATCGCCAATGAACGTGAGTTGGGTAAGGAGTTCTCCTAAAACGGCGTCGTTGCGGTCTGCCTGCAGACCCTCGGCGAGAACCAGATAATCTCCAATAGGTTCGCGATTGACGCGTACCGATGCCGAAACATCGCTTAGCAGCAGGATGCGTTCGGCTGCATTTAGCGCGCTCTCGGCTACTTTGGACATGGCCTGAATGGCTTCGGAGTCGTATCCGGAGCGGTAGAAACCCCTGGCATCCGCGTTCGCGTAAACCCACGGTGAACATCCCTGCAAGGTGAAGTCCTGCTGTGTCTTAGTTAGCAGTTCACACTTCTGTGTATTTGCCGCTGTTGATTTCAGGCACAGGGGAATCTGCCATAGCTCCGGGCTGCCGGCCTCCAGCTTTGCCCGATCGTAAAAGTAACGCTGCTGGTGGAGCGCAACTGACTCGGAATTGCCCGAGCATTGAGTCTTGACCGTTACCAGCGGAGGGCCAGCTTGTTCGGTCCAGGTAGGCATGATTTTGTCGATGGGTTTCTTTGAGACCTGAGTCTGCGCGTTCCAAAAGTCAGACGCGGTAGCATTGCCGTAGGAGTGTTGCTTTAAGTACAAATTCACCCCTGCACGAAATGACTCCGGGCCCACGTAAGTTTCCAACATGCGCAGCACGGCCGCGGTTTTGCCGTAAGTGATCGAGTCGTCGAGTTCGAGAATTTGCGCTGGAGTGTCTGCGGGTTGATGAATCGGATGGGTGTTGACGAGCGAATCTTGATCCAGCGAGTTCACCGCGTCGGTAACTTCATCGAGCGGCACATTCCATTCCGGCTTCCACGCCGCTACTGGCTTGCTCGACATCCACGTAGCAAAACCCTCGTTGAGCCACTTGTTATCCCACCATTGCATGGTCACAAGATCGCCAAACCATTGGTGCGCCATTTCGTGGGCGATGACCGATGCTACAGTCTTTTTCAGGCCGAGGGCTGTGTGCTTCTCGTCTAGAAGAAGCAAAATCTCGCGGAAAGTGATGCAACCGGTGTTCTCCATCGCTCCCGCGGAAAAATCTGCCAAGCCGACCAAGTCAAGCTTCCCATAGGGATATTTGATCCCGAAATAGCGGTCGTAATAGTTCAGGTTGAATTCGGCGGCAGCCAATGCGAAGCGGCCGAGCTCCTTCTTGCCGGGGCTGGTCCAGACGCGAATCGGAATACCGTCGGACTCTCCTTCGATGTATTCAAAATTTCCCACTACCACTGCCACCAAATAGGACGACATTCGGGGACTGGTCGAGAAATGGACGGTGTGCTTTGCATCGCCAGGACCGGGCGTGTCAGAAACGACCTTCCCGTTCGAGATGACATTCATGCCTTTATCAGCGATTACGGTTACATCGAAAGTAGCTTTGAAGGCCGGCTCGTCGAAGCAGGGAAAGGCGCGGCGCGCGTCAGTATCTTCGAGCTGCGTGGCTGCGTATTTGCGGCCTTGATCGTCCTTGCCAATGTAGAAGCCGCGCAGTTCATTATTCAGGATTCCCCGGTAGCGAATTTGTATGGTTGCGGGACCCGGCTGAATCGTTTTGTCTACTGATAACTTCGCGAATTGGCTGGCTTGGTCGAGGCTCACTTTGGCCTTCTGGGTGGCGCCCGCGCTGCTGACGCTCACGTCCTGAAAATCAATGTCGACAGCATGTAACACAATTTCGGACGTAGCTTTGAGGACCCGAATCCGGATCGTCTCTTCGCCATCGAAGTGGTTGTTGGCGAAGTCGGGAGCAAAACTGAGCTTGTAACTGTCAGGTGACGCTGTCTGCGGCAAACGTTGTCCGGCACAGACTGAACTCATTAACAAAAGCCCGGCGAAAAAGTAGGCGTGTTTCATTTCTTCTCCGATTTGGCGACGATCCCATGTGATTATCGCGAGGACTGTTTCCGAAGACTTCGTTCTCAGACCGCTATCAGTCCGGTCTGGAGCCTAATGCACAGCTCTAGATACGCCGAATCTGTTCGACCAGTTCCAGATTCTTCGGCGGTTGGCCGGCCCGCAAGAACTGCTGCTTAGACGCGCCTCTAGCAGTTTCGTACCTATCCGGCTGGGTATTTTGCCGCAAACCAGGGGTCGACGACGATGCGCCATTCGCGGCTAACGGAACGCGCTACCGGGATCGCGGGCGTGGTCGATTCGCCACCGCGATCCAAGGCAACGGCAGCGGACAGGAATGCCCACTCTACACGCTATTTCAGTTCGTGCTCGAAGTGGCCTTCGATCATGTGGAATAGATGATCACGGTCGTCGCAGCCGCGGATGCTGTGTGTCTTGTTGGGATAGACCATGAAGCGGAACTGCTTGCGTGCCTTGATTAATCCTTCGACCATCTGAATGCTGTTTTGGAAATGTACGTTATCGTCGCCGGTGCCGTGTGCCAGAAACAATGATCCATTTAGCTTATCGGCTACTTTGGGCAAATTCAGATCGGTGTAGCTGGTGGTGTCTTTGTCGGATGGCAGGCCGTTGTTGCGTTCGGTGTAGATGGAATCGTAGTTGCGCCAATCGGTAACCGGGGCGACTGCCGCGCCGGCCTTGAACATGCTTGAATGCGTCAGCGCGTACAGCGTCATGGATGCCCCATTGCTCCAGCCCCAG
>DASYOD010000131.1:0-5146 GCA_036008085.1 Terriglobales bacterium
GCCGCTGCCGAGCGCTGTTCACGCTGAATCGAGCGAGCGGTCTCCCATCAGAAGCAGCGTCCGCTGTGCGAAAGGAACGTAGATGAGCGCTGCACATGCTGCCATTGCGAGGCCGACGCCGATCTGGGGGGTCAACAGAAATGGCGACAGCGCCCACAGTTCGTCAAGCATCAAGCTGACCAGGAAAAGTTTATGAAATTTCTGACTCAGTCCGGAAACGTCAAAAGCGATCGCCGAGATCAGATACAGCCGTATCGGCAAACCGATGAGCGCGGAGGTTGTCAACAATACCATTACCCACGCCGGATAACCAAGAGTTTGCTCAAGCAGTTCATGTACTCCAGTCAGCCGGGCCAGTGCCACAATATAGAAACTCAAATACATCAACTGAATTAGGAAGAAAAGCACACGTACGTAATTGCGTCGAATCCTGGGGACGTCCTCAGCCCTGGTGAGCAGCAAGAACTTTGCAGGAGGTTGAGCGGACGCCGGTTGCTCGGGACTGATCACCCTAAGGGTTGCCTTGGGCGCATCGGGAGGCACCGTTCTGTTCTGCACAAATTCCACCGGAGCCAGAAATCGATATCCCCGGCGTGCCAGAGTTTCGATAAATCGCGGGTTGGACGCCGAATCACTCAATGCTTCGCGAAGCTTGTTAATCACGGTGTTGAGGCTATGATCGAAATCGACAAACGTATCTGCAGGCCAAAGTTTTTGTCGCAACTCCTCGCGCGTCACTATTTCCCTCGGCCGCTCCAGCATCACCAGCAATACCTGAAAAGGTTGCTCCTGCACACGCAGGCGAACGCCAGACTTGCGCAATTCCCCGGACTTGGGGTCAGCCTCATAGGCGGCAAAGCGAAAGATTCCATCGGTGTGGTTTGGCGACATCGAAACCATCTTACCGCAGTGAGGTTTTCATGATTCGTCATCCATTACTGCTCATGGCCGCTGTTCTGCTCGTTCTTTGTCCGGCCCAGGGTGTTGAATTGAAAACAGAAACTGCGGCCGCCTTCGACCATTATGTGCGGTTGAGCGAGCAGCGTATGCAACACGATCTACGCTCCGGCCGTTTTTTGTGGATGGACGATCTGCCGACCCCGGAACGTCAGCAGGTGTACCAGCGAATCAAACAGGGAGACGTGGTGACTGAGAAACTCGAAACGCTGGAAGGCGCCGCGCCCATTTCAGTTCCAGGTGGCCTCATTCATCACTGGATCGGGACGGTATTTATTCCCGGCGCGAACCTGAAGCAGACCCTTGCACTTCTGCAGAACTATGACGAACACGCGCAAATCTATGCTCCGCACGTTCTCCGCTCCAAACTGATCCAACATACCGGTGATGACTTTAAATTCTCGCTTCGCCTGCATGAAACCAAGGTTGTGACAGTCGTTCTCGACACCGACTACGATGCCCACTATCTGTATATCGACTCGACTCGCGCTTGCAGCCGGTCCTACAGCACTCGAGTGGCGGAAGTCGAAAAGGCCGGGCAACCGGACGAACGCGAAAAACCCGTGAGCAACGACAGCGGTTTTCTCTGGCGACTCAATTCTTATTGGCGGTTTCAAGAACGAGACGGAGGCGTGTATGTCCAACTAGAAGCTGTTTCCCTCACTCGTGACATTCCTGAGGGGCTTGGCTGGCTCATCCGTCCCTTCATCACCAGCATACCCAAAGAGTCGCTGATGTTCACCCTCAGCCGAACGCGGGAAGCACTGTCTAAAACGCAGAAATAAATTAACCGGACTTGGCAAAAGCAACCAACCGCAATTTTCGTAGAGACGTAGCCAAGCTACGTCTCTACGGAAGTGACCATAAGCATGGATAGCTATTGTTGTGGTGGTGGCCCCTGCTGGCCGGCCTCAGGCCCTCCGGGGTGATGATCTTGCATTCGCTGCTCGCGCTCGGCCTCCATTGCGTCCCACTTTTTCTGTTGGTTGGAGTCGAGCAGCGTGCGAATTTGCGCATCGCTGGTTTTATGGATGTCCATCATTTTGGCACGGCGATCCTGCTGGGATTGGGACGTGTCCTGGTGCAGACTCTCCATTTGGGAGCGTTCGGACTGAAGAATATCCTGCACTTTGGTTTGCTGATCCGAAGTAAGCTTGAGTCTTTTTGTGAGCTCCGCCGTACGGCGGGCCGGATCGGGCGGCCCGTGATGGCGGCCGCCGCCATCCTGCGACGGCGAGGATGGTTGATTATTGGATGAGCTATCCTGGGCTGCGGCAAAGGACGCGCTGATCGAGATGAGTCCGGCCGCCAGAAGAACGAGCATGCACTGTTTAAGCATGAAACCTCCATTTTCGAAGCAATCTGTCTACATGTATGAATGCGATTCTAAAGCGGAAGTTGCGGGGACAACAGGAATCCCAAAAAACTTTGCAAAAGTTTACCAAGTTACGGCGATTTTTTGATTTAGGCCCGACCGCCAAATAACTGGGAACGCTGCCAGCACCCGCTGGTGGAGTTTAGATTGCTCCGGGCTCACGCAATCTGGCAAGGTGGGCCGCCAGAAAACTCAGGTATTCGTCCATTCCGTCCCCAGTCTTAGCGGATAGTTTGAAGACCGTCATGCCTGGACGAACTGCCTGGATGTTACTGTGCGTGGAATGCCAGTCGAATTCTACGGCGCTCGCCAAGTCCATCTTCGTAACTACGGCTACGTCGGCACTGTTGAAAATTGTTGGGTACTTCAGGGGCTTATCCTCGCCCTCGGTCACGGAAATGAGCACGAGCCGCAAATCTTCGCCCAAGTCGTAGGACGAAGGACAAACCAGGTTCCCAACATTCTCGATGAAAAGAAAATCCAGATTATGCAGGTCCCATCCTTCCAGTGCGTGCTGAACCATGGCGGCTTCGAGATGACATAGTGTGCCGGTGGTGATCTGTTTGACCGGGGCCTGACTCCGCGCCAGCCGGATCGCATCGTTCTCGGTAGCGAGGTCTCCGACGAGCGCGGCGACACGGTAACTCTGACGAAGCCGCGTGAGAGTTTTTTCCAGGAACATGGTTTTGCCGGAACCTGGGCTGGAGACGAGGCTTACCACAAAAACTCCTGCTGCGCGGAATTGGTCGCGCAGCGCGCGCGCTGTCATATCATTCTGCTTAAGGACGTTTTTCCGGACTTCGATTAAACGGGGTTGTGAGCCCATTCTTGTATCTCCAATGCAGTCACTTCGATTTCCCTGCCTTGCACAATCTCAGATGTTGGGGTACCGCATTCCGCACAGTAAAAAAGTTGAAGCGAACTGAGAGCGCGCTGCGCCTGGCACTGTGGACAGAAAACCACGACAGGGCTGTCTTCGATGACAAGGCGCGACCCACTCAGCGGAGTGTCTTGGCACGCCATCTCGTATGAAGAAAAGAGTGCCTCTTTTACCACGCCCACTAAAGCTCCCAGTTTGAGGTGCACGGCGCTAATTTGAACGCCGCCCCGTTCTTCGGCTTCTTCTTGCGCCATTTCGACAATGCTCATCGCGATAGAAAGTTCATGCATAATTATTTAATCAGGTTGCGCACTTGTGAGCTCGAACCGGCCAAAAGCCGCTAAGGCTGCCTGCCCCAGACTAATCGCACCATCGTTGGGTGGGACGGCGTGGTTCGTCCAAATTCTGATCTCCTCTGGCCCAAGCAATGATTTCAAGTCTTGCAAGAGCAGTTCGTTCTGGAAAACGCCTCCAGAGAGAACTACGATATCCAGATTTTGCGTTTGGCAGATACCTACCAGCGCGTCTCGCAAGCCTTGAGCTAAGCCGAACTGGAAGGCACGCGCAATTTTTCCGAGATCGCGACCGCGAAGTCGATCACGAACTACAGATTGAAGTAAGGGTCGAAAATCAAGTTCTCCGTCTCCGAACGGAAACAGATACGGCTCTGTAGGGGCCGCTTTGCGAGCCAGTTGTTCCAGCCACATGGCCGCCTGCCCTTCAAATGTGACCTCGCGCGTATAACCAAGTAGCGCGGCTGCTGCATCGAAGAGCCGTCCAATCGACGTGGTGGGAAAGGTACGCACAGCTTTGCGAATCAATTCCAAAGCATTTTGATAGCGCTGCGGAAAGCTGAATGGCGCCGCGCTCAGATCGGGCAGACCATCTAACTGGGTCAGAAAACCAGCCGCGGCTTGAACTGGATATTGGGCGGCAGCGTCACCTCCTGCAAGCGACGCGCTGCGCAAATGAGCTACACGCTCAAACCCCGTCTTGACACTTCCGGCAAAAATCTCGCCGCCCCAGATGCTGCCGTCGTCGCCATAACCGGTGCCATCAAAGCTGACTCCAACAACTTGCACCTCCCATTCGGCGCGCTCTGCCAGGACCGAGGCCACGTGCGCGCGATGGTGCTGGACGCCCACTGGCTGTCGAAGCCCAAGCGTCAAAGCATGCGTCGTCGAAACGTACTGCGGATGAGAATCATGCACGATGAGCAGATCTTCGGGACGAACTTCATACATGGAGATGAGATCTTGAATTGTTTCCTGGAATGCACGGAATGACTGGTAATGTCCGAGGTCCCCAATGTGCTGGCTGACAAATGCCTGTCCGTCCACTACGAGTGTGATGGTGTTCTTCAGATCGGCGCCTACGGCGAGAATCGGGCACTCGCTCGGAACCGTCGCGACCGCACCGGGAGCGTAGCCCCGCGCGCGCCGAAGGAAGACCTGACCAAACACTCCGGAACGGGCTACCGAGTCGTCGACGCGACGCGCAATTGGACGCTCTCCAATGAAGAATGCGTCGGCGATTCCCTTAAGATTATCAAGCGCTTCTTCATCTTCATACGCAATGGGTTCGCTTGAGCGATTAGCGCTGGTCATCACTAATACTTTTGGCGCGCCGGCCGCGAACAGCAAATGATGCAAAGGCGTATAGGGCAACATCACGCCAAGTTCGTTATTGTCTGGAGCAATTCCGGAGAGTTCTTTTTTTGCCGGCGCGAGGACGATAGGCCGGGCGGCCGACACCAGCAGAAATTCGGCCTCCTCCGAAAGCTGGACCAAATCGCGAGCAACTTCGAGGTCTCTTGCCATTAACGCAAATGGTTTTTCCTTGCGGTATTTACGCTCGCGCAATGCCGCGACAGCTGCGGCATTCAGGGCATCGCACGCCAGATGGTATCCGCCGAGGCCTTTCACAGCGAGGAT
>DASYOD010000132.1:0-5208 GCA_036008085.1 Terriglobales bacterium
CCAGCAAGCCTACAACGAAGCCAACGGAATTACGCCCGAATCAATTATTCGTCCGCTGGATATGTCGCTCGCCCGCATCATTGAGGCTGATTACGCCGATCTCACCGGCGGTGAAGCCCAGGGCATTCCTGAATTCAAATCACAAGAAGAGCTCGATGTGTACATTGGCAAGCTGGAAAGCGATATGCGCGAGGCCGCCAAGCGATTTGAATTCGAAAAAGCCGCAAAGCTTCGTGACACCATCAAAGAGCTGCGGACCAAAGAATTCTTGTTTGCCTGACCTTCTCGCAGTGCCACATTTCAGCGTCATTGGTCATTTCCAGCAAGAGTTAACCATCCGCAAGTCCATGACCCACAAGAATTTACGGCTGAGAGTTGCATGACTTCGGTAACTTTGCACCTCTGGTTCCAGGGTGTAATCTTCGCTCGTAATGTCCAACATCGGCCCATTCGTAAAAAAGGCGAATCCGGAACTCTTTCCGGACAAAAAAGAAACTTCGCCAAGTGCCACCGAATCAGCGAATGCAGAAGCGGCTGCTCCCAAGTCCGGTCGTAAACGCTATCCCGAAGTACAAAGTGCAACTCGTTTTCCGATCAAGCTGCCGATTTCTGTAAAATCCACAACAGGCGAGCGTCATACCGAAACCCAAAACATTTCGGCCAACGGCGTTCTGTTTCAGATGGTCGATTCCGAAATGCCCATCGGCTCCATGGTAGACTTCACCATTTCCCTACCGGCCGATGTGGTGGGCGCCGAGTCCGATGTGCGGCTGGATTGTCGCGGCCGCGTGGTGCGCAGTTTTGAAGATAGTGGCAGGCGCGGCGTAGGCGTGGTCATCGACGAATATCGTTTCGATCGCGCTGAACGGCGAGGAGACTGATGGCAAGCACTCCGGTAACCGCGAAAATCGAGATCGAGCAACCGCCCGCGAGTGAGGCCAACGGCCAGTTCATTCGCGTAATCGTGGCAGACTCGCAAGCGATCTTTCGCGCCGGATTGCGCAAAATCTTCGCTCTCGAAGACGACGTCCGCGTAGTCGGACAAGCCGAAACTCTACCGCAGACTTTAACCGCCGCCAAAAAGTTTACCGCCGACGTGCTACTGTTTGAAGCCGCAATCGCAGCCAATCCCATTGAAGCCGTTGCCGACCTGTTGCGCCAGAATCCCGCGCTTCGTCTCGTCGTCGTAACCACCGAACCTGATCAAGATCTCACGCTCGAACTTTTTCGCCGCGGCGTGCACGCCATCGTCTCGCGCGAGGTCGAACCCGAATTGTTAGTCGACTGCCTGCGCAAAGTCTCAAAAGGTGAGCCGTGGCTGGACGGCCGCGCCACGCAATGGGTGCTGGAAGCCTATCGCACGCAAGGCTCGCGCGTCGGAGCTCCTCGACCGAAGGTGCAGCTAACGCCCAAAGAAACCCTGATTGTCTCCTGCGTGACTCAAGGCATGAAGAACAAGGAAATTGCCCTGCGCGTCGGAACCACCGAACAGGTAGTAAAAAATTATCTGCGCAAGGTCTATGACAAGCTAGGCGTAGCCGACCGCCTTGAACTGGCCCTGTATTGCCTGAACAGCCGCATCCTCGACAGTTCAATCAAAGATAATTCAACCATCAAAGATATCCCGCCCAAGCCAGCATCTATCGCCGCAACACCGCAAAACGGCAACGGAACAGCAACCGTACCGGCGAACCCCACTCCGGAAACAATCTCCTAGTGTAGCCGCGCGCGTCCGGCTCGTGCTTGTCCAGATAAAGTCCTTACCCCAAAATGAAATCACCCGGAAGTCGGGAAAACATGATCATCATACTGATGGGAGTATCTGGAGCAGGGAAGACCACCGTAGGGCAACTTCTCGCATCCCAGCTAGGCTGGAAATTCGCCGACGCAGACGATTACCATTCCGCACCGAACATAGAAAAAATGCGCACCGGCATTCCGCTAAGCGACGCCGATCGCGCACCCTGGCTTGCAACCCTGCGTTCTCTAATCGCAGGATGGATCGCAACGAAAAGAAACGTAGTACTGGCATGCTCGGCATTGAAGCAGGCATATCGCGAAGTCCTGCAGCTCTTACCGGAAGTGCAGATCGTCTACCTGAAAGGAAGTCCATCGCTGCTACAGCAACGTCTCCAGGCGCGTCTCGGACATTTCATGGCTGAACAAATGCTCGCCAGCCAACTGGCAACGTTAGAAGAGCCCGAACACGCGCTGATAGTCGATGTAGATGCCTCACCCGCTGAGATCGCCGCCAAAATCCGGGCAAGCATCGACTCGCCGAGAAATTCATAGATCCTTCACTTTGGTTGAGAATGACAGCGCAGAAAAGCGAAGGGGCAGCTTGCGCCGCCCCGCCAACGACCAAAAGCCAACGACGAACGACTGCTGTTACGTCCCTTCGCTCCACCCCGCCAGATACTCTTCCTGCTCCGGCGTGAGCTTGTCGATTTTAATCCCCATCGACTCGAGCTTTAACTTGGCAACGCGCTTATCCAAATCATCAGGCACGCGGTAGACTTTTTTCTCGAGCGACTTATGATTCTTCACCATGTAATCGACTGACAGCGCCTGGTCAGCAAAGCTCATATCCATCACCGACGCAGGATGCCCCTCGGCCGAAGCCAGATTGATGAGCCGGCCTTCGCCCAGAAGATTGATCTTGCGCCCATCCTTGAGCGAATACTCTTCGACCGAAGTGCGCGTTGTTCGCTTGGAAGAAGACAGCTTCTCCAGCGCCGGAATGTCGATCTCCACGTTGAAGTGTCCCGAGTTCGAAATGATTGCCCCGTCTTTCATCAGCTCGAAGTGATCTTTGGTGAGCACGCTCTTGTTGCCAGTCACGGTGCAAAACACATCGCCGATCTTGGCTGCCTCAGCCATCGACATCACGCGGAAGCCGTCCATTACCGCTTCTAGAGCCTTCGTGGGGTCAACTTCAGTGATGATCACCTCGGCGCCGTTGCCACGAGCGCGGCTAGCCAACCCGCGTCCGCACCAGCCGTAGCCGGCAACCACGAACTTCGATCCCGCCAGCAAAAAATTGGTGGCACGAATGATGCCATCGATGGTCGATTGCCCAGTCCCGTAACGATTGTCAAACAGATGCTTGGTATCGGCATCATTGACCGCGACGATAGGGAAGCGCAACACGCCCTCTTTCGCCATGGCCCGCAGCCGAATCACTCCGGTTGTAGTCTCCTCCGTGCCGCCAATTACGCCGGTCAGTGCGTCCTGGCGCTTGGTATGCAAAATGGTGACGAGGTCGGCGCCATCGTCCATGGTGATGTGTGGCCGGTGATCGATAGCCGCAAGAATATGGTTGTAGTAAGTGTCGTTATCCTCGCCTTTAATCGCGAAGACAGGAATGTTGTGATCGCGCACCAGGCTCGCCGCCACATCGTCCTGCGTGGACAGCGGGTTCGATGCGCATAACACGACATCAGCACCGCCATCGCGAAGCGTGATCGCCAGATTCGCCGTCTCCGCAGTAACGTGCAGGCAGGCGGAAATGCGGATGCCCTGCAGCGGCTGGTTCTTGATGAATTCCTTGCGAATGATCTGCAAAACTTTCATCGACTGGTTGGCCCAATCAATGCGTTTCTTTCCCAGATCAGCAAACTCAATACCTTTGATATCAGATTGCACTTGCGTTGGCGTAGTAGACATTACTTCTCCTGTGGCGCGAAATTAATCTTGATCGAATATTAGAAACCCGAAACCGGGTGCCCGAAACCGGGTGCCCCATTTCTCGCATCTTTTGCGAGAAATGGGAATCGGAAATCCAACCGGGTGCCCCACTCTTTCGCGTTCTGTGCGAAAGGGTGGGCCCGCAAATCTATTTGTGCGCGTGCGCGACCGGCTGCCGCAACCCGGCGTCACTAGCCAGTTTTGCCGCCTTATCAGTCAATTCCCACGTAAAGTCGGGATCGGTGCGCCCGAAGTGCCCATAAGCCGCCGTCTTGCAATAAATCGGACGCCGCAAATTGAGCGACTCAATAATTCCCTTCGGGGTCAGCTTGAAATGCGCCCGAACCAGATCAGAAATAATCTTTTCATCGACTTTGCTGGTTCCAAGCGTATCCACGCGAACGCTCACCGGCTCAGCCACGCCAATCGCGTATGCCAATTGCAACTCGCAACGATCGGCCAGTCCAGCGGCCACAATGTTCTTGGCAATGTGCCGCGCCATATACGCCGCTGAACGGTCCACTTTCGTCGGATCCTTGCCGCTGAAAGCCCCGCCGCCATGCCGTCCCATGCCGCCATACGTATCGACGATAATCTTCCGCCCAGTCAACCCGGTATCGCCCATAGGACCGCCAATTACAAACCGTCCCGTGGGATTGATGTGGTACTTGGTATCTTCGTCGAGCAGATGCGCGGGAATCGTAGCCTGAATGACGTGCTTGAGAATATCGCTGCGGAGTTCGTCGTTGCCTACGGTTTCAGAGTGCTGCGACGAGATCACCACCGCATCCACGCGAATCGGCTTGTGATGCTCATCATATTCAACTGTCACTTGGGATTTGCCATCAGGACGCAAGTAGGGAAGCTTGCCATGCTTACGAACTTCAGAAAGCCGCATGCAGAGCTTGTGCGCAAATGAAATCGGCGCCGGCATTAGCTCCGGTGTTTCGTTGCACGCAAAGCCGAACATCAGTCCCTGATCACCGGCGCCGCCGGTGTCAACGCCCATCGCGATATCGCCGGATTGCTTGTTGATGCTCGAGATCACCGCGCAGGTATTCGAATCGAATCCGTAAAGCGCATTGTTGTAACCGATCGATGAAATCGTTCCGCGCACCAGATTTTGGAAATCGACATAAGCCTTGGTGGTGATTTCACCCGCGATCACGACTAAGCCAGTTGCGGTCAGAGTTTCGCAGGCTACCCGGCTGGAAGGGTCATCGGTGAGGCACGCATCGAGAATGGCGTCAGAAACCTGATCGGCGATCTTGTCAGGGTGGCCTTCAGTTACGGATTCAGAGGTAAACAAGTGGCGGTTCTTCGACAAAATTGTTCTCCTTAAACAATCTGGGCGTTACGTCTGGCGGGGGATAAATCAGCACACAACGGCCATACGGATGCATTGTTTTTGCGGTCCCAAAAAGGCTACCAGAGAACGCCCCGAGGCGCAATCATTTTGGGCTGGTTTGCAGGTAACGGCAGTGAGCGGGGTTCCGTGATGGGTAGAGGGCCACAACATGG
>DASYOD010000133.1:0-3611 GCA_036008085.1 Terriglobales bacterium
CGTGACACGGACCTCGATTCCGAAGAACCATGGCGCATTTCAAAAAAAGTTCGGTTGATCGTCGTGATTTTCTGAAGGGCAGCGCAGCCGGCGTAGCGGCGCTTGTCGCCGGAAATGCGGCCGCTGCTGTGCAAGACCCCACCCCGAAAACCTCCGCACGCCCCCCGAAAATGTCAGAAGAGGCGGAAACCGGAAATCCTCTGGCGGCAGACGTTCTCACCACCGATCGGCCCGGCTCTGATTTCATGGTGGATGTCATCAAATCACTTGGCATCGAATACATTTGCGCGAATCCCGGCTCGACCTTCCGCGGCCTGCACGAGTCCATCATCAATTACGGGGGCAACAAGAGCCCGGAACTGATCACTTGCTGTCACGAAGAGACGTCTGTGGGGATGGCTCACGGTTACTTCAAAGTAGAGGGCAAGCCCCTGGGGGTCTTCGTGCATAGCACGGTCGGGCTGCAACACGCCTCGATGGCCATCTACAACGCCTATTGCGACCGCGTGCCTGTCTACCTTGTCGCCGGCAACGTGATGGACGCGACGAAGCGGCGCCCAGGAGTGGAATGGGATCACACCGCACAAGATCAAGTTGTTACCGTTCGAGATTTCTTGAAATGGGACGACGAGCCCGCTTCTCTGACACATTTTGCCGAATCGGCCGTGCGTGCTTACAAGATTGCGATGACGCCTCCGATGGAGCCAGTCCTTCTGGTTGCGGATGGCGAGCTTCAAGAAAATCCGGTGCCTGAAGGCGCGTCCTTGCACGTGCCGAAGCTAACCTTGGCTTCAGCGCCGCAAGGTGATTCAGGCGCAGTCGCTGAAGCCGCGCGGCTATTGGTCTCGGCAGAATCTCCAGTGTTGGTCGCCGACCTCGCCGCTCGAACCTCTGCGGGCATGGCTCTACTGGTTCAACTTGCTGAAGCATTGCAGGCGCCCGTGATCGATCTCGGCGGGCGAATGAATTTTCCCTCGCGCCATCCTTTGAATCACACATATAACCGCCGGGCTCTGATCACCGATGCCGATGTGATTCTAGCGCTTGAAGTAGGGGATTTTTGGGGCACCGTCAATTCGTTCCGGGATCAGTTGAATCGCACTTCGATGCCGATCACTCGCGGGAACGTGAAGTTGATCAGCATCACCGCAGGCGATCTCTATCTGAAGAGCAATTATCAGGATTTTCAGCGTTACACCGAGGTTGATCTGGCGATCGCTGCGGATGCCGAACAGACTCTGCCGTCATTGATTGAGGCCGTGAAACGCCAGACCACACCAGATCGCTCGAACGTTTTCGAGCAGCGCGGCAGGAGTCTGGCCACTGCGCATCAGCAACTTCTGGAGACCGCTCGCAAGCAAGCCACGTACGCGTGGGATGGCAGTCCCATAAGTACCGCGCGCCTTTCGGCCGAATTATGGGCAGTAATCCAGGACAAAGACTGGGCCCTTGTTTCGGAAACGTATCCCTGGGTTAGCGACTGGCCGCAGCGGCTGTGGACCTTCGACAAGTATTATCAATTCATCGGCGGTGCGGGAGGTCACGGCGTTGGGTACGGCGCCCCGGCCGCTTTGGGCGCAGCCCTGGCCCATCGAAAACACGGGCGGCTGGCGGTAAATATCCAGTGCGACGGGGATTTGATGTATGCGCCGGGAGTTTTGTGGACTGCCGCTCATCATCGAATTCCCATCCTGAACGTGATGCACAATAATCGCGCGTACCATCAGGAAACCATGCACATTCAGCGCATGGCAAACCGCCACAATCGCGGTATCACTCGCGCGGGCATCGGAACCACGCTGGAAGGTCCCGGCATCGACTTCGCAAAACTCGCACAAAGCATGGGAGTTCACGCGGACGGCCCGATTTCTGATCCCAAAGATCTCGGTCCCGCGCTGCAGCGCGCTCTCGAGGTGGTTGAAAGCGGCGAACCGGCGCTGGTGGACGTCTTGACGCAGCCGAGATAGGAGGATTCGGAATGTTCGTATTTAAGTCGCCGATTCTCTGCAGTGCGCTTTTCTGCGCCGTCGTCACAGTGTCGTTGTCCTCTATGGCCCAACAGAGCGGAGCGCAGCAGTCAACAAAGAATCCCAAGGCGACTAATACAACGCCTGCGAGCATCGAGAATGGCAAGCGCTTTTACACAAATGATGGGTGCTATGAGTGCCACGGGCGCGCCGGTCAAGGAGCCCTAAGTTCCGGCCCTCGAATTGGCCCAAATCCCCCTGCTCTTGGTTTTTTCGTTGCTTATGTCCGGCATCCTTCGGGGCAAATGCCGCCATACACGGAAAAAGTGATTTCCGACGCGGAACTGAATGATATTTATGAGTATTTGAAGTCGCTACCGTCAGCTCCTGCGGTACAAAGCATTCCGATACTCAATTTAGGAAAATGAGCTTGGGATGAACAGCAGAAATTTTTACCCATCGGCCAAAGGAGCGAGGTGGCATGAGTGAGTTTCTTTCAGATGACGAGCTAAAGAAGCTTGACCCAGCCGAGACGCATGCGTTCGAGTCACCCATCCCCACCCAGCCGATTTCAAACGGTGAGTATTTTCCCGGACACCAGAGCCAGCAACAGATTAAGGTTCAGTCGCTGATCCAGGAGTATGGCACCGCATTCGGCAAGAAACACGGCATGGCGCGCCGCGAGTTCCTCAAATCCTCGTCGGGGCTGGCCATCGCGTTCCTGGCGTTAAACCAAGTGTTCGGCAAAGTGTTTGATGTGAGTTCCGCGGAAGCCGCCACGCCGGAGCTGGCCAGCGAACGCGCGCTAAAATATGCCGGGCAATTCGTCTGTGATATTCACACTCATTTTCTTCGCGACGACACGCGACTCACGATTTTTGTGCTGCTTCGCGAACAGACCGGACGGGCTGGCTTCAATCGGGAATTGGCGAAGCGCCCTCAGACGCTGGAAGACTTGAAATTCGGTAACTACATCAAGGAGATGTTTCTCGATAGCGATACAAAGATCGCGCTCCTAAGCGGCGCTCCGTCCGACATTCCCACGGACTGGTTTCTCACGAACGAAATGAAGGCGGATGCCAGGCAAAAACTGAACGAATTTGCCGGCTCCAGGCGTCTGCTGACGCACGCCGTCTTTGCTCCCGGCCAGAAAGGCTGGCTGGACGACATCGATCATGCTATCGAAGACCTGAAACCCGAGGGTTGGAAGGGCTACACGATCGGCGATAACACCAATCCAAGCATCAGCAAGTACCCGTGGCGCATGGATGACGAAAAACTCGTATACCCTGCCTACGAAAAGTTCGTGAAGTCTGGCATCAAGAACGTTGCCGTCCACAAAGGACTGTATCCGCCCGGAATGGAGAAGGAGTTTCCGAATCTCAAGCAATTCGCGAAAGTGGACGACGTCGGAAAGGCAGCCAAAGATTGGCCGCAACTGAATTTTTTCATTTATCACGCCGGATACCGTTATGCGGGCGGCCCGCCGCTTCAGGGGGCTCCGGAAGTAGGGCAGTCGCAATTCGAACAGACCGGCAGGCTCGATTGGGTCTCGGATCTGGTCGAAATTCCCGAAAAGTATGGAGTGAAGAACGTTTACTCCGATGTCGGAGCAAGTTTTGCGAATTGTTGCATCAGCTATCC
>DASYOD010000134.1:0-8517 GCA_036008085.1 Terriglobales bacterium
AACCGGATAGCCATAATGCGTCCCGCAATCCGCACCTCGACTCGCGGATTCTCCAACTCCTCCGCTGACTTGGGCGAGTACCCCGCCAAAATTGCGGGAATGGTGTGAGTGAATTCGTACTTAGTCGGATAAACTCGCTGCCCTAGCGCTTCTATTTGCTGCAACTTCTCGCGCCGCAATTTGTAAATGTTTTCGTCGAGAGCCAATGGGTTCCTTTGTTTATTTTGCGCGGAGTGAATCAGCGATTATAAACAATTACAGTGGGCTCAAGGCGGAAGGCCCGCGAAATGTCACGCGTGGCTTGGGCTCGCGCTCTTAAGTTTGAGTGCTAGGAGATTTCCGAGTGCGTAGGCGATGGAAATCAAGAAAAGCAGAGTTGTGTCCAGTTGGCCACGCCTTGATTCAAGGAGAGGGCTCCAGAAGAAATGGCGCCAACGAGATTCCATCATCACGGAATTTGGCTGATAAGAAACGAGACTAAACAGCAGCAAAAGTGTGGGGACGATCCAGACCCACCGTGCACTTCCATGGCTCCAGAATCCGCCCGTTTTTCTCGCGATTGTGAAGCCGACGACAAAAGCTACGATGCTTTGGATTGGGAAGAAGGGAATCATCAGGGGAAGGTCATGCCTGAGAGCAAATGGCGAAAGGAAGGGTGAGAGCGCCGGTTTGAATGCGTAAAACAATATCGCAGCAGTCATGCCGACGCCCAAAGTGGAGATAGCGAGATGCCCAAAGAAATATGTGGCCGCTCGGAAAAACCGCAGTGAGGAATCATTGATAAAAGCTCTCTGTACTTTTTCGTCTTCCAGGCTGTGGGTCCGGATTCCATGATCCGTAAGACCTCGCCGGTCCAATTCATCCTGAAGCAAAGCGCCTGGGTGAGGTGTGAGGGATGTTGCCTCGCGGGCAAGTTTCAGTAACTCGTCAACCGTAAGCTGGGAGTATTGCGGCGACGGTGAACTCGGCGGTTGCACTCGCTAGCATTGTAACGTAGCGAAACTCTGGTTCAATTGGTTAGTTATGCTTGAAGCCGGTGGTAATGGGCGGTACTATAAACTGCTTTAAACTTTTCGATCGAACAGGGAAGTTGGCCCGATGCCGCAAAACTACGTACCACTCTTTCTATTCATCGCTGTCGTAGGAGTTCTGATTCCTATCACGCTTCTGGCTGCGAAACTGATTCGCCCGGAGAATCCCAATCGCACCAAACTGATGCCCTACGAATGCGGCATCGATCCCATCGATAGCGCCCGTGGCCGTTACACCGTCCGCTATTACATTATTGCCATCCTCTTCGTGGTCTTCGATGTGGAAACCATTTTTCTGTTCCCCTGGGCGGTGAAGTTCAAAGCGCTCGGCACCTTCGGACTGATTGAGATGCTCATTTTCCTCGGCATCCTTATCGTCGGCTACATCTGGATTTGGGGTAAAGGCGCTCTGGAGTGGGTGTAGCAGCAGAGGATCTGTCAGCCCGCGACTTTTATCTATGACAAACGCAACTCCCGAAGAAACTTTCATCGCCAGCCGCTGGACCAAAGGCAATTTATTTTTCCCCACGCGCATTGTGGCAAACGCTCTGCACGTGAGCAAGGTAAAGCCACGCCTTTTCGGCAGCAACGAGGAAAGCATCGCCATGGCGCAGGTGGCCTCGGTACACATTTCGACCGGGGTTATCTGGTCGGAAATTGTGATTGAATCGACCGGCGGAACAGATCCGATCACCAGCCACGGGCATCGCAAAGCAGACGCCCAGCGTATTCGCGACTTGATCGAGTCGTATCAGGCCGCGGCTCGGCGCGCATGATCCGTGCTCGATGCGATGCAATCGTTGACACATTATTGCCAAGCTGTTAGAAGTTAACGTTCTCCCAAACCTGTTGCAGCGCCGGAGGTCTGTACCTTAGCAGATGCCTGAGGAAACTAAATCACCTGCTCCGCCGCCGGGCGGTGAGCCCAAACCAGCCGCGTCGGCGGCTGGCCATTCCGCTGCTGCACCGGCGAAACCAGCCGGCCCTGTTCCCATTCCATGGGATTCTCCAATGGTCGGCAAGCTCAAGGGCCAGTACGGATCGGGCATTCGCGAAGCCAGCAGCTACCTCGGCCAGAATTATCTGGTGGTCGAACCCGCCATTATTTTCGAATTACTGCAGATTTTGCGCGACGGCGAACAATTCGATTACTGCGTGGACATCACCGCAGTTCACTACCCGGAGCGCGAAAAACAGTTCGACCTCCTCTGGATTCTGTATTCCTTCTCCAAGAACGAGCGCATTCGCGTCAAAATTATGATCGCCGATGGCGAAACCGTCCCCAGCGCCACGCCGATCTGGGCAACCGCCAACTGGCTCGAGCGCGAAGTCTTCGACATGTTTGGCATCCGCTTCGACGGCCATCCGGATTTGAAACGCATTCTGCTGCCCGATGGTTGGAAGGGTCATCCGCTGCGCAAAGACTACGGCATTATTCAACAGGATCAGGAATGGGTGAAGGCGAACCTGGGAATCGAGAGCGGCCAATAAATGACCGAGCACACCATTACTGATCCGAAGACGCCTGACGCGAAGACCAGCAAGGCTACAAAGTATGTCTCGCACCTGGAACTCGGCGAACCCGACAAAACTTTTCTCGACAGCAATGAACTCATCATTAACATGGGCCCGCAGCATCCCGCGACCCACGGAGTGTTGCGCGTAATCCTCAAGCTGGACGGCGAGCAGGTTCTGGGCACTGAGTGCGTAATTGGCTACCTCCACCGCGGCGTGGAAAAAATTGCCGAGAACCGCACCTACACCATGTTCAATCCGTACGTGGACCGCATGGATTATGTCGCTGCGGTGTCGAACGGGTTAGGCTACTGCGAAGCGGTCGAAAAGCTTCTCAACATCGAAGCTCCTCCGCGCGCGAAATACATCCGCGTAATTCTCACAGAGTTGAACCGGCTGGCAAGCCATCAGCTCTGGCTCGGCACCCACGCGCTGGACATTGGCGCCATGACGCCGCTCTTCTATACCTTTCGCGACCGCGAAGAAATTCTCAAGATTTTCGAAAAATATTGCGGCGCCCGGCTGACGACGCACGCATTCCGCATCGGCGGTTGCCAGTACGAAACCTACGAAGGTTTCGAGCGCGACGTAATTAAATTTCTCGATTTCGTTCCTCCCAAAATCGACGAATACGAAGAACTCCTCACCACGAATCGCATCTGGCTGGAGCGCACGAAAAACGTCGGCGTAATCTCAAAAGCGGATGCCATCGCGCTAGGCGTTACCGGCCCAGTGCTGCGGGCCAGCGGCGTGAAATGGGATCTTCGCAAAGCTCAGCCCTACGCGGCCTACTCCGACTTCGATTTCGAAATTCCCATCGGACAAAACGGTGACACCTACGACCGGTATTCCGTCCGCATGGAGGAAATGCGGCAGTCGCTCCGCATCATCCGGCAAGCAGTCGAGAAAATCCCCGAAGGCCCGATCATGGCGAAGGTTCCCAAGGTGATGAAGCCGCCAGTCGGCGAAATCTATCACTCGATCG
The DNA here is from genome assembly GCA_036008085.1 of Terriglobales bacterium. Taxonomy (GTDB): domain Bacteria; phylum Acidobacteriota; class Terriglobia; order Terriglobales; family Acidobacteriaceae; genus JABDBE01. The sequence continues at coordinate 3,532 of DASYOD010000134.1, forward strand.
AAGCGCCCAAGGGAGAACTGGGATACTTCATCGTCAGCGACGGCTCAACGCAGCCGTATCGCGTACGCGTAAGGCCCCCGTCATTCGTGAACTTGCAGGCGCTCGACATTATGGTGCGCGGCGCACTCGTCGCCGACGTGATCGCGGTAATCGGCACGCTCGACATCGTCCTGGGCGAGGTAGATCGCTGATGCTCGACTACATCACCTCCTATCTCGGCAGCAATACGACCCCAGGCCAGGCCGGCAACGTCTTCTGGGCGCTTGTCTATATCATGGTGGTCTTCGGCGGAATCTCCGTCGCAGTTATGGCGATGAACTGGCTCGAGCGCAAGGCACTGGCGCATTTTCAGATTCGCCTGGGTCCCATGAGGGTCGGCCCGCACGGCCTGCTGCAGCCTATCGCAGACGCCATCAAGCTGATGACCAAAGAAGACATCATTCCCTCCGAAGCCGACAAATTTGTCTTCTGGATCGCGCCACTGATCATTTTGTGCGCCTCGTTCGCCGTTTATATTGTCGTCCCGTTCGGTCCCACTCACGCGATAACGGATTTAAATATCGGAATTCTCTTCATGCTCGGGGTTTCGTCGCTGAGTGTGTTGGGAGTCGTAATGGCGGGCTGGGCATCGAACTCGCATTACCCATTAATCGGCGCACTCCGCTCCAGCGCGCAAATGGTTTCCTACGAAGTAGCCATGGGCATGGCCGTGGTCTCGGCAATTCTGATGACCAGCCTGCATGGCCTGGGTGCTTATGGAGTAGGCACAGGCACTTCAGGAACGGGCACGCTGAGCATGATTGGCATCGTGCAAGCTCAGTACGAGCAACAAGTCTGGTTCCTGTTCAAATTTTTTCCGTTGGGATTCATCGCATTCGGCATCTTCGCTATCGCTATGGTCGCGGAAACCAATCGCGCGCCCTTCGATCTGCCCGAAGCAGAATCGGAATTAACCGCTGGCTTCCATACCGAATATAGCGGCCTGCGCTGGTCGCTTTTTATGCTGGGAGAGTATGCTGCGATGATCGCAGTCTCGTCCATTGCAGTGACTCTGTGGCTCGGCGGATGGTATCGACCGTTTGCCAACGCTTTGACCGGAGACACCTGGGATCTGGTGTTCTCGCTTTTCCCTGGATTCACGTTTCTAGCATTGGCCGTAATCGCCTTCGTCGGCGTCGTACGCATGCCAAAGCATCCGTACTTTCGCGTGCAGACCATCGGCCTCGCCGGATTCGGCATCGTGCTGGGTTTGATCGGCCTTATTTTGTTCGCACCTCCGGTACGCGACCGCATTCAAGACATCTTCTGGTTTGTGGCAAAGGTCGCTGGCTTCATGTATCTATATATCTGGTACCGCGCCACATTCCCTCGCTACCGCTTCGATCAGCTCATGAAAGTTGGATGGAAGGTGCTTTTGCCGATTGGAATCGGCGTGCTCATCCTGACTGCGATTCTAGGAGTTGTGCTCTAGATGCAGCCAATCGTGCAACCCGGCATGCAGCCAGTAGCCACAACATTTTTCTTTTATTTCTTGTCCGGCCTCACGTTGCTGAGTGGAGTGCTGGTCATCACCCGCAAGAGTCCCGTGCATTCCGCTCTAGCCTTGATCTTCGGTCTGCTCACACAAGCCGGTCTTTACCTGATGCTCTACGCGCCATTCGTCGCTGGTGTTCAAATCATTCTCTATGCGGGCGGCATCATGGTGCTGTTTCTGTTTGTGATCATGCTGGTAAACCTGGAGCGCTCGCAAAAAGAAGAACAGTTCAACAAACAATGGCTGATCGGCCTGCTGGCAGCGATCGCTTTAGGCGCACTCTTCATAATCGTCTACGTCAAAGGCAAAAGCTTTTTCCCCGTCGGCATTCCCCAACCGATTGAGAGCAACAACACGCAGCAGATCGGCGTCATGCTGTACGGGCAATACATGTTCGCGTTCGAAATTGCGTCGCTGCTGCTGCTGGTAGCAATTATCGGCGCGGTAGTAATGGCAAAGAAAAGAATTTGAGAGCTTCTGGCTAAAAGCCAAGAGCTAAGAGCTAATAGCTTTTTTATGTCTCCAATCGGAACAGTACATTATTTAGTCGTCGCCGCGGCCCTGTTGATCCTGGGAGTAATCGGCGTGCTCACCCGCCGCAACGTGGTCATCATTCTGATGTCGATCGAACTGATTCTGAACGCGGTAAATCTGAATTTGGTCGCGTTCTCTCGATTGTGGGGATTGCACGGACAAGTATTTGCGATTTTCGTGATCACCGACGCAGCAGCGGAAGCCGCCGTAGGATTAGGAATTTTGATCGCCTTCTTCCGCAACAAAGAGACCGTGAACGTAGACGAAATAGATTTGTTGAAGTGGTGAAACAAAGCTTTCAGCTGTTAGCTTTTAGCCTTTAGCTTGGAAAGCCACAAGCTAAGAGCCAAGAGCTAATGGCTAAAAGCCGAACCTGAATTCATGATCTTTCTCGACCACATTTGGCTTATTCCTCTGCTGCCGGCGCTCGGCGCGGCCACCATGCTTTTCTTCGGCCGCAAATTGCAGAAGACTACCATCAATGCTGTTTGTGTCGGCGCAGTGGTCCTGGCATTCGTATTCTCTTGTGGCGCAGTCTGGCAATACACGGATTACGCTCACGCCAATCCCGGCAAGCCTTACCAAAACATCGTCTACACATGGCTCGGAACGGGCAACGGAGAGACAAGCGTCTCGCCCGTTCAGGCAGGCGGAGAAGCGCAACATCAAATAATCTTTCTCACCCGCGACGGCCGCCCGGTTCCGTTTCAAGCCGACGCAGGTTTCCTGCTCGATCCCCTCTCCAGCATTTGGCTCCTGTTCGTAACCGGCGTCGGGGCTCTCATTCATATTTACTCGACCGGTTACATGGCGCACGAGCACGGGTACTACCGTTTCTTCGGATACCTCAACCTCTTCATGTTTTCTATGCTCACGCTCATTCTCGCGAACAATTACGTGCTGATGTTCGTCGGCTGGGAAGGCGTCGGCCTGTGCTCTTATCTGCTGATCGGATTTTATTTCCATCGTCCCAGCGCCAGCACGGCCGCCAACAAAGCGTTCATCGTGAACCGCATCGGGGACGCCGGATTTCTGTTGGGCATGTTCACCATCGCATGGTATTTCGGATCGCTGCGTTTCACGGAAGTCACCCATCTGGCACGGAGCGGCCATTTCGGAATCGGCGATCCCATCATCACCGCTGCGACCCTGCTTTTGTTCATCGGCGCCTGCGGAAAGTCAGCCCAGATTCCTCTCTACATTTGGTTGCCCGACGCCATGGAAGGACCAACACCAGTGTCTGCGCTGATCCACGCCGCAACCATGGTCACTGCGGGCGTGTATATGGTTGCGAGATCCAACGCACTGTTTGTGCTAGCTCCGACGTCGATGAAGACCGTCGCAATAATTGGCGCATTGACCGCAATTTTCGCCGCGTCCATCGGCCTGGTGCAGAACGACATCAAGCGTGTGCTTGCGTACTCCACGGTTTCGCAGTTGGGATACATGTTTCTCGCTCTCGGTGTAGGCGCATTTGCCGCCGGAGTCTTCCACGTTTTTACTCACGCCTTTTTCAAAGCATTGCTGTTCCTCGGATCAGGCTCGGTAATCCACGCCATGAGTGGCGAACAGGACATGCGCAACATGGGCGACCTGCATAAACGTATCCCGATTACCCATTGGACCATGTTCATTGCGACCTTCGCGATCGCCGGCATCCCCCCCTTCGCAGGCTTTTTCTCGAAAGACGAAATTCTCTGGCAGGCGTGGTCCTCCGAAGGCGGCGCTTATCGCCTGCTCTGGCTGGTTGGCTTCATCACCGCGCTGATGACGGCGTTCTACATGTTCCGGCTAATGTTCCTCACATTCCACGGCCGCCCGCGCATGAGCCACGAAGTCGAGCACCATATTCATGAATCTCCGAAGTCGATGACGGTGCCCCTAATAATTCTGGCCGTCTGCGCGATTTGCGCTGGCTGGCTGGGATGGCCCCACAGCCTCGGCGGCTCCGATCGTTTTGCTAAGTTTCTGGAGCCGGTGTTTGCCCGCGAGGCCACCGTCTTCCAGGCAGAAGGGAAGAGCGCTCAACTTGCTGCCGGTGAAAAAGAAGAAGAACACACCAGCCCAATCGAATACGGATTAATGTTCCTTTCGGTGGGCGCCGCGATAATCGGTTGGGGCATGGCGTGGCGCGCGTATCGCGAAGCCGACCAGGGTTACATCGAACCAATCGCAGCCAAAGCGCCGGCACTCTACGACGTTCTATACAACAAATATTACGTCGACGAAGCTTACGATTACGCTTTCACTGGCCGCCGCAAAGTAGGAGACACTCGCCTCGGCGTCATGGGCGCAGGCGAGGCAGCGTCCTGGTTCGACTCGCACATAATCGATGGCATGGTGAACGGCGCAGGATGGATTACTCGCCTCAGCGGCACGCTCACCAGTTGGTGGGACAAATGGATCATTGACGGCGTGTTCGTCAACGGCCCAGCAATACTTTCGCGAATGTTGTCCTATCCGATGCGATTGCTGGAATGGGGTTTGGTGCAGTGGTACGCGCTGATCATGGTTTTGGGTCTGGTAGGATTTGTCGCCTATTATTCCTGGCGATGACTGATTGTGTGGCGCGGGCGCCCTCGCCCGCGTAATGGAAAAAAATGCAAAGCCATATTCTCTCGATTATTTTATTCACACCCCTCGTGGGTGCTCTCTTGCTCATCTTTATTCCCAAAGAGCAAAAGGACGCCATTCGCTGGATCGCGAACATCTTCGCGTTGGCCGGCCTCATAGTCTCCATCCCGCTGGTGCCGTGGTTCTGGGCGCAGCGCTACGAACCCGGTTTCAAGTTCATGGAGGGTGTGCCGAATAACTGGATCCCCTCCATCGGCGCCGGATACGTGCTCGGCATCGACGGCATTTCGTTTCTGCTGATCATGCTCACCACGCTGCTGGGATGGATTTCCATTCTCTCGTCG
>DASYOD010000135.1:0-44759 GCA_036008085.1 Terriglobales bacterium
GCGATTTTGCAACAGTTAAGAGCGGAAAGTCGCTATCGCGAATCGAAGCCATTCATCGCGAATAGCCATTCCCAATGCTCACCCGCTCTAATAGCACCGATCCAGATGACGTAGCTGTTTACGGTTTGCCCGTTCTTCACCTCCTTGGAAAGAGGATCGAGGAGGGGTTTCTGCACGACAATCCATCGTTTCGCAGCGCCCTCTTTGAATAGGACTTCCGTCGCGAACTCATCCGCCGACGGTGCCTGATCCTTTAGCATTTTCCTCCAGAAATCCAAGAGCACGCCATGCTCGGCTGGCAGCGGCCTCGTTTTCCCCGAATAGACAAGTTTCACTTGAGACTGAAAGCTATCTCCCGTAAGCAAAACAGCCTTCTTCTCTGAATTGAGGCGTTTAATGTCCTCGCCGTGCGTATCAATAATCGATTGGAGTGTGCGGGGTTTGTAGGCGTCCCAGTTGCCGTCACTCTGGGCCTGTGCGTAGGTGGATGCCGGGAAGGCAAGGGCACAAATCAGGACAGCCCATCGTACTTTCATAAAGCGAGTATAGAAGACGCCCGGCAGTTGCCAAACGCAACTGACGAAATCAGACGATTACACGCTTTGACCTGTCAATGCACTATGAGAGAGCGGCGCTGTTGGGTGGAATATATGGCGGGGTGTAAGCAAGAATCAGAAGAGGGCAAATTTCCTCAGCACAAGTCTTTATACGCATTCCCAGTTTGCGGATAGTCGACCATAGGCCAGTGATTTTTCTCCTTCGCATGAGGGAATGTGAATCGATTTGTCGCTTTAATCTGTAGGAGCAGCAGTGTCGTCCAAATCTGTCCGGGGATTCGATTCCGCAGAAGTGATTCAGGGTCAAAGTCGGGGCCATTTTCTGATGATCGGCCAGACCATCTCGCATTACCGCATCGTCGAAAAGATCGGCAGCGGAGGGATGGGTGTCGTTTACAAGGCCCAGGACACACGGCTCGACCGCTTTGTATCCCTGAAGTTCCTCCCCGCAGACTTGGCCAGAGATCCAGAAGCCCTGGAGCGATTTCGCCGGGAAGCCAAGGCTGCTTCTGCACTAAATCATCCCAATATCTGCACGATTTACGACATTGGTGACCAGGATGGCCAATCGTTCATCGTCATGGAGTTCCTCGAGGGGATGGTGCTGCGCAAATGTATCGCCGGGCATCCCATGGGGACCGCCGTCGCTCTTTCACTCGCCATTGAGATAGCTGATGCCTTGGAGGCGGTACACGCCGTAGGGATCGTTCATCGCGATATCAAACCGTCCAATATCTTCCTGACGCAGCGTGGGCACGTCAAGGTGCTTGATTTCGGCCTGGCAAAAATGACGACTCCCGTTGAGTTGCACGACGGTGACACGCTCCACGAAGCCAGCACCGTAACCACTCAAGATCTCACTGCTGCGGGCGCAACCCCTGGCACTATCGCCTTCATGTCTCCGGAGCAGGTGCATGGCGAGGAACTGGATCACCGTACCGACTTGTTCTCCTTTGGAATCGTTATCTACGAAATGGCCACGGGACGTTTGCCGTTTGAACGAAAGACCGTCGGTGCGACCTTTGCCGCCATACTGCACGAATGGCCACAACCGGCAACGCACTGGAATTCCCAATTGCCGGCGGGACTCGACAAGATTGTTTTCAGGGCATTGCAAAAGGAGCGGCCATTGCGTTATCAGCACGCCTCGGAGATGCGCAATGATTTGCAACAGCTGAGAGGAGCCACCCAGACGTCCACAACAACATCAGCCGACCCCGAAGGCATCGCCACACTTTCAACGGAAAAAGCCGTCGCCCGAAAGAATCAATTGAAGCGTGCACTTTCAGTTGGCCTCATCGTCCTTGCCGTGCTGGGAGCGATCAACTTTGCTTTGTCGCACAGACGTGCGTCTCAGGCATCCCGGCTCAACGAAAGGGACGCAGTTGTGCTCGCCGACTTCGCAAACTCCACCGGCGAGTCAGTATTCGATAACACTTTAAAGCAGGCGCTTTCCGTCTCTCTGCGGCAATCGCCATTTCTCAATATCCTTTCCGACAGCAGAGTCGCCTCCACCCTAACTATGATGACTCGTCCGCCCAACACTCAACTGACAAATGAGGTGACGCGCGAGATCTGTCAACGCTCCCATAGCCAGGCCTATATCGGCGGTTCAATTTCGGCACTTGGTAAAGAGTATGTCCTGGGGCTAAGGGCTGCGTCTTGCGAGACTGGCGATGTGCTCGCCGAGGAACAGACAACGGCTGATCGCAAAGAAGAGGTGCTCAGTGCATTGGGAAAGGTCGCCGCGAAGTTGCGCGAAAGACTTGGCGAATCACTGGCCTCGGTCACAAAATATAACCAGCCTCTGGCAGAGGCGACAACCTCATCTTTGGAAGCTCTGCAGCAATACACCGAATGGCGAAGAGTTCAGCGGGAACAGGGCGAGACCGCCTCGCTTCCCTACATGAAAAGAGCTATCGAACTGGACCCGAACTTCGCGGTGGCCTATGCTTCGCTGGGCATTAATTACAACAATCTGAGTGAGCCGAGCCTGGCAAGGGAGAATTTTCAGAAGGCCTACGAATTACGGGACCGCGTGACCCAGCGGGAGCGTTTCTTCCTTGAGGCCCTCTATTATAACGATGTAACCGGCGAAATCGATAAGGCGATTCAGACCTATACCGAATGGGCAGGTACTTATCCTGCCGATTACGTTCCCCATGGCAACCTAGGGGTCAGCTACAACACGCTCGGACAATACGAGAAGTCGGCTGAAGAAACCAACGCAAGTCTCCGCATTGAACCCGAGGACGCGGTCGCCTATGGAAATCTTGCCGAGGATTATCGTGCTCTGGATCGGATCAAAGACGCCAAAGGCGCTCTTGACGAGGCGGCTAAGCGCAACTTGGATTCTGAATTCCTTCATCTGCATCGATATCATCTGGCGTTTCTGGAAAATGATTTGCCCGCGATGCAAGAGCAATCCTCGTGGGCGACGGGAAAACCTGGAGCGGAAGATGGGCAGCTATCTGATGAGTCTGACACGGAAGCCTACTACGGGCGCATGCGAAAGGCGCGTGAGCTTACGCGACAGGCGGTGGACTCGGCTAAGCGAAACGGAAGCAGCGACACAGCGGCACTTTGGCAAGTCAATGAGGCGCTGCGGGAAGCCGAGTTCGGCAACACCGCCCTCGCTCGCAAGGCCGCTGCCGATGCGATGTCTTTGAACTCCAGGCCCGACATCGAGCTGTTAGCGGCGCTAGCCCTCGCACGCAGCGGTGAGACGGTACAGTCCTCGGCTCTGGCCGACAAAGTCGCTGCGGAATTCGACCGCGACACGATGATTCAAGCTTACTGGCTGCCCACCATCCGCGCCACTATTGCGATCAATCGTGGCGAGGGCCAGAAAGCCGTGGAACTGCTGAGTGTGGCCTCCCAATACGAACTTGGGGAGCCCATGCAATCGCCGGCTCACGGAACCCTGTACCCGGTGTATGTCCGCGGCGAAGCGCATCTACGCGCGGGCCACGGCGAACAGGCCGCAATCGAATTCCAAAAGATCATCGACCATCGCGGTATCGTAGCGAACTTTCCCCTGGGTGCACTCGCCCGTCTGCAATTAGGTCGCGCCTACAAGCTGAATGGCAATGCCGACAAGGCCCGTGAAGCTTACGCTGCCTTCTTTGTGGCGTGGTCGGAGGCTGATCCCAACATCCCCGTCCTGAAACAAGCCAAGGCCGAGTACGCGAAGGTGCAATAGCACAGAAGTTCTGCCTCGTTCCCTGAATTGCCGAAAGTTGACATCGTCGGGGCCTTAGTTGACGCCCTCAGCTTCGATGCTGGATGGGCGGGCCCCGGGTACGCAAGGCGGAAGAAAACCAGACGCGGCTGGACGACCCAAACGTTTCGTTTCCAGACTGGGGATGTGTAACACGGGCGGAAGATGGACATGGACAATTCCGTTCCTGACCGCATACATCACCAGCTCGGCGATGGAATGGAGCCTGAGCTTGCGCAAGATATTGCTGCGGTGCGTTTCTGCCGTCGAGAGTGACATGTGCAGGATCGTCGCGATTTCCTTGGAAGCCTTGCCCTCGCTAACAAGTTGCACGACCTCGCGTTCCCGGGGCGACAATCTGGTGAGGTTGTCCGGAGCTGGAGCGGCGCGATGCCGCTTGTAACCATCCATAATCAGGTCGGACACTCGCGAGCTGAAGATGGTCTTTTGCTGTTGTAGCGCCTCGACCGCAGTCAGCAGATCGCGGGTCGCCTCGGACTTAAAGACCCATCCGCGAATACCGGCTTCGAGACACTCTCGAATTACATCCTCGGAGTCTACGGCAGTAAGTACCAAGATTGCCTGGTCTGGATTGTGTTTCAGGATTTGCCGCGCGGCGTCCAGACCATTCAGTTCTGGCATGCAAATGTCCAAAATCAGAAGATCCGGTTTGAGTTGCTTGCACTTCTGTACCGCATCACGTCCATCAGCGGCCTCTCCGCAAATGTCCCAACCTTGGTGAGACGAAAGAAGCGCGCACAAGCCGAAACGGAATACCGGATGATCGTCAACTACCAGAATGCTAAACCTATTCATAGAACCTCCCCCACTGAGGACCAAACTTATCAGAAGAATTTAATGATGTCTGAGCAGAACAGCTCAGCCTGTCAGGATTGGTGACATGGACGCTACTTGAACCAGAACGACGTCGCATTGACGGTCGTTCGATGCATTGAGCAATGTTGCACAGAATGGCTGCCGGTAACCTGTCATCGTAATCCTGTCGAAGATATGAAGAGGTGGAACTCCCTCAAGCAGTTGGACTTCGGGAATTGTTTCCTATCTCTGCGAAGCACATGGTATCGCTGATGCGTCCTTTTCTTTTCCGAACTCGCGCCTTGCTCGCATTGATTGTTGAACCACTGCGGAAGCTGTTTGGTGAGAAAGCAGATGGTTTCGGATCACAGAGGATGTGCCCGTTCTGCGGCTTGATCACTCCACGATACAAGCCATCTTGTTTGGAGTGCGGGAAGTCGTTACGAGGCGTTCAACTGGAACGTAAAGATGCAAAACAATGGTGAGCAACTCGAGAAATGAGCAGAGGAGATAAACATGCTTTGGACAATTTTTGTGGTGCTTTTGATTTTGTGGCTTCTGGGTTTCAGCCTTCACGTAGCCGGTGGTCTGATCCACTTGCTGCTGGTCGTCGCGTTAGTGGTTCTGATAATTAACTTAGTGAGTGGCCGTCGGGTAGTGTAGAGCCGCTGAGACGCGTAATGCGTTTCAGGCTGCCTGCTTACCTGTTCTGGAAAAGAGCCCGGAGGCCGCGCGCAGTGATTTCCTTCACCATGCGCAGACCTGACTGGCCGAAGTTCTGGGGTGGGGGAAGCTTGGCCGCGGCCAGTTCCCGGTCGGCATGGGTCTTGATAGACGGATGTCCCGTGCTTAGCGTGCATTTCTCTTTCGTTTTAGCCCGGCACCTCGGGCAAGGCACGGACAAAATACGCTTCAACGTGAGTTTCTCGGGTTGCACGCCAGTATTATTCAGCATTAACAATTGCAGCGATGGTCAATTTTGCTCTTTTCGGCTTCAATGCCCGAAACTAAAAACCAAAGTGGGACAGATCAGTTCGTCACGTCACAAAAGTAAATTCTAGTACGCGCCGATTTCACAGTGCGCCGCGCGTCCCCAGCTTCGTTGCAACGTAGGACGCCCTCAAATGCAATGAGGCAGCATGCTGGTTAATCATTGCCGCCGCTTGTGCGCGGCGATTGCCATTGGTGTGGTCGAAATCGAGAGTCGTGACGCTATGTTCGCAGAAGGTGCACTTGAATGTAGTCCCGCCGTTCATCGATTTGGTTGTGTAATATCTCATATCTTCATACTAGCCCTTTAAGCTGTTTGGCGTTGGACAATAGATGCGGAGCCTTAGAGCAGGGAATTCCTCCTTGCGAGGGATCGCCGCTTTGCGATCAGTATCGAGGACTACGCTGCTTCTGACGTTCGCATGATTTTCATGTAGCTGTCCATCGACTGGGTCAGTTGAGCGTCGACCTCATCCGCAATAGTCATGACATCAGGTAACACCAGACTGAAATCGAGAGAGTTCAGGTTGCTTTGCAAGGTTCCGAAGATGGTCACTTGGAGTATTCGCGATTCGTGCACCAGCATTGCGGGAGTGTAGCCCTGCAGATATCGGAGCCTCCCGTGGGCTACGGCTGCAGCGGAAAAGACGGCGTCGCTGTCCCAGTCAGTCGCGCTGGGCTTACTCAGGCGGAGAGCCAGGTCTTCGACAAGTCTGGGAAGATGTCCAGTGCGCTCTTCAACGCTGAGCGGCACGAAATTGAGTTCACTGCTCTGTTTCGCGCGCCTCAACCATTCGCCGACGATATCGGAAGTTGAGCGCAGCAGTATTGCGCCCACACTCTCCTTCTGCAACCGTTTAACTGGGCTGCGATTGACTACTCTTTCTCGGACCAGTTCGGTAAGCCGTCCAATCTCGAATGGCTTCACGACAATTTCGTCCGCCTCGAGAAGGATCGCTGCCATGGCGCTTTGCACATCAGGGTAGCCGCTGACCAGCATGGTAAGAGCATTGGGTTGCGAATGGCGCATGGCCGAGACCACCGTAAAACCGTCTCCTGGGTTGGGCATATGAAGATCGGAGATGAGCACGTCAAAGCTCTCGTCGGCGATTCGTCTTAGAGCTTCTATCACGCTGGCGGCAGCGACTACCTCAAATCCCTTGCGCTCGAGCCCTTGGGTCATCATGGCACGTACGGCGCCGTCGTCATCCACCAGCAAAATTCTATGTGCAGCTTTGGTTTCGGTTGAAGCCACTCAATACCGCCTTCTAGGGAACGAACTGGGGTCAGTTTAGAGGCTGAGCGCTTTCAGAACTGAGCAATTCTGACCAGCAGCGCCATTTTGGGCAACGTAGTAAAGTTTCGTCGTAAGGACTAGCCAGGAATGGAGTCATTACGATCCGGCGCGGGAAATGGTTGACGGCCTGCCCTGCAATTAACGTTGGCGTCGCAGATTATCTACTCAATGGAGCTATGACAGCCGAGGCTGATTATCGCTCTGTGTCGGTGGTGAATCAGAGAGAAGCGCGCTGTGAGGAACAACTAGTCATGCAGAACAACGTTGAGCAGGGAACTGTGGACCTGCAATCCGCCTTCGATACCGCCCGAATAATGGATGAAGCCGAGTTTCCGGAAGCGGTTCATGAAAAAACTTACGCGCGAACGGGTCGTGCCGACCATCTCTGCCAGACTCTCCTGACTGATCTTGGGAACCACGGTCTCGGGCACTCCCTCCTTGCCAAAATGCGCGAGCAATAATAGGACGCGCGCCAGCCGCTTTTCGCTGGAATTAAATAATTGATCAACCAGATCCTCTTCATAGCGGACATTCCGCGCCAGCAAATACGCGACGAACAAATCTGAAAACGCATGCTCGCGATGCAGCGCATTCATCATTGCCTTCTTGTCGATCCGCAGAAGTTCGCAATCTGTCATCGCCGACGCTGACCCCATCCGCAAAGACTGGCCTGCCAGCGCCCCTTCGCCAAAAAAGTTCCCCTCGCTTAACATGCCGATGGTCGCTTCTCTGCCGGTCTTGGATACCACCGTGAGCTTCACTTTTCCTGATTGAATATAGAAGACTGCGTTGGCGTCATCTCCCTGGGCGAAGATTCCTTCCTTCTTGCCGACAACCACGTTCTTCCTGCCCTCGCCTATGGTGGCGAGGAAGGTGTTGGGATCGAAGTCGCGCTTCTTCTTTGGAAGGACGGTAGAACTCATTGCGTCTGATTCTAGCGCAAAAATCTCGTAATTTGGCACAAATAGTGACTGCCATTGGTACCTCTTCGTTGGTTCGCCCAAAAGTGAGCTACTTTGCTCAGCATTCTGCCGGCAAATGAGCGAACCTCTGGAGGCACCTTAGCAAATCGGAGTTGGAATGAAATGCGCTGCGAAGATCTGATGAGCCCTGATCTGGTTAGCGAAGTCGTGCTGGTAGGAAGTGCCGCACTGATGCTCGCCGTATTGATACTGATCCTGGTGGCGGCTCTCACGCATCCGGCCGCACTGGCATGGCAACCGTGCGGGGAATCGCTCGGCGCGATGTAACTGCTCGCACAAGTCTGGAGAAGTCTATGACAGTGAACGTTGAAGTCGGCACTATTTTGATGGAGAATCGTCCAGCAATGGCCAAGACGCTGGGACTGCAAAGCGCGCCCTACTCATCTGACTGGGGAGTGCTCACGGCGCCCGATGGCTTGGGCATTGGTCGCAGCATTCAAGCTGCCGGATGGAACTTTTTCTTCATGGCTGCAGAAGTAAAAGTAATGTTTTTCGGCACCTTCGGGGCGGAGCGCATGCAGAACGCACTGCAGAGAATGTTGGCAAAAGTGAAACCGTTGAACTTCAATTGTCTTGAGTTGACAGGTATCGCTGCCAAGCGATTTCTAGGCGTGCCCTACACTGTCGTTTCGGCGCATTCGCGCCATATCCAACAGAGCTGCTACCTCGACGGTACCGGTGCACGTCGGAAATCTCGGCGCGAAGACGCATGACTGGGTTTGATCAATCGTGGCGCAGACCTTCGCCATTGAGTTACATCTTCAATTAAGCTACTTTCACAGACCACCCGACTTGCTTCTCCAAACCCACCAAACGCCGATCCCGGTGCGGCTCTGTCCGAGGCTGCCCAGTGCTGAGTTCACACTTCTCGCCCACCTTAGCGCCACAAGTTGGGCATCGCACCCCGAGAGCTAGCTTTTTCTTAGCTGTCATGAGGGCATAATGGAACAGTTCTTGCCCGGAAGATGGTCAATAGTGCTCACAATTGCGTCGGGAAAAGGGGCTAAAGATAATTATTCGCTGCTTCGAAGCTCTAAGCGGCAGATTAGAAAACTAAAGTGAGCAATTTAGACCAGCTATTGCTTTCTGTATGGGTGATCATAACGCTAGAGACATGTACCTCCTCTCTTTTCAGCTTCTCTGAGCTAAGTCAGCGATCTGAAGTCCTCTCCTCTTAGTTTCGTAACCTCGAAAGGGACATCATGAAAAAGATTAGTTCACTTCTGCTGATGAGCTTCATAGGCATGATTGGCACTTACGCGCTGGCAGGTTCGACTCGCGAAGACACAGTTAACCGTCTGCAAAACTCGGTGGACGTTCTGCACGCGATTATGGCAACACCTGACAAGGGAATCCCCGAAGAAGTGTTGAGCAGCGCAAAGTGCATCCTGGTGGTGCCGGACTTAATTAAAGGTGGATTCATATTTGGTGGCAAGCACGGCCGCGGTATCGCATCCTGCCGTACTTCCGAGGGTTGGAGCGCTCCTGCGTTTGTGTCAGTTGGCGGCGGAAGCTGGGGACTGCAAATTGGAGTCGAAGGCGTGGACCTGGTCATGTTGGTCATGAACGATCAGGGCTTCCAGCACCTGTTGTCGAGCAAATTTGAACTCACAGGGGAAGGATCGGTGGCAGCAGGTCCGGTAGGACGTCACGCTTCTGCGGGAACCGACTGGAAAATGAATACAGAAACCCTGACTTATTCGCGGTCGAAGGGCGTTTTCGCCGGCTTGACCCTCGAAGGAGCCGTCGTCCAAGAAGATAACGATTCTACGCGCGCCATTTACGGCAAAGACGAAGCATTCCGCACTATCCTTTCGGGCAAGACTTCAACCCCGAGGAGTGGTGAGGCCTTTGTCCATGCAGTTGCCAGCGCAGGCCAGCAGGCACGCATCGCCGAAGCCCGCGACAAGAAGTAATCGGTCCGCGGCCCAATTTTCAAACAGCAATTAGAAGATACGGGCAGAAATCTGCCAAGGAGACAGGATGAAATTGAAACTGTTATTCGCAGTCGGACTGGTACTAAGTTTAAGCGCAGTAGCTCAGACTGCTCAAAATACTACGACCCTCGAACCGATGGCGCACACGCCAACGTTTCGCGTAGTCGTCACCAGCCGCACTACGCCAGCGGTCAACTATAAGCATCGCAGCGGGGCCACAAAAGTGGATTTCGCGGGCACGGACCTCATGCCTTCGGCCGATGGTAAAGCCGAAGTGAACAGCAAGCGCGGAGCGCTCGAGATCGACGCAGAATTCGGCAATCTGCAGAAGCCGACCACTTTCGGCAACGAATATCTGACCTACATTCTGTGGGCGATATCGCCGGAAGGACGCGCCGTAAATCTGGGCGAAGTGTTAGTAGGCGGCAACAGCCGCAGCAAGCTGCACGTGACCACCGATCTTCAGGCTTTCGCCTTGATCGTTACCGCAGAACCTTATTATGCGGTTCGGCAACCCAGCAACGTCGTGATCCTCGAAAACGTTATTCGCAAGGATACTGAAGGAACCGTCGAGACCGTCAATGCGAAGTATGAATTGATGGAGCGCGGCGGCTATATTCCGACTGGCTACAAATTCGATCCCGTGGTTTTAAATGCCAAGCTGCCATTGGAATTCTTTGAAGCCCGCAATGCGGTGCGTATCGCGCAATCCGAAGGCGCCGAGCAGTACGCCAGCGACAGCTATCAGCACGCTACCCAGTTGATGACTACGGCGGACGGATATGCTACCAGAAAGAATGTTCAGAAAAAGCCGCTGATTGCGGTCGCCCGCGACACAGTACAAACTGCCGAAGATGCACGCGAGATCGCAGTCAAGACGTTAGATGACGCCCGTCTGGCCGATGAACGCCAAGCCTCGGCCGATGCACAGGCACAATCGCAAGCCCAGGCAGATGACGCAACCCGGCAGCGGGACAAAGCCCAGTTGGACACGGCTAAGGCCCAGTCCGACGCAGCCAAAGCACAATCTGATATGGCAGCAAATCAGGCCGCATCAGCAGCAGCGGTCACAGCGGCTCAGGCCGACGCTGACCAATCCCGTTTAGCCGCGCAGCAGGCCCAGATGAACGCGCAGCAAGCGGAAACCGATAAAGCTGCCATGCGCGCTCGTTTGTCTGAGCAATTGAACTCCATCCTTCAGACTCGCGACACCGCACGTGGCCTCATCATCAGCATGTCAGACGTGCTGTTTGACACGGGACAGTATTCCCTGAAATCAGGAGCACGCGAGAAGCTGGCGAAGGTCGCCGGTATTTTGCTGGCTTATCCGGGACTGAACATTGCAGTCGGAGGCTATACCGACAATATTGGGGGCGATGAAATGAATCAGAAGCTCTCGGAGAATCGGGCAACATCGGTCCGCGATTATCTGGTGCAACAAGGCGTAACCGCGAATTCAGTGAGCGCCACAGGCTTCGGCAACACCTCGCCGGTAGCCTCAAACAACAGCTCCGCAGGCCGACAGCAAAACCGCAGAGTTGAACTTCTCGTGTCCGGCGACGCCATTGGCAATTCCACGAACGTAACAACTGGAAGCTTGCAGTAAAGCAGGAAATATTCAGCGAGCTGTAATGGAGGCAACACCCATGAAACTAGTAGGAATTATCGGCACAGCAGTTCTGTCTTTGACCCTGGGAGCAGCAGCTCCCGTTTACGCGCAGCAAGAGGAACGCGGACAGCAGGACGAACATTCACAACAGGAAGATAAAAAGGTGCAGCAAGATAAGCCTTCCCAACAAGAGGAAAAACACGCCCAGCCAGAAGACAAGAGGGCTCAGCAGGAAAAGCCGGCACAGCAAGAAGAGAAGCACGCACAGCAAGAGCAGAAACCACAGCAGGAAAAACCTGCCGCGCAGCACGAACAGCAGGCACAGCGCGCGGAAGGCAACCACGGGCGCATTCCTGACGACCGCTACAAGGCCAACTTTGGACGCGAACACACGTTTCGTGTGAACCAAGGCGATTTCAATAGTCACCGCTTCCAATACGGTGGCTACTGGTTTGGAGTCTCCGCGCCCTGGCCGAACAACTGGCTCTACACGCAAGACGTTTACGTGATCGACATCAACGGGGTGTATTACCTTTGCAACCCAGTGTACCCCGGCGTCAATGTTGAACTAATCGTGCAGCTCTAGCGTCGCGGAGCCCCGTTCTTGTGGGCTGGCGCCGATTGAATTGTAGGAAATTAAGGAGCCGGACATGCTTGGCACTATCTTGATCGTGATTTTGGCCTTAGCCCTCTTTGGCGCTTTGCCACGGTGGCCGCACAGCCGGGAGTGGGGTTATGCCCCAACTGGCGGGGTGGGACTCGTCCTTTTCATTGTGGTGATTCTGCTGATTCTCGGTAGAATTTAACCACGCAGCAACCACAGCCAGGCGCCACGCTCAAAGGGTGGCGCCTGGTGTGCGTTAAATCCTGATTAGTGTGCGGATGGTTTAGCTCGGCTCTTGTCACTGGCCGCGACTTGCGCGTCGTTCCTACCGAGACTGATTTTGGTGCCGGCCTCGCGCGAATAGTTCAATGTTAGTACGTCGGGTGACTGCTTTCGTATCTCGCTCCGGTATTCGGCGCGTGAAGCGGTCGAGTGCGGACCGGCTTGATCGCGCGTCGATTCACTCGTGCCCATCACGGTGATTGAGTACGTGCCGTTGCGCGTCGGCAGTACTTCCAACTTATAAGTGCCGCTGACAGGCCCGCAGATCTGGATGTGAGCTGCGCAATGCTTGAGACCCGTCTTCTCTTCAAGTTCGTTGCACTCGACAAAGCCGTCAGCGAGTGGCAACTCTTGCCAGACTTTTGGGGCTCGCGGATCGTATCCGATTTTCCGGCCACGGGGGTCGGTAATCCGTAATCCGATGTCAGGTGGGCCGGCATTCCCGGTTTCATAAACTACGCCTATTTGTCCCATCGATTCGCATGACTGCTGATCGGTGGGATCGACTTCATCACGGATTTGATGCGGAGACGAGTGCATTGCGAGGTTTGTGTCCGCATCGAGTCCGGCCGCTCGAAACGAGGACACACCGAGGTGCAGAAGGGAAACTGCGAGCACCCACAGCAAACATTTACGCTTCATAACAACCTTCAAGACACCCGCGCCAAAGTTTGATCGTTCGCGATGCAATCATCGAGCGCAGCAACGCAGTCAAGGTCTTCCGCGAGTACCCTTGCGCAGACCGCAGCCTTTATGTCGCTGGCCATGCGATCCGATTGCACCTGATAATTTGGCGAAACTGTAGGGTAACGATATTAATGATGCGGGGACAAGTTACTTTGGTGCATCACAAATCGAGTTTCGTTAATACATTTGTCACGTGCTGTCCGGGTTTCGGGGCAGACAACAAAAGGAAAGTTTCGCGCAGCTTGACTTCATTTACGAGCGCGTCCGGATTACTTATTTAGCCCGACGCGGCGTACCAACGCTTGGAAGCGGGGATCGTTGCGCAGCGGGTCGTAAGTTGGATCCACCTTGAGGGCGGTGAGACTGCTGGACCGTTCTGCACCGGCTTTTTCTAACCATTCCAACGCTCTGTCGTTGTCCCCGACACCGATGTAAGCTACGGCAAATGACAGAGGATCCAGCGTGCCATGAGTTTCCAAGCGTTTAAGTTGGTCCAAAGCAAGCTTGGCCCGAGCCTGGTCGCCTGATCGGCCGGAGACGTAAGCAATCATTACCCAGCTCCAGTTAGGAGAGCCGTCAGTTTGGCGCCAAGCTTCAGCGTCGGCCAAGGCGTCCGCGAACAATCCTTTTTGCGTATAAGCCCAGACGAGCATGTGAGCCCTAGGGAAATTCGGCTCCATGTCCAACACGCTGCGGAACTGTTCGATGGCGCGGTCATACTGACGGGAAAAATATAGAATTGCGCCGTAGTCCGCGGCGATGATGAGAGACAATGGATCAAGTTGGCGGGCGCTTTCGATCTCCGGAAACGCCTCCCCGAAACGACCCTGCAGAGCAAGACACTCCGCGTACCAATGATGGCCGGTGGCGTAGTTGGGATTCAGTTGGATAGCGCGGCGGTATTCTTTTTCAGCGGTGGCCCAGTCCCAGTCGTAGTTCTGGGCGATAACCGCCAAGGCGGTGTGAGCTTCTGGGAGCCCTTCGTCGAGTTCCAGGGCACGCTTCACAGCCGTGCGCGCTTTTGCTATGAACTCGATTTGCGGTGAGCCACTGTATGCGCCCATCAGCGCGTAGGATTCTGCTAAGCCAGCATAAGCTGGAGCGTATTTCGGATCTTTGGCAACCGCCTGCTGAAGATACTCGCTCGCCTGGCGCAGGCCTTGCACTGTCCTCTTGTTAGAGAAAAAGCGGCCCTTAAGATACAGCTCGTAAGCCGCCGACTCCGAGGGCGAGAGTGACGGTCGAGATTTGATCCGCTCATTACTTCCGATCCGGGAGTCAATTTCGTTTGCGATTTCTTGCGCGATCTCGCCCTGAATGGCTAGCAGGTTGCCCGGTTGGCGATCATATTGGCGCGCCCAAAGATGAGTTTGATGCTGCACTTCGATCAACTGTGCGGTAATTCGCAATCCGCCGGAATCGCTGCGGAAGCTACCCTCCATTGCGTATTGGACTCCGAGTTCACGGCCGATTTGATCAAGGGCCTCCTTGTTATGTTTGTATTGCATCACGGAGGTTCGCGCGATCACTCCCAAATGCACAGGATCAAGACTTCCCAGCCGGGCAATCATCTCTTCCGTCATGCCGTCGCTGAAGTAATCCTGACTGGGATCCCCGGTCAGATTTTCGAAAGGAAGGACCGCAAGCATCAGCCGGCCGTCCGATGCCACCCGCCGGGTCTGAGAACGGGACCACAGATAAGCACCTAAGGCGATCATGAAGGCGATGGAGATTGCGAACACGACCCACCATCTGGAACGAACCCGCTTGACGATCAAAGGCTCAGGAGCTGGAGGGTCAGATTGAGACTGAGGCGGAGTCTGAGGATGAGGCTCGGGCTCGGGAACAACTTTCTGCACCTCGGGATCGATTACCGGTGCTATGAAACGATATCCCCTTCCCGTGACAGTTTGAATGAATCGTGGTTCTTCGGGATTGTCCCTAAGGGCTTGCCGGACTTTGCGAATTGCACCATTGATGCTGTTGTCGGTATCGAGGAAAACGTCCTTGCCCCAGATTCTCTCAACGATGTGTTCGCGACTGACGAGCTGTCCTCTTTGCTCCACTAAGACCGCGAGAATTTCCATGGGAATGCGCTCTAACTTGAGCACACGACCAGAGCGACGCAGCCTGCAGGCGCGTGAGTCGAACTCAAAGTCTTCACCGAATCTGATCGAGCCCGGGACGCGGGCTGGTTCTAGCTCCACATTCCTCCCCCAAAATGAAGCACGGCATTCTACCTCGATTTCATCATTTCGCACCATCTGTAGTTGTTTCAGCATGTTACGGGAACATGAAAAGTAAGGCGCCGACAGATATCCGCTATTGCAAGCAGAAGGGCACTGAGGCACTATCCCGGCGCTTCCGAAAGGGGCAGCGACGTTGGGGGTTCCAAGCCCCAAGGTTTCCTAATGAGACACTCGCCGCTGCGGATTTGGGTGGCGAAGTTTCGCAACTACACGCGCACCGAGCGCAAAAATATTCCAGGAGGGTACTTCAGATGAGCGTTAAACAGTCGGTTCGATATTTCCTGCTCGCCTTGGCATGCTTTAGCCTGACGGCAGTAGCACAAGACAGTTCCCAAACAAACATCACGGGCTCTGGAACTAAAGGCAAGATCGCAGTATTCACAGGCACGCACAGTGTCGGCAATTCCATCATGCACCAGGCCAGCGGAAACGTCGACGTGTCGGGCGGTGTGAGCGCGACTAAAGGCGGCAGCAGTGCCAATAACACTGTCACCGGCAACAACACGCAGACTGACTCACTGGGAGCAGGCGCTGCTGTGTTCGGCGAAACCTCCACCAGCGGCGAAAGCAACACCGGCAGCGCATGGGGCAACGGTGCCGGCGGTACCTGGGGTGATGGCGGAAAGAACGACAGTTCGACCGGATTAGCGAACTATGCGGTTATCGGCACCACGGATAACAAAGCTGCCGGAATTTTCCAAGCCAACGGTGGCAGCTACTACACCCTGTTCGGTTACAACTTTGCGACGGGTTCGACTGGATATATGTTTGCCGTCGATAACGGAGACGGAGCTGGCTGCAACATCGATCCGGAAGGCGATCTGTCTTGCACGGGATCGAAGAATGCCGTCGTTCCGGTTGATGGTGGAAAGCATCAGGTTGCCCTGGCCGCTATCGAATCTCCAAAGAACTGGTTTGAAGACTTCGGTTCAGCGCAACTGGTCGGTGGCGTTGCTACCGTTCGCTTCGATGCACGGTTCATCCAAACCGTCAACAGCGGTGTTGAGTATCACGTGTTCCTGACTCCCAACGGCGATTGCAAGGGCTTGTACGTCAACCAAAAGACCGCCACCGATTTCGAAGTGCGCGAACTCGGGAACGGAACCTCCAACGTAAAGTTCGACTACCGCATTACCGCTCTACGGAAAAACTACGAGAAAGTTCGCTTTGCGGATCACTCTCGCGAATTTCCATTGCTCCCTGACGGCAGCATCCGTCCGGCACAGAAATAAAACAGAAACGTCAGTTTTCGGGACCAGTCCGTTCGACTGGTCCCGATTTTTTTTGGCCGCGGGTAATTCATTGCACTTCTTGCGCGTTAGATGAGGACAGTTCGTTTCCCCGGGGAGCTGGCCCCGTGCAAGCGGCAGCTTGGTTGAGAACGGCTTTGTGATAATCAAAATAGGTTTCGTCTTCTTCGTTCTTGCTGGTGTAGAGCATGAAAATTCTTGCCCGTGACTTCATAGCGAAATGCTCCGGGAGCCAAATTCCCGGCTCGACTGGAGCCTTCTTTAACTCGAACCGGGTGCCAGGCTCGACGCGAGCCAAGAAGCCCACGATTGAAACCGGATGGATCACCTCGGCCTCGACTTTGACCCACTCAAAGGTTTGTTTATCGATCCAAAGCTCTCCCTGCATCCCGGTGAGCACTTTAGTTTCCTTGGTGGGTGGTTGATAGTCAGGCTTCGGAGTTGCCTTTAGTACATAAACGTCGAATGAACCAGATTTCTGCTCGCCCACCAGCTCAAAGTTAAAAGCCTTCGCCATTTCGTCCATCAACTGTTGATCGTGAGTGCGTTCCTTTTCATATTTGGCAATCCGTTCGCTGGTTTCTTGTTTCGATTCACCGCAGCGCTGAGCCTTAACGCTTTCCAGTTTCCTCTGCTCCTCGGCCTGTTCGTCCGGCGTCAGCGGTTTGCCATTGACTGCCTCGAGGCGCTGGTAAGGGGAACCGAGAATCATCGTCACTGTTGACGTGCGGGTGTGCCCATTTTGCAGGTCGCGCTCAGAAAAGGAATATGCGGGGGCGGCTTGCCAGTCTTTATTGTTTGTCTGCACCGATCGCTCGATAATAGCCTGGACGTCAACCTGGGCGACAGCGGCCAAGGCGATGAAAGGCGCTAACATCGCGGCAATCCACCTGAACGACATATTGCCTCTATTTCACACAGTAAAACAAAACGCCCTAGAGCTCAAAGAGTCATGGGGCGTTAGTCGAGCGGTCCTCCTCAGAAACGCTCAGCACCGACCTTAGTTAATCGCAATACCGGGGTTTTGGAACCTGTCAATTTTTACAGCGGGATGGCAGTTGCGCAGGTGGGTCCGCTTTTTGCGATGCGCCGCGCATGATCCGGTCGGTCGGCCTGATACTTTTACCAGTTCCCGCTGCGTCCTTATCTGGCTACTGTCTCAGGCAGAGGGTGGTTCAACAGGAGAGCGCACAATGACGCACTATCGCGAAGTGTATGCAATAAAAACATTGATTTCTTGCATGGTTATTTTCGTATTCCTAGTTTTTGCGCGCCCAGCGGCGGCACAGGGTCCTTGGCCGCCAGCCTCACCTGAGGCTGTAGACTTCCGGCACAATATCAAGGACATCCTGTTTGCCTTCGACCAGTATGAGGACCCGACTAACAAGGCGACCCTGGACGCCGATGTGGCGTATCTTATGGCGCACCCGGACGTTCGCATTCGCATCGACGGCTACACCGACAGCCGGGGCGACATCGTCTACAACCTGGTTCTGGCTCAGAAACGCGCTGATATCGCCCGGCAAGACCTGATCCGCTTGGGCGTTCCCGCAGAGCGTATTGAGTCCGCTGTGGGCTGGGGCAAACTTTACCCGACCTGCGATTTCGATAGCGACGAATGCTGGGATAGTAATCGTCGCGCTCACTTGAGATATTACTGGTAATTTAGAAACGGCTCGTTTGCGTGGCTTTCAGTTCTGGAAGCGCGTTCGAGGTGCGAAGAGGGGCCAAGAGCCGTTCCTTGGCGCACGGATGGTTATTTTATTATTCGCGGCCAATCTTCTGAAACATTTGCTTGTCTTCCTCGCGACAAAAGCTGCTTAAGGAGAATCCGCAAAGGACATCAATTTCGTATTGTTTGGTTACCTTGCTGCACAGTTGCTCCACGTGAATAGCCGCATCTGCCTTGCCTTCCGCCCATAAGATAGAAGCGCATTCCCCGCAAATCACAACCCGCGACAGGTCCCCTACGGTCGCCTGAGCCGCGGCTGCGATCAAATCACCAATCACTCGTAGAAATCGCACGGGGTCGAGACTGTCATTCTCCATGAAGGTCGAGAGTGTTTCGCCGACATCTAAAGGTACATAGCGCCCCTCTTCAATTGCGGCAATCATATCCACGCCGGGTTTCTGCAATTTCTGGAGAATGCCCTCACGATGTGACTCGGTCGCGACCACGATCGCGGCTTTTCCCGCCTCGAGTGCGGCTTCGACAAAACAGGAAAATCCAGCTATGAACGCTGGATCATCGGAATAAAATTCAACCTGGTGGCCGCGAGTGATTTCCGTGCTGCTCGGCACGGGCGACAAGACCGCTTCGTCAGGGCAGACGCCGAGGGTTGCCACGTCTGGCGCGGCATCGAAAGGGTGATCCGACAATCCGCTACTGATAAACTGCCTGTCCTCAAGAACCGCTCGTACGGCAGATAGCAATTCGCTTCCAGCGAATGCCTTAATCACGTAGCCCATCGCCCCGACGCTGAGAGCTTCCTGCACCACATCGGCAAGTGATTCCTGGCTTACAAAAAGTATTTTGGATTTCGGGGAGAGTTTGCGAATTCGTCGAGCGGCCTCGATTCCATTCAGGGTTGGCAGCCCGATGTCGAGCACAATCAAGTCGGGCTGCAATGCTTCGGCTCTGCGAACCGCGTTCAGTCCGTCTGAGGTCTCCCCGACGATTTGGAATTCTGGTTTTCTCCCCAGCATTGAACAGACGAATCGCCGAAACGGTTCGTAGTCATCCACCACTAAAACCCGGACTGTTGACATTTCCGAAGTTGCCTCTGACTGCAGCTCCTAACCCGAGTCTGGGAATTTAGTCGCTAAAGGTGTTAGGAGTATTTCACAGACCACCGGTTCGAGTCATTGCGCAAGCGCAACCTCAGCCTTACCAGCGTCCCCCGCTAGCAACTTATGCCTCTACAGATCGCCAACCATGGCGGCGTGACAGACCAAAAAGGCAGGAAGCCTCTATCAATAATCGATTAAACCTGGCTGCCCCCCAGGGATTCGAACCCCGATAACCTGCTCCAGAGGCAGGTGTCCTACCATTGAACGAGGGGGCAGAGTGTGGCGTAGGCGGAAGATCTGCCGTTCTGATTCTATGGGGCTGTGAGCGTTGCGGTCAACAATTGCGGGAACCTGTTTCGCGGGGCCGGCACTGATGCTTTTAAAGAGGCCTACGGTTTAAGATTCATCCAGGAGAGTTCCTATGGTGACTGCAGTTGGTAACATCACTTCGCTAAGTGGTGAGTATGCCGAAATTGCGCGCACGCCTCTTGAGGCTGAAAGATGCGCTCTACTCGTCATCGATATCCAGGAGAAACTTCTTCCGCCGATTTTTCAGAAAGCGCAACTGGTAAAAAACTGTCAGTTGCTGATTCGGCTTGCCACGATCCTGAAACTTCCCGCCCTGATGACCACGCAATATGCCAAGGGGTTGGGAGACACGGTGCCCGAGATCGCGTCGCTGCTGCCTGAAACCGAAGCCATCGACAAACACATGTTCTCCTGTTTTGGAAGCGACGCGTTCTGTTCCGTACTCAAGCGCATGCCGGGAAAGCGAAATACGGTTCTGCTGTGTGGTATGGAGAGTCATATCTGCGTCGCCCAGACCGCGCTAGCGGCTGTGCGCGAAGGATACATCGTTCATGTGGCTTCGGACGCGGTAAGTTCACGCACCGAGTGGAATTGGAAGATTGGCCTGGAACGGATGCGCGCGGCGGGCGCGGTCATCTCGTCGACCGAAATGATGATCTACGAGTTACTCCGCTCTTCTGGTGCGACTGGGTTTAAGGAATTATTGCCTTATTTGAAAGACTAGAAGAGTTTTCTCATTCCTTTTGCTTCACACGCACAACGGTGATTTTCGAAAATCCTTCTTCGAAAGTCGGCTGCTTGAGCTTCCCGGCCATGCGGCGCATGGCATCTTCCGGCACTTTGCGTTCTCGGCGCCGGTTTCGCTCCAGGCAAACCTCAACTGGCACATCGAAGAATACCGCCTGCACTTCGTAGCCGTAATCCTTTGCGAGTTTGACCCATCCATTGCGCTCGTGAGGCGTCAGATTGGTAGCGTCCACGTAATTCATGGGACGCCGCGCGATCAGACGGGCCTTCAGCATGGAACGCAGGTTGGAAAAAATCAGATCCTGAAACCGCTGCTCCGTGGGATCGTCAAACAGAAGAGCGCGCAACATGTCGCTGGAAAGTGGAGTGATGTCATGACGTTTGAACCACGAGCTCTTGCCGGAACCCGGCAGCCCAATTGCCAGCACGACTACGCCCTTTGAAGGTTGCGTTGGTTTTTCAGGCTGCGATGGTGCGCTGGCACCATGAGCACTTGGTAAAGGCGCAGTCTCGTGGGGAGCAGGTTGCGTCGATATTGATGGCTCGCTGCCGGTTACCGATTGTGCGGCAGACGAACCGTTCCGTCCTCTGCCGCGGCCGCCTCTGCCACGTCGACGACGGCGCTTGGTGACGTCTGCGTTTCCGGCCTGCCGTGGGTTCGCCGCCTGCGGCTCGGAGGGCGCTAAATCGTGCGCGGCCTCAGGTTGCAGAGGCGTCGATCTTGGCTGGTTCCGTTCGGCTGGGGGCTCTTCTGGCGCCGGTTGGGTATCGTAGAAAGCTGGCTGCAGCGGAGCTGGCGCGGGCTCCGCGCCCGCCTTTTCCGGCTCCTTTTTGCGGCGCTTTAAGCGCTCGCTCATCCATTTGCGCATCTCTGGCTTGTAACACACCCACGGCCCCGCGGGCAACGTATCCGCATGAAAGGTACCAAGCCGGTCAGCGGAAGTTGCACTTGGTTCAACAGAGAGTAATGACGTTAGAATATCTGCATGGCTATTCCCCACGAGCTTCACGGCCAGAAATACGTAAGCCTCACAACCTTCCGAAAGAGTGGCGTCGGGGTTGCCACGCCGGTTTGGTTTGGAGCGGACGAGGACAAGATTTACGTGATGACGCGCAGCGATTCCGGGAAACATAAACGCATCCGGAATACTCCTCATGTGCTTGTCGCTCCTTGCACTATTCGAGGGAAAATCATCGGCCCGACTTTCGCGGCGACGGCCCGGATACTCCCTGAAGTAGAGTGGCCTCGTGCCCGCAAAACAATTCGAAAGAAATACTGGCTGACGCGAATTACGTTTCTGTGGAGCAAGAAGAATGTCTATATCGAGATCAGTGATTTCAAGCCGAACTCCTGATCTTAGCGTCAGGGCTCTCCCAATCCGGGTAGAAGAGACATCTGCCGCGTTCAGTTTCGCTTAGGCTCATTTGCTGCGGTTCTCGTTCCCTGTTAACATTTTGACTTTCCGGCCCCGCATAATTTTTTCGCCGTATCTTTCATCATCCTCATGGAGGCTAGATGGCTATTAAAGTAGGTATTAACGGCTTTGGACGCATCGGGCGCAATGTTTTTCGCGCATCGCTTAACGATCCGAACATCGAAGTTGTCGCGGTCAACGATCTCACCAGTCCAAAGACGCTGGCGCACCTGCTCAAATACGATTCCATTCTCGGCAACTTGCGCAATGAGATTTCTGCTGGTCCCGATAGTATTAGCGTAGACAACAAGACGTTCAAGGTTTTCGCCGAAAGGGATCCCGCGAAGCTTCCGTGGGACTCAGTCGGCGCCCAAGTTGTGCTGGAATCGACCGGCCATTTTACCGATGCCAACGACGCCAAAAAGCATGTTCGCGGTCCGGTGAAAAAAGTTATCATCTCCGCGCCCGCCAAAAATGAAGACGTCACGATCGTACTGGGAGTCAATGAGCAGGTTTACGACCCGGCCAAGCACAACATTATTTCGAATGCCTCGTGTACCACGAACTGCCTGGCGCCCATCGTAAAAGTTGTTCACGACAACTTCAAAATTCTTTTCGGCACTATGACGACCATCCACTCCTATACCAACGATCAGGTAATTCTGGATTTTCCTCACAAAGACTTGCGCCGCGCGCGGGCAGCCGCGCTCAACATGATTCCGACATCCACTGGTGCGGCCAAAGCATTAAAGCTTGTGATTCCTGACATGGCGGGCAAACTGGACGGGTTCGCTATGCGCGTTCCCACGCCGAATGTTTCGGTGGTGGATCTGGTTGCGCAGGTGGAAAAGAAAACTTCCAAGGAAGAAGTAAACGCTGCCCTCAAGAAAGCAGCGCAGGAGGGACCGCTTAAGGGTTACCTGGGATACGAAGAGAACGAATTGGTCTCATCTGACTTCCGCGGAGACTCTCGTTCCTCAATCGTGGATGCGCCAATGACTCTCGTGGTCGGAAGCTTGGTCAAAGTGATTTCCTGGTACGACAACGAGTGGGGATATTCGTGTCGCGTGCGGGATCTGATCAACTTCATCGGTAAGAAAGGTCTATAAGGTTTCGTAGCGCCGGCGTCTCGCCGGCTGTCGCGAGGGCATCCTGCGCTAGCCTGCTGCGCTAAGGATTAAATAATGTCGAAGCTTTCCATCCGCGATCTACCGGTGAATGATAATCGCATTCTCATGCGCGTCGATTTCAACGTGCCCATGGAGGACGGACGGGTGATGGACGATACTCGCATCCGCGAAACTCTGCCAACTATTGAGTACGCGTTGCGTCACGGTGCACGGCTGATTTTGGCTTCGCATCTCGGGCGGCCCAAAGGCAAACCCAATCCGAAGCTGAGCCTCAAGCCGGTAGCCGAGCGTCTGCGAATGCTGCTCGACAAGGAGTTGGCTCGCGGCGAGAACGTCGGATTCTCTCCCGAGTGCGTTGGCCCGGAAGCCGAAGAGATTGCCGGCATGCTGGAAAAGGGACAAACCCTGCTTCTGGAGAATCTGCGGTTTCACGTCGAAGAGGAAGCGAACGACGAAAAATTTTCCAAGCAATTGGCCAGCCTTGCCGATTATTACGTGAACGACGCCTTTGGAGCCGCGCATCGCGCCCATGCGTCGACTGTCGGCGTCACAAAGTTTGTCAAAAAGTCGGCCGCTGGATTGCTCATGGAGAAGGAGCTTCGTTACCTGGGCAAGGCTTTGCAGGACCCCGAGGAGCCTTTTGTAGCGATTCTGGGCGGAGCTAAAGTTAGCGATAAGATCGAAGTCATCCGAAATCTGATGGGTAAAGTGGACACGCTGCTTATCGGCGGAGCCATGGCTTATACATTTCTGAAGGCACAGGGGGAGCAGGTAGGGAAGTCGCGAGTCGAAGAAGACAAGCTTGATCTGGCGCGCCAACTTTTGCAGGAAGCCAGGAATCACAAGCTGAAATTCCTGTTGCCAATTGATCACGTTGTGGCTGACAGAATTGATGTCAACGCAGTCACCCATATCGTGAACAGCGGTCAGCCGATTCCGCCTAACATGATGGGTCTCGATATTGGACCGCAAACCGTAGAATTGTTTTCGGAAGAAGTTTCGCGAGCTCGCACGATTATCTGGAATGGCCCGATGGGCGTGTTCGAAGTTTCTCCATTCAGCAAAGGAACTTTCAAGATCGCTCGCGCAATCGCAGAAAATGTTGGCGCGATTTCGATTGTGGGCGGCGGCGATTCGGTATCTGCTGTACACGCAGCCGGCGTCGCCGACAAGATGACTCACATCTCGACCGGCGGCGGTGCTTCTCTGGAGTTCATGGAAGGGAAAAAGCTCCCTGGCGTGGAAGCGCTGACTGATAAGAAGTAACCATTCCTGTTTACTGCTAGCGACACGTTGCCTTGCGAACTAAATCACCGTTGTCATCTTGAGCGTGGCGAAGGATCTGTGCATGTGTTTTCCTTCGCACTTCCTGAACAATTTCTGGGAGAGTATCGGATTTCTGTGAGCGCAGGGCGGACCCGCGCGTACTTTTTGAAAGGACCCTATGGCCCGTAAGAAGCTGATCGCCGCCAACTGGAAGATGTACAAGAACCCTGAACAGACTGGTGAATTTTTCCGTCACTTTCTTCCGTTGGTGGCTGATCACGATCGCGATGAAATGGTCGTCTGTCCTCCATTCGTCGATCTTTATGCAGCGGTGGATGCTGCCAGGGGCTCGAACGTGGCGATTGGGGCGCAAAACATGCACTGGGAAAAAGAAGGCGCTTTTACCGGCGAAATTTCCGCAAGCATGTTGCTGGCCGTCGGATGCACTCACGTCATTATTGGCCACTCCGAACGGCGGCAGTATTTTGGCGAAACAGATGACACTGTGAACTTAAAATTAAAAGCCGCTCTCGAAGCCGGACTCACGCCTATTGTCTGCGTCGGCGAAGTACTCGAGGAACGCGAAGCGGGACTGACTGAAGACGTGCTGCGCCGCCAATGCCTGCGGGCTTTCCACGCTATTTCCAGCAAGAAAGCGGGCAAACTGGTAGTTGCGTACGAGCCGGTCTGGGCTATCGGAACAGGCAAAACTGCGACACCAGGGATGGCCGCAGAATCGCATAGCTTGATTCGCGGGGAGGCCACGAAGGCTTTTGGTGAGCAGTTCGCGAATAATCTGCGCATCCTCTACGGGGGTTCGGTGAAACCTGAAAATGCGAAAGCACTTATGACAGAAGAGGAAATCGACGGCGCATTGGTTGGCGGCGCCAGCTTGGATCCAAAATCGTTCGCCGCAATTGTGAAGTATTAGTTATTCGCATCGCGTGGTTGAAGCAAGGCAGGTCGGTAGGCGAGATTGCTCCGACACATTCGATGGTCCCGCAAGAGCAATCCTAAATTCCTCTTCCACATGCGAAGCTTGTCTGAATGAAAGCCAGAAACGTGCGTAATTATTAACTTGTCTTTAACCACTCTGTAACCAAGCTGCGACGGCCAAAGCTTACACTCGTCCTCTACGCGCCCACTTTGCGAAATCTTCTCGGAGGCCACACCCATGAATTCAATATCTGAAAATAGAACCTGCAGCGCCCGCATTCCTGCGATTTGCTTAATAGTGTTCTTGGCGATGGGGACGATAGTGACGGCATCTGCCCAAGTTACGGCTGTTCCTCCCTACACTGTTTCGGTATTTGCCACCAGCGTTCCTAAAGTATATTTCCAGCCTGATTCCATTACTCTTTGGAACGATCGCGTGTTTATTGGCTACGGAAACAATGCCGGGACTAAGGGTGGTGGCCACAGCACGATTGTCGAATATGCCCTGGACGGTACCGTCCTGCATAAAGTCATAGTGAAGGGCCATAATGACGGACTGAAGGTGGATCCGAAAACTAACCTGTTGTGGGCCCTGCAGAACGAGGACGCGAATCCGAACCTGGTTATTATCGATCCGCGCAATTGGAGCTCGAAAAGATATGCTTTCACGAAGCCAGCTCACGGAGGCGGATATGACGATATGGCGTTTATCGGCGACGACGTTTATATCAGCTGTTCAAATCCGTCCAACAACCCGAACACCAAGCAAGCTATCGTGAAAGCTACGCTGAATGGCGATAGGGTTGACGTGACCCCAGTTCTTCTCGGCGACGCCAACGCCACAGACATAACTACGGGCAAGCCGATCAAACTCAATCTTCAAGATCCGGATTCCATGATGAATGATCCGGAGGGCGACCTGGTTCTTGACAGTCAAGCCGACGGCGAACTGATCTTCGTCCACCATCCGGGATTCGCGGACCAGAGTGTATTTCATCTGCGGCTAAGCGCCGACAAGAAAGCTACTCAAATCGACGATACGGTCTTGGCACTTACCTCGCAGGGCGTCATTCTGGTTTCGGACCGCGACGGCGAGACCGTTTACTCAATCACAGCGCCATTTTTCGGGCCGAGTGAGGCGTTCTCCGCGGGGCCAACCTTTGTAGGCCGGCTCAATGTTCACACCGGAGTGCTCACTCCGATTGTCACGGGCATGGTTAGCCCGCATGGCATGACGTTCATCGCGCAGTGAAGCTCTGAGCTACTAGTTCGGTTCGACTGAAAGGGGCACCAACGTTGTGCCCCTTTTTCTTACTCTGTGAATGATGACCAGGGTCAGGCTACTTCGCGACGGCGGAAAGTTGCCGAACTGTGGTGATGAATGTAGTTGTCGGTCGGGTGTGGGTTCGATCCCGACGATACGCGAGTCCCAATTCGCGCCACAACTCCACCCCTTGGAGCGGAATCAGCTTCACTCGCTCAGCCAGCACCTGATCGCGGGCGAAACTTGCGCTTATCAGCGAAACCCCGAGTCCCGCGGCGACGAAGCTCTTGATCATTCCTATGCTGGGTAGTTCCATCCTCACTTGCAATTGAGCGCGGTACGGTCGAAATAGTTTGTCCATTACGCGGCGGCTGTAACCGGTTCTCGGTAACAACAACGGTTGAGTGACGATGTCTGCGACTGATACGTGTTTTAGTTTGGCCAGCAAGTTCTGCGGACTGACCATCAGCATAAGCTGGTCGCGAAAAATGGAATGCACTTTCAGGCTGGGAGACTTGATAGGCAAGGTTACGATACCGACATCGATCGAACCGTTCTCCAGTTTTTCGATAATTTTGTAGCTGAAGTTGCGGTAGATGCTGATTTGTACTCCGGGATAAAGCCGGCAATATTCGGCGAACACCTCCGGCAACACGTACAGGCAGGTTGCTTCGTTAGCGCCGATTAGAAGCGTTCCGCGAGGTGTTGCGCCCTGATCGGCGACGGCGAGTAACGATTCGTCGCGCAACCTGATCAGACGCTCGGAGTAGGCAAACAATACTCTTCCTGCCGGCGTTAGCCGCACTGACTTTCCTGAGCGGTCGAGAAGCTTGTCTCCGTATTCCTGCTCGAGCAGGCGAATCTGACTGCTGACTGCGGATTGTGAGCGGAAAACTTTTTCTCCCGCGCGCGAAAAACTGCCTAGTTTGGCGACTTGCAGGAACGTGACTAGCTGGTCGAAATCCATGCGTGCGTGATTATAACGGAGGGTTGCAAATTATTGATTACGACGCAGTGCGCGCTGCTTTCGATAGGCGGGCAAATGACCGAGCGGAATAGCGCGTGATATATCGAAAACCGGAGATTTCTTGACTTTGAAACGTTTGAGGGTTCCGTCCCATGTTTCCGCGATTGAACAAGGTAAAGACAACGGTTCGACGCGACTGAACGGCAGAGGCTGATCGCTGCGCAATAACTGCGCAACCTTCGGGCTTCCGGTAAGACATTCGTGTCGGCGAAGAACTCGGCGAAGCCATAATTCTTCTTTCAATTCGAGTGGTGCGAGCCGAACTGATTGTTCATTGTGCACATGCGCCGTGGCGTCATGCAGCAAGTACGCCAAGCCACCAGTCATTCCGGCTCCGAGATTCATTCCCGCAGGCCCGAGAATAATCGCTATTCCGGCCGTCATGTATTCGCATGCATGCTGGCCGACGCCTTCGACTACGGCGAGTGCGCCGCTGTTGCGCACAGCAAACCGTTCTCCGGCGCGGCCGGCAATATAAAGTTCGCCGCTGGTGGCGCCGTACAGCACCGTGTTACCGGCCAAAACGTCTCCGCGTAGCGAGGCTCCCGCCCCCGCTGTGATGGCAATATTGCCGCCTGACAGACCCTTGCCTACATAATCGTTGGCTTCGCCAAGCAGACGCAGATTGATTCCGGGAACCAGGAACGCACCGAAGCTCTGGCCTGCGGTCCCGATAAATTCGTAATCGATCGGCGAAACAATTTCGGAACGCCAACGCAGGATTTCGCCTGACAGATTGGCTCCGATAGCCCGGTCGGCGTTGGTGATGCGGAAGGGTTTGTCACGCGTAGGGTCTCGGTGCGCGAAGGCCTGCGCCAATGCGAACTGAAGCGTGCCATTGGGCTCGCGGGCACAAGTTGTTTGCGGTGGCGATTCGATCGGTTGAAGCAGTTCTGCCAGGATGGACGCAGCCTCCTGGTCGCGAGGCTGAAGCCGATCGACCGCGCCAACGATTGCGTCGACAGAACGCGCACCCATTTTCGCGAGGAGATCGCGAACCTCGGCAGCCACGGCACGGAAGTAGCTTTCCACCATTTCCGGTTTGCCGGTAAAGCGCAGTCTCAGAGCTTCGTTTTGCGTGGCGATGCCCACCGGACAAGTGTTCAGATGGCATTGACGAGCCATGACGCATCCCAGCGCCAGCAGAGCAGCCGTGCCGAAACCGAATTCATCGGCTCCCAACAGCGCGCCGATGAGAACGTCTCGTCCGAATTTGAATCCGCCGTCCACGCGCAGTCGAACCCGCCGCCGCAACCCCGCGCGCACCAGAGCGCAGTGAGCATCGCGCAGACCGATTTCCCAAGGCATGCCGGTATTCTTGATAGAGGTCAGAGGCGAGGCTCCCGTGCCGCCGTCGTAACCGCTGATAGTGATGACGTGGGCGCCAGCCTTTGCAACTCCCGTGGCCACGATCCCCACGCCGGTGCTGGAGACTAGCTTTACTCCGATTCGCGCCTGCGGATTGACCGCACGCAAATCGTAGATCAGTTGCTCGAGATCTTCGATACTGTAGATGTCGTGATGCGGCGGCGGCGAAATTAACGTTGTGTTCGGCACGGAATGCCGTAGCCTCGCGATGTACGCCGTTACTTTGCCCGCCGGGAGTTGGCCGCCCTCGCCGGGCTTTGCGCCTTGTGCGATCTTGATCTCTAATTCATCAGCATGGACGAGATACTCCGTGGTCACGCCAAATCGCGCCGATGCTATCTGCTTTACCCGGTTGTTGGCCTCAGGCTGATCGCTGTACACCGCGGGATCTTCACCGCCTTCGCCGGTGTTGCTGTGCGCTCCCAGGCGGTTCATGGCGATGGCGAGGGTGCGATGAGTCTCTGGAGAGATTGCTCCCAATGACATCGCTTGAGTGCTGAAACGGCTGAGTATCGAAGCCTCCGGTTCAACGTCTTGCGGTGGCACTGAGGTCGACGGGGCGATGTCCAACAGATCGCGAATGGCAACCGGCGGTCTTTTTTCGCTGAGTTCAGTGAATGCGTCATAGTTTTCGTTTGTCGGTGACTTGATGAAACGGTGCATTCGACGAACCAACTCAGGCGAGGTTGCATGGCGCTCACCTTCGTGGCGAAAGCGATATAGCCCCAGATCTCGCAACGGGGACGTTTCACTTCTGAATGCGGCCGCGTGGCGCTCGATGCAATCCTCGATGAGTCCGTCGAGGTCTTTACCACCGAGAGCTCCGCCGGCGTTTTCGAAAAAGCGATTTCGCAGATCTTTTTCGATGCCGATGATTTCGAAAAGCTGGCTGTTGCGGTAGCTGGCCAATTTCGAAATGCCCATACGCGCGATTACTTTGCGCAACCCGTTCTCGACTGCTGAGCGATACGCGGCGACTCCATCCGAGCGCAAATTTGCCGCTTGCTCCATTGCCGCATAAGGAAACACTGCGCTAGCGCCTGCGGCGATCAGCAAGGCAATATGATGTGTATCGACGACCTGGCCTGTCTCGATGATCAACGGGATATTCCAGCATCCGCCGCGGACCATCGATTTCCAAACTGCTGCCAGCGCGATCAACGCAGGGAGGGCTATCTTCTCGGCGTTCACACCACGATCACTTAACAGAACAAACCCCGGGCGAGTGTGAATCGCGGCTTCTTCAAGATTTTTCAGGACCCGCTTTCCTCCCTCGATTCCATCTACGACGTCAAAACTGAAATCTATATGCTGGATCGGTTGCAGTATGCTCCGGATTTCCCGCAACTGACCGGAATCAAGCAGTGGAGAAGAGAGCAGCAGAGTGTCGTCCAGATGAACATCCAGCGACATGACATGAGCTTCGCGCAGTGGATCGATTGGAGGATTGGTAACTTGTGCGAAGCGCTGCTTGCAATGGTCCCAAAGCGGACGCCGCATGGTTGATAAAAACGCTGCGGGCGCGTCGTCGCCCATGCTCCAGACGCTTTCCTGTCCATTTTGCACGAGCGGTTGGAAAAGCACTCGGAACTGATCTTCGGTCCATCCCAGAGCCGCCAGGACTTTCTTTGGCTCGGCCGTGGCGATTGGCGCCTGATTCGTTGGATTGATGCGCACCGGCAAAACGGCGGAAACAAATTGCCGCCATTGACCCAGCTCAGACAGCTTTCCAGGACGCACGAATTTGCCATTCGCAGGATCGACCAGCAGCATTTCACCGGGTCCCAGGCGTTGGCGTTCAATGACCTGCTTGTCATGCCAATCGGCAATTCCAACCTCTGAGCCAGCAATGATCAACCCATCCGAGGTTAACGTGTACCGCAGCGGACGCAAACCGTTGCGGTCGAGCTTGGCGCCTACGGTGCGGCCATCGGTAAAAATAAGTGCAGCGGGACCGTCCCACGGTTCTTGCTCGCGCGCGTGTGCCTGCAGAAAAGATGAAAACTCGGAGTCGTCGGTGGAATCTCCTTGCGCTGGTGGAACCATGCGCCACATCGCGGACGTGGCGTTGTATCCCTTGCGCACGAAGATTTCGAAAGCATTGTCGAAGCTGGCAGAGTCGCTCACTTGTTCTTCGAGCAAGCGCGCTGCCGCGGGAAGTCCAAGCGAGCGGCGCAGGGAAACTTCTTTGGCGCGAAGCCAGCGCCGGTTCGCGCTGATGGTGTTGATCTCGCCGTTGTGCGCGACGAAACGGAACGGCTGCGCCAGCGACCAACTGGGGTTCGTGTTAGTGGAATAGCGTTGATGAAAAATGGCGAAAGGGCTGACGAAATCCGGATTGGTTAAGTCCGGATAAAATGCCGGCAACTGCTCCGGCGTTAGCAATCCTTTGTAGACGACGGTCCGCGATGATAGCGAGCAGAAATAGGTTCCATCGGGCGCCGCAGACTCCACCTCTTTGCGCAGGCCGAACAAATAAGCTTCCAGATCGATGGGTTCATTCGAAGCCAGGAAGCATTGTTGAATGACAGGAATGGTGTCGAACGCCCGGGGGCCAACAATCGAGGAATTGGTCGGGACAGCGCGCCATCCCAATAACCGCAGCCCGCGGCGTCTCGCAAGCCTGGCGATCAAGTCGCGCGCGCTATCCTGCCGGTCGCGAGGCAAGAAAACCATCCCCAGTGCATACTCGGCAGGCAATTCGATCCCGGCTTCGCGGGCGCAATTTCGAAAAAACTTATCTGGAATGGGGGTCAGCAGGCCGGCTCCGTCGCCGCTTCTACCGTCGGCGTCCACGCCGCCGCGATGGTCAAGCCGGCGCAGGGCTTCGAGCGCACGCTCCACCACTTCGCGCGAACCTTTGCTGCCAAGTTGCGCCACGAATCCCACGCCACAGGCATCGTGATCGACGGAAGGAGAACTGCTGGTCATCTTCTATTGTGTACCCTCCGAAGGGGAGCAAAGTACAATCAACAATTTCGATGACCGCAATGTATTTTTTGGGAAGCCAGTCGTTGGCTGTTGGTCTTTGGCTCGGGCTAACTTCTTCACCACCGAGACACAGAGTTACAGAGTGAAACCTGCAAGTTTTCCCTTCTCGGTGACTCTGTGTCTCCGTGGTGAATATAACGTTTAAGGCCCACTAAGCAAGGCTCCTCTCAATGCGGCCTCCACTTGTTTCAGGTGTTCGGGCGCGAGCTTGTTTCGATTTGCGGTGAGATAAAAAACATCAATCGCCATCTGGCCTTCCGTATCGATGAGTGCAATTTCAATGTTGCAGTTCTGATGGGAAAAACACGAGGCGATTGTGTACAGCAACCCCGGACGGTCTTGTGCGACCACCTGTACCAGCGTGCTGTTGGAAGAGCAAAGATTGTCAGACTGAATTGACATCTTGATCTTTACCTTCGGGTGGCCCTTCTTCTCCTCGGCTTGCATTCGGCTTTTCAGCATGCGATCTAGATCCGTCTCGCCCACTAAGACGTCACTGACGCCACGCTTAAAACGTTCCCACTCTGAGAGGTTCAGTTCGAGCGTGCGGAAGCGGTCGGTGAAATAAAATGTGTCGACCACGGTTCCGGCTTGATTTGAGAAAGCCGTCGCTTTCACAATGTTCATGCCCCACGCAGCCAGGGTTCCGGCCACTTTGCCGAAAAGAAACGGCCGATCATTCGTAACCAGGGTCAGTTCGAACCAGTGTCGCCCGCGGGTTAAATCAAGCTGCACGGGATGTTTCCCCAAGGCCTCCGCCATTTCCAGATGGTGCAGCACATCGTGGGCCGTATAGGTTTTCAAGTAGCGTTGCGGCAATCCCTCGAGAAAAGCTTTCACTCGCTTGCCCGCAGTAGGAGCCAGCGTGCGCAGATGAGCGATCTTCTCGTTATGGACATCAGCGTCAGGGTGCAGACGCTGGTCAACATTGCGACTCAATTGGTTCGTGGCTGCAATGTACAGTTGCCAAATGTTTTCAGCTTTCCATGGCGTCAGCGCATCCGGATTGACGGCCTTGATGTCCGCGTAGGTAAACAGGCAGAGCATCTTGAGCCTTTCGGGAGTGCCTACTTTTTCTGTAAATGCAGCTACGGTTGCTGAATCGAAAATATCGCGGCGAAGCGCAGCCGACATTTCCAGATGATTGCCAATAAGAAAAAGAACGGTCTCCCGCTCCGACGATTCGAGATCCAAACGCTGCAGGCATCGTTCTGCAAGGACCAGACTGCCTTCCACATGATTTTCAGAAACGACGCCTTTGCCCGTGTCGTGTAACAGAAGAGATAGATAGAGCAGTTCTGGATCTTCAAGTTCGTTCAGGATTTCGCCATATTGCTTTTCCCACTCCGATCGCGGTTCCCGCAGCCGGTGCAGGGTTTCGATTGCCAGGAAGGAGTGTTCATCAACAGTGAAGCGGTGATAGAAATCGCGCACGACCAGAGAATCAATGGGTTTCAACTCTGGTAGCAACAACGTGAGCAGTCGCAGCGAATGCATGGCGCGCAAAGCGTCGGCGGCATGCGGTTGGGTGAGAATTTCTCCCAGATAAAGCCACAACTCGGCTCCTTTTGGCGGCGTGGCCGCGAGGGATGGCAATATCTGTTCAACCTTGTATTCCGTAGTCGTGCTGAGCCGTACGTCGTGACGTGCGGTGAAATGAAAAAGCCGCAGCAACACTTCTGGATCTCGCAACGCAGAAGACTCACGCAGGAAAACCAAGCCATCAACCACGGAGAAATCATTATCAGAGACGCGGGCTCGCAACGTTTGAAAGTGCCGCGAAAGCGACGACCATGCGGCCGGAATCTCTTCGAGCAATTGTGTCGCGGTCCTATGAATCGAGCGGGCGTGGCCGAAATAGAGTTTCATCCATTCGGCGGCGGAAAGTTCTTTAGATTCGTACGCTCCGATTCCGCGCTGGGCCGCCTCTTCCTGCGCGTCCCATGAGAGCGTGTTATCATCGCGGCCGTGCCGCATATGCAAAAAACATCGAACAGACATCAGAAAATCCAGCGCGGGGTCAAACTGTTTTCGTGCTGAAGGAGACAGCAGGGAGTTGGGATCAGGCCAGACTTGCAGTTTATCCATAGAGGAAAGCAGGCTGAGCCAAAGCGCGACGTTGCAATCCCTCAGACCTCCTGGCGTATCTTTGACGTCCGGTTCGAGATGGAAGATGGTGTTGCCGAATTTTTCGTAGCGGCTGCGCGTAACGTCGGCCAGTCGCTGCAACAGAGACTGCGACTCTCGCGTCATTAATCTTGGAATAACCTTGTCATGCAACCTCGCGAAGAGATCGGGATCGCCGGCAAGATAGCGACAGTCGAGCAAGGAAATAGCGAACTCGACATTAGCCGGATCAAAGCGGTCGCATTCTTGCAGAACGCGAGATGCTGGACTCAACTTTAGACGGAGATCCCACAGAGCCTGCGAAAAGCTTCGAATATGATCTTTACAGGAGTGTTCGGTGTCGCGATCAGCGTGAAGGAAAAGCAGATCAATATCGGAGTGGGGAAACAGCCATCTGCGACCGAATCCGCCCAAAGCGACCAAGGTGAAATTTCGCGGCCCGCGCTGCTCGGGGCAGACGATCTCACGCCAGAGTTCGAAAGCAATTTTTTCTACGAGCGCGGTCCGCTGGGCAAGGGCTGCAGCGCCATTTCCGGTAGAAAGAAACCCCTGACTGATTCGCGCTGATTCCTGTGTGTAAAGGTCGCGTAGTGCGCTGCTCGATGAGCCTGCCGTGGACATGCTTTTTGATCGCGCCGAACCTCACGCACTCAGCAGCGTTCTTGTGGCTGGGGGATGTTGATTTGTCTATGTCCTCGCGCATGCTCTTGCGTTGTCACAGAGCATTCTCTCCGCGCTCGTCATTGCGTATTCGAATAACCTCGTCCACGCGTGAGAGGAAAATTTTCCCGTCGCCGATTTTTCCAGTACGAGCTGATGCTGAAATCGCCTGCACGACTTTCTCGACCATGTTGTCAGCGACTACAAGTTCAATTTTTATCTTGGGAATAAGATCGACGGTATACTCGCGCCCGCGATAGAACTCCGTGTGCCCCTTCTGCCTGCCGTGGCCGCGGGCTTCGAGCACAGTCATACCCTCGATCCCAATTTCATGCAGCGCGGCCTTCACGCTTTCGAGCTTGGAGACTTGGATAACTGCTTCAGCTTTGGTCATCGCGGTTAGTTTCGTGCCTTCTAGTTCTTATCACATGGGCCAAAATATCTGCGCAATTTTTATTTATGGACGACATAAGCGTGCTTTATGCGGCCACAGCGGATTGAACGATAACTATCTGAGGGTTTCCACCACGGCAACTTTGTTCACTCCGCTGCATGCCAGATACAGCCGCCCATCGGGCGTTGCTACCATATGGCGCACGACCCCACCTCCTGACGGAATCGGCTGGGCGCTGAAACTCTGCGATTTAGGATCAAACTTGACCAGCGTGTTGGGCTTGACGCCTGACTCGCTGTACCAGACCTCGCCATCTTTCGTGATCGCAATTCCATACGGTTCTGACTCTGAGCCTCCGGGCGATGGCCATTCTTTGAGCAGGGTTCCGCTTGCGGGATCGAGATGACCCAGATATCCGCGGGCAAAATCGGTGTAGTAAATTGTGCCATCCGGCGCCAGCGCAAGCCGTCGTGGATGTGCGCCCCCTGCCGGCAGGGTGTATTCGCTGATTTTCATCGTCTTGGGATCTAAATTGCCCAATTTGTTGCTGCCGAATTCGCAAAAGAAAGGAGTGTTGTTCGGCAATATGACTATGCCGTAGGGAACAGCGTGCGCCGTAGGTACCTTGGCCAGAGTCATCTTCCCGGTTTTCGGATCGAGACGCCCGATGTAATTCGTCTGTTCGTTGGTAAACCAAAGAATGCCGTCGTGGTCGAATACCGGCGTGTGCGGATCGATCTCAGTGCCATCGGCTGGGCGATACTCTTTAATGTCTCCGGTCGTCGGATCGAGTTTGCCAACGTAGCCCGCGGAAATCGCGGTGAACCAAATGTTGCCGTCTTTATCCGCAACGAGCCCATGCGGCCCGGAGTTCGGCGTCTTCAAAGGATATTCTTTAAATTCGCCGGTCTTCGGATCCAGTCGGCCCAGTTTGTTGGCTGCCTGACCCGTATACCAGAGCGAGCCGTCGGGAGCGACAGCGGGATCATGTGGCCGCGACTTCGGCGTTCGGACTTCGTATTCCACGATTCGCACATTCAGGGTTCCCACTGTGGCGGCGGTAGCCAGTATTGTCAGTGTTGCCAGAATGAACAAACACAGTTTGCGTAAAGACATAGACGCTCTCCTTCTAAAAAATTGTAATCTTTCATCCACGATTTGGGGCTGTGCGATTTCGTTCACATGGAAACCATAGCCGATGAAGGCTTTTAGCGCGACCATGGGCGCGAAAAATTTCTTGATTCTTGTGAGGGTTTTTGCCACTGTTTGGCGCTTTAAAGGATGGGGGGAGTTTTTCCATCAGGGATGCGCGCCCAGCCTGCGCCGCCAGTGGTTGGGGGATCACTTACGGATAGCAGGCAGCGCTGGCTCGCATCCCAGTGGTGGTTCGTGATCCGTTCCGCTTCGACCCCCGCCTCAATTACAATCACCGTTCTGGTCTTGCGGAATCAAATGAAACTTGGACAAATAGCATCTGCGCTAGGCGTGCGTCTGGAAAACGGCTCGCCAGACACCGAAATCACGGATGTCGCGGGAATTGAAGAAGCCGGCCCCGGCCAATTGACCTTCGTTGCTAATCCAAAATATGCGGCTGCCGCGCATAAGGCTAAAGCCTCGGCTATCGTCGTTTCCGAAGAGTTTGCTGCCCTCGCGACCGCCATGCTGAGAAGCAAAAATCCGTATCTGACGTTCGCGCAGGCCATAGCCTTGTTTCACCCGGCTCGCAATTACTCACCCGGGATTCATCCCACTGCGGTGATTCATGAATCGGCCAGGATCGGCGAAGGCGCACACGTCGGACCGTATGTCGTGATCAGTGAAGATGTCGAGATCGGGAAGAACGCCGTGCTGCTGGCACACGTGGTGATTTATCCGGGCGTGAGAATCGGGGATAACTTCTTGGCTCACGCCCATGCGGTCATTCGCGAGCAATGCCGTTTGGGAAACAATGTGCTGCTTGGAAATGGCGTGGTCATCGGTGGCGATGGATTTGGTTTTGCCAAAAATGAGCGTGGGCGCTGGCACAAAATTCCACAGCCAATGCCGGTAGTGATTGAAGACGACGTCGAAATCCAGGCGAATACCTGCATCGATCGCGCCAGCGTTGGCGAAACCCGTATTTCCAAAGGCACGAAAATCGATAACCTGGTTCAGGTCGGCCACGGCTCTCACATCGGAGAGCATTCCTTGCTCGCTTCGCAGGTCGGCCTCGCGGGTTCTACCGAGGTCGGTAACAATGTAATCCTTACAGGGCAAGTCGGCGTTGTTGGTCATTGCAAGATCGGCGATGGGGCCATTGTTACGCCTCAGAGTGGTGTTGCTGGCGACATCGAGGCCGGAGCAATTATTAGCGGCTCTCCTGCCATCGATCACAAATTGTGGCTGAAGGTCTCGGCGTTGCTGAGCCGCTTGCCTGAGATTGCGAGAGCGGTGCGGACGAAAAAAAACTAGAAGCATGAGATAAGCACCCTTAGGCGGGGCACCGCCCAAACTGGGGCATAGACCACTCTCGTAGCAGGGGCTTGACACGGCACGCCCGGCGGAACAGAATTTCTGCACCTCTGGAGACTTCTCTAGCTAAGTCTCCGAACCCGCCTCAGTGGTGTGCGAGCGACGCAGGAGTTATGCTGTGCCGGAGAAGAAGGTCCGCTTCGACGATTTCCAGCTGGATTACGGTCGTTTTCAACTCTGCCGCCGTGGCATTCCGATTCGGCTGGAGGGTTTGCCGCTGCAATTGCTCATGTTTCTGGTCGAAAAGAGAGGGCAATTGGTGACACGCGAACAGATCTCCTGCGAGTTGTGGACTAAGGACGTGTTCGTTGACGTCGAACAGGGAATCAACACCGCCATCCGCAAGATCCGTCGTGCTCTGGCCGACGATGCCGGCGAGCCGCAGTACCTGCAGACCGTAGTTGGCCGCGGCTATCGCTTCGTCGCACCCAGCGCCGAAGACGTATCCAGTAGTCAGGCGCCAGCCGATGCATTTGTGGTTTCCGCTGAGGAACTGGGACGCGCCATCATGACCGCAGCCGGGTTGGATCCGGAAAATCCCCGAGGAACCCCGAAGGTTCCAGCCGAAGACCGAACTAAGCCTGAGCGCTAATCGCAGCGGATCAAAACTGTGGTCTTGATATAAGCCTACCTTGATGGACTGATCGGCGAGGATCTCATCGATCTTCAGATCGCTTCAGATCAATTCAGACCGTCTCCATGGACACCACCGGCAATCAGATGCAAGATCGCGAACATGATTTCGTACTGCTAACTTCCAGGAGTCGAAATCAATACATCACGGAGGTGATTTCATGAACGGAATAAAAGGAACTGGACCGAGCAGACTATTGGCATCCATGGCAATGCTATCTGGCGTGATGTTTATCCTGTTGCTTCCGGCGTACGGGCAGCAGGAAGTCAGTCCGGACTGGTATGACCCCACCCCGAACGCGGCGGCCGTTCATCCCGCTCAGCCAGCAGGGGCGGCTCAGTCTTCTCGACCATCACCGGCCATTCACCAGCATCAACAGATGGCTACGCCTCTGTCAGCGGCTGGGAACGCAGGAAAACCTCGAGTGAAGCACGCAAAACTCGATCAACGCAGTCTTAACAGCGACCACAAAAACGGGAGCGTAGACGACGAGGCGTATAAATCCGTCGCGTCGGCCGAAGGAGCAGACGAATTAGGTTCCATCGAGCAGCGCTGAGTTTCAGTACCTCGCGCCCCGGTGGCGAGCCGGTTGAAGGATGGGTTGTGTGCACAAGGTCCTTCGTGGCTTCGAGCCACTCAGGATGACGTCTTAGTAAAACTTCTGCGAAGGAAGAAATTCGCCGGACGTCATCTTGAAACCGGCTTCACCCCGGCAGCAATAGATTTCAAGCCGACGCGCTTCCTTCGTGGACTCTCGTGCGCTCCGTGGTCTCCGGAACCCTCTCTTGAAGTTCGGCTGGCAAGCCGCTGTCGATGATGCGGCGGACCTTCGCCATCAGGCAGTCGCGGCTGCCAAAATCTTTTGGTTCGATGGGTTGGTGAAAGATCACAGTAACCGTGCCAGGCTTAATCGCGAATCTGGTCTTGGGCATGACATACTGCGTGCCAACGATCGTTACCGGCACAATAGGCACGCCACATTCCTCAGCTAAATAAAATGGTCCCTTCTTGAAGGGAAGAAGTTTGCCATCGTACGAACGGTGGCCCTCAACATAGACAGTCATGTTGAGGCCTTGACGAATTACTTCCGCGGCGGCCCGGACCGCGGCGATTCCCGACTCCCGGTTACCGCGGTCGACCGGGACCAGAGATCCGAATCGCATGAGCCTCGACAATATTGGAACGCGGAACAGCTCCTTCTTGACCATGATCGACATGCGGCGCGGAATTAGCGGCATCAGGATCGGGGGATCAACATTAGAAACGTGATTGGACATGAAGATATA
Organism: Terriglobales bacterium; assembly: GCA_036008085.1. GTDB lineage: Bacteria > Acidobacteriota > Terriglobia > Terriglobales > Acidobacteriaceae > JABDBE01. The sequence continues at coordinate 39,337 of DASYOD010000135.1, forward strand.
AGTACGCGACTGGTCGAGCTTGTCCAAACCAACCGTCTTCACGCGAATTCCAGAGAGGCGCACTCCAGTCCAGGCGCCCCACATTGTCATGCGATATAAAAACCGGATGTCTCCGCTAAGCAGCGTCCAGGGGAAACCTATCAAGGCCGCAACTGGAAGCAGTGCGGCCCAGAAACCTAACATCACCAGCGTGCGAATCATGCGCGCGCATCTCCGAGCGACGGGGATTCGCTTTTGAATGATGCGACACGGCTTTCCTGCGGCTTGAGTTTGTCCACGTGGTTCAACTCAACATCACTTTGTTTTCGGTACTCTGCGTATTGCTTTGGCCAAGCGATTTCAGACGCTCCGGCAGCTTTTCGTAAATGCTGCCAAAGCCGCCGTTGGAAAGAATGGCAACGACATCGCCCGAGCGCAGCTCAGGAGCAATGAGTTGCACGATGCCATCGACAGTAGGAACTATGCGTGCCCGCCGGCCATGCTTCAGGATCTGCGCGGCTACTGCAGCGAGATCCAGACGTTCGGCCTCCGGGATCGCCTCCGATTTGAAGACATTCGCCACAACCACTTCGTCGGCAAGCGACAGGCTCTTTGCCAATTCGTTTTGCAGCACGTTGCGTCGCAGCGTATTGGATCGCGGCTCCAGGATCGCCCACAAGCGCGCTCCTGGATAATTTGAGCGCAACGCGGTAAGTGTTCCCGCGATTGCCGTCGGGTGATGCGCAAAATCATCGATGATAGTTATTCCGTTTACTTTCGCGCGAACTTCAAGGCGACGTTTCACGCTCTTGAAAGTCTTCAGCGCAGCCGAAATCTCTTCCCGCGAAATGCCGCACCCCGCAGCCATTGCGGCGGCCGCCGTGGCGTTCCAAACGTTGTATTCGCCCCCAACACCGTACTCAAATTCTGCCCAGGGTTTGCCATCTCGCGCCACAGACCACGCAGTGCGTCCCGGTTCTAGACGCAGATCATGGATTCGCCAGCTCGCATTTGCGCTGGAACCATATCGCTCCACCGGACAGAACGCGCGTGCCAGGCAACGCTCGATGCTCTCGCCGGTATCGAATGCAATGATGCGGCCACGGCGAGGCACCAAGTTCACCAGGCGCTTGAAAGCCGTTTCCACGGCATCGAGATCCTTGTAGATATCGGCGTGATCAAACTCAACTGAGGTCAGGATGACTGAGTCGGGAAAATAGTGCAGGAACTTTGGGCCTTTATCGAAGAAAGCCGTGTCGTACTCATCGCCTTCGAGGATGAAGTGCTTGCCCTGCCCCAACTGGAAGCTGCTGCCAAAGTTTTCTGCGATGCCGCCGATCAGGAACGATGGCTGCAATCCTGCAGTGTGGAAAATCCATGCAAGCATGGAGGTCGTTGTAGTCTTGCCGTGCGTACCTGCCACCACCAGTACTTCTTTTCCGCGCAGAAATTGATCATGCAAAATCTGCGGAAGAGAACAAAACGGAATGCGCTGATCGAGCACATGCTCGAGTTCCACATTTCCCCGCGAGATAACATTGCCCACCACCACCAGGTCGGGCGCTGGTTGCAGATTCTCTGCAGCGAACGGTTGTGCCACAGGAATGCCAAGTGACGCCAGAAAATCAGACATCGGCGGATAGGCGGCCGCGTCCGACCCGCTGACGCGAAAGCCTCGGCCTCGCAGCATCCCCGCCAGCGACGCCATTGCGGTCCCACAAATCCCAATCAGGTGAATGTGTTTGGTGTCGGACATGTTCAGTTACTTGAAAACACTGCTCCATCCTCAAGATTGTGACGCTCGCGATGACACCGCCACCGCGGTTGTTGCAGACTCCAGAATCTGAAGGCTACCTTGGTTTTTGTCCACTTTCAATTCTGCACGCACGCCCAGTGGAAGCGTAATGTTGCCCCGCGAAACGTGCCCAGACCGTAATCCATAGGCCACCGGCACTCCCAGATCACCGATCACTCTTAACACGACGTCTTCCAGCGCGTAGTGCTGGTCTTTGTTCTGTAAGCAGTCCAGCATTTCGCCAAAAATAATCCCACGCACAGCTTTGAATTTGCCTGCCAGTTTCAGTTGCATCAGCATGCGATCGATCTGGTAAGGCTTGGCTGCCACATCCTCAATGAACAATATCGTTCCCGCAGTGTGGATTTCGTAAGGCGTACCCAAAGACGCTACAAGCATGGAAAGACAGCCGCCGTAGAGCTTGCCTTCAACAGAGCCGGGTACCAAAGATTTCGCGCCCGATTCTGCTCCAAAACTAATGGTCCATGCAGAAGCGGCAGTCAAGGCGGCTTCCCATGACCGCAGATCTATTCCGTCGGAATGAGCGAAGTCTTTCGCCACCATTGGCCCGTGAAAAGTGACAAGGCCGATCGAATCCGAGATGTAAGTCAGTAGTGAAGTGATGTCGCTGTAGCCGACGAAAATTTTAGGGTGCGATTTCAAATTCGCCAACTTAATCGAATCGAGGAGATAGTTTGAGCCGTATCCGCCGCGGGCGCAGACGATGGCTTGTACATCATCACGCAAAAACATTTCTTCCAATTCGCGGACCCGGCGCTCAGTCGAGCCAGCAAAATACAGATCCTTCTCGAAAATCGAATCGAAGTAGAAAGGTTTGTATCCAAGGTTGCGCAGAGTGTCGCATCCGGCTTCGAGAAGTTCGCGTTTGATGTTGCTGGCGGGAGCAACTATTCCGACCGTATCGCCGGGTCGGAGCGCGGGCGGCTTGAAGCGCGGATTGGTCGGTGTGACCGGCATTGGCGTCGAATGCTTCGAATAATCTTAACAGTCTTGCGAAGGCTGCCCGGACGAAGCACGCGGGGCTACGTGCGCATTGCTGACTACAGAAAAAATTCGCCGCGGCAAACTATCCGGGCGGTGCCGCGTAGATACACCTTCTGCTCCCATCGTACCGTTTGCACTCCCCCGGGCGTGTGCACTCTCACCGGCGATTCCGCTTTTCCAGTTACGATAGCAGCGACCGCTGCCGCGCACGATCCGGTGCCGGACGATTGGGTTTCGCCAACTCCACGTTCAAAAAATACAACATCAATATTTCCCTTATTTCTGACCACCACCAGCTCTACATTAACGCCCTGTTTGAAGTTCTCATGGCGTCCAATTTCAGCCGCTTCCGCTTGCCACCCAGACACGAAGCCCTTCACGAAAATTACGAAGTGCGGATTGCCCATCGAAACCGGAATGCCTCGCATTTCGCGACCCTTGACCTCAATCTCTAATTCATCGCCGATGTTGGGCTCACCCATATCAACTTCAAATTCATACTGAGCACCGCTGCGGGAAACGAAATTGCAGACTTTCGAACCCGCGCCCGTAAGTATCACAACTTTTTCTTTGGCATGTTCGGAGCAGATGTGCGCAGCCACGCAGCGGGTGCCGTTGCCTGAGATTTCCGCCTCAGATCCGTCGGCGTTGAAAAGCTGGGCTTTGACATCGGCCTCTTCCGCCGGAAATAGCCATTCCACGCCATCGGCGCCTACACCTTCATGACGATCGCAAATGCGCCGGCTGAGAGCAGCCAAGTCGTCCGCAGCCTGCTTACCGTCGATAATCAGGAAATCGTTTCCGCAGGCGCTGGCTTTTACGAAAGGAATAGTACGGCTGGGCGAAATCATTCGGTGCTTACTGCTCCCAACCAGGTCGCACTTTCGAACACCGAAGATTGCTTGAGCAATTGCAGAACCTGCCGCTGATTCTTTCGCGATGCTTCCAGTTCAAACTGGACGCGCACGTGCTGCGGGGTGGGGGCGACTTGCAGGTTCTCCGGCATGCCGTGAACGCTTTCGAGAACACGATTGACCTCGAGGGTAACCTCATCAGCGCTGCGGCCGGCAACCTCGTAGGCGTGAACTGCGGCTTTCAAGCCGAATCGCTCTTCCGCTCGTCCCAGCAAAAAGAGGCAAAGCAAGATGAGTCCGGTAGCAAATATTGAAGTTAGATAGAGCCCTCCACCGACCGCCATGCCTACCGACGCGACAACAAAGATCGTGGCCGCAGTAGTCAACCCGGTAATGAGGTTGTTACGGGAATGGAGAATAGAGCCGGCTCCGATAAAGCCAATTCCAGGGATAATCTGCGCTGCAATGCGAGTGTGATCTCCAATATGCTCGACGGCGAGTTCGTCCGAAAGCAGTGTGTACATAGCCGCGCCGAGGCAGATGAAGAGATTAGTGCGCAAGCCGGCTGGGCGGTGCTTAAGCTGGCGCTCCAATCCGATCAGGCCGCCGAGAATTGTCGCCAGTATGAGGCGGACGAGGGAAATCCCAACCACCGTCGACATCTCGTTCTGAAGGACGGCGTAGATATATCGCAGTGTAAGCACGTAGTTGGCTGGATTTTATCACTGCAAAGTCCGCATCAGCGGGTTGATCGCGAGTAACGTTAACGCGGCTGATTACCGCTCAGGGGGTGCGTCCAGTAGATTGTAGCCGGAGCTTGTCCGGAAGTACGAAGAACCAGCACGGAAACCAAGTCCTGCTTTTGAACGTTGGTGTCAACCGGATCGCCTTCCATCGCAACTACGTAGTCGACGTATTTCGCTGGATTCGCCAAAGCCCGCTCCCACAGGCCTTCGCGGTCTGTCGGCGATTTCCACGGGCGGTGGTTGCCTTCGTTTATCGTGCGGCGTAGCGGGATTCCAGCTCGCTGCAGCGCGCCGACGTGGTCACCGAGATACATGAGCAGGGAAGAGTCGTGCGGCAGCTTTTGCAGATTGGATGCTAAGGAGGTTTCAAACGCAATGCGGCTGCGGGAGTTCACCCAGGCCTCTTGGAAGGAAACTGGCTGCGCCCGCCAGACGGACGCATAGCTCGCAATGATCAGTATTGCTGCAGCGGAAGCAACTGCTATTTTCAAAGATTTGTTAGGAGCAAAACGGAGCAACAAACAAGCGAGTACGGCGGCCATCGCCGAGAAAAATGGAAGGAGCTGGAGTCCATAACGCACGTTGTAAAACGAGAACGGCCACCACGTGGGCAGGTAAAGCGGTACGCCGCTATAGGCAATGGAAAGCATGTAGAAGGGAATCGGGATCACAAGTAATAGAAGCGGCCAGAGTCGGCGGTTGAGGATCACGACACCGATTCCGAGCAACAGCACCGCGACCCACAATTTCTGCAAGGCTCCGGCTGCCATATTCAGTTCAGCGGATTTCAGAAAGTAACTGAAGGCGACCGATAGATCATGGGAGCCAGGATGCGTGGTCGCAGTGCTTTTTCGCTCGATGGCGCTGGCGGAATATTGCCCATTGGCAAACTCCAGCGGGTTGCGATAAACGATGGCGTTATACGCCAGCCAAAGTGTTGGGGCCGCTGCCGCCAGCAAAACGAATTTCACGAGAGTGCGGCGCAGCGTTCGATCAAATGCTTTCGCTTTCAGCACAACTGCCAGCACGGCAATACACATTGCG
>DASYOD010000136.1:0-4472 GCA_036008085.1 Terriglobales bacterium
CTCTTTAGTTCCGATTCCTGACTGTACACGAACGCAGGGAGCCAAAGATGCGGCTGGAGGTTCAATCGCCAGCTATCAAAGTGCAGATTGTTGCCAGTCCCTTCACTGCCGGACGATGTGAACATGCCGTTGAAGCGGACAATCGCGAATCCTTGATCTTCCGCCCAGATGCGGCCGTAGAAGCTGTCCTTGCCGGACTTGGGTAATGGGACTACGTCGAAAATCGCGCAGCGCACTTCGCCAAGGAATTCCCGCCCTACGTATGTGAACTGGTAATGCTGGCGATCAAATCTGCTCACGTCAATATAAACCATCTGAAGAAATCCATGAGGAACGGCGGTAGAGGATCCCTCCAGGTGCGAAAACGGATTGAACGACGCCACTCTGCTCTTCTTCTTGTCCAGCATCGAATCGTCCACAATGCCCTTTGCCAACTCCGCCTGGCCCAGGAAATAGTGATCTTTAACAGGCACTATACCCATCTCCGCATCTGGTTTCATATCCTGGACATAAGTCTCGACGATCGGGCTGTACTGCCGGATTACGGAAACTTCGTCATGCTCGCGTGCAATCATAAGATCGATTGCCTGGTCCGCCGTGGTCACCGCGCGAACGGAGGATGCGCCAGTTTGCAGCGGAGCGCTATTGGCTGTCTGAGTCTGCGCGGCAGCGGCGCTCGCGAAAATACCCGCCGAGACGATCGCAATGGCAAATCGGTTCAGTGCGTGCATGGATTCCCCTCCGGAAAACCGCTTCCCTGTTGCGTGGACTTGACCTGGTTAATAAGCAAGGATAGCAGGGAGTGGAGGCTTGCGAGCTAGGAGCCAGCCGCCGTGTGACCTATCAATCGCCTGTCCTTCGGGCCAGTCCCTGGCCAAATCGAAGTGCCGGAAGCGCGGATGCTAGCTGATCGTCTGCCTGGCGGATTCTGTAAAAAGCGATTGCTCCCCAGAAGACCCCTTAAGGGATGTAGAGCGCTAGCAGCCCACTTGCCACGTGCGCCGCACTAACGGGGCATCAGCAATAGTCTGCGGTAAGAGCGTCAATCAGGAGTTCGGGCTATCGACTGGAGGATGAGGATTGTGGAAGTGTTAGATCGTGACGTACTCGCTCTGAACTAATCCACTCGGGTAGTGCCGCGTCGCGATGTGACGCAACTTTAGGTCCTGCGGCAAAGCGCCGAATAGAGGAATTCCCTCCCCGATGAGTATCGGAACGCGAGTAATGATCAGTCGCTGCACTAATCCCGCTCGCAGAAACCTCTGAATGGTGATTCCACCGTCAATATACAGGTGATGTGCACCGCTCGCAGCGAGTTTCTCCACAACCTGAATTGGCTCGCCATTCATATGCTCCACGACGCCTCCGCGCACTGCGGACAAATCGATAGGGCGGCTACTGAGGACCACGACGCGTTTTTGTCCATAAGGCCACTCCGGAAAAGCTAAAACAGTCTCGAAGGTCTTGCGGCCTATCACCATTGCATCGACGCTCGCCACGAACTCCACGTAGCCGTGGGGCTCGCCACCACCGGGAGGTAAAAAATCGAGTTCGCCGTTCGGTCGCGCAATAAATCCGTCGACGCTGGTCCCAACAAAAACAGATACGGTCATCGCAGCCTCCGTGTTTCCCCACTAGCTCTGATGACTTGCGGTTGACCTAGTCTAGCCGATCGCCAGCCTAACGGCCTTCTCGCAACACCGCAGCTCATCACCATCACAGTACGCGCGTGCGAGTGTCGCGGCCAAGTCCCGATTAGTCGTGCCAGCTCAAACGGACATTGAGAATTGGTGGATCGCCAGATGTACGTTTTGCGCGTTAACCAGGACCTGAGTCCGCTTCGCAGTTGCGCAATGGAAAGGTGACGGTCTTACTGAGCCACCTGAATTGCTGGCGGTTGCCACGTGCCGGAGCCGGGAGGAAGGACGGATGGCGGCGTTTCCTTTGGCCAGTACAGGCGCATCACCATATAAATTGGACCATCTGGCGCGGGCAGCCAGTTTGACTTTTTGTCAGCTGATGGTGCGTCCTTTTGTATATAAAGCGTGAGGGAGCCATCTTTATTTTTCTTCATCTCGGGAATCATCGGCGAGTTGATGAGATAGCGATTTATCGGATTCTCGATAAGCAGTTGCGTTTTGCCATCATACATCGTCACTGACCAGAACGCATTCACCGGAGGATATTGCCCGCCGGCAAAAGTAAGCGTGTAGTTGTGCTTGCTGCCATCGAGCGGGTTTCCTGCGGAGTCGCTTTTCGCTAGTGGGTACACGGCTTCCTCAGCACTGTTGCCGTATATTCCCGCTAGCGCACCAGCGGCACGCTGTAGCCAGTTACCATTGAAAAATGCTCTATCGCCTAGAATCGACCCGATGAGCCATCCATTGACGTTCGTACCGATGTTGTCCTTCAACTTCACGATCGAGTCGTAGCCCTCTTTGACGCCAAGCGCTTCCTCCGCCTTCTGTGCGTCGGAGAGCTTGTCGAGGTCAAAAGGCTTACCCGCCTCGATACCAATAGTGGCGAACTTTGCTCGCAGCGCCTTCTCTTCCTCCACTGGCGGACAAAATTGCAGGATGAAGTTCAGGTATTTCGGGAACGGCAACTTCATGTCGTCTTTGGTAAACGAGGGGAAGTCAATTGCAGGTGCTGGTGACGGAGGGGGTTGTTTCGAAAATTGCGAGAGCGTCTGTACTTTGTAACCAGACTGCACTTTCACCACGTTTGGCATGTCCTTGGGTCCGAAAAGCTGCGTCCGGTAACCCACCAAACCAAACTGCGTCTCGGAGTGAAAGATCTTTTTGATTCCAGCGGCTGCATCGCCCTTCCAATCGGGACCAGCGACCATGTAACAACCCGCATCGTTTCCCGTAGCGCGGCTCCCGATGTAGCCGTAGTTGAATGTGTACATGTCAACAAGCTGAACGTCGTAGTAGCGAGTTTTTTCTATCTTTGGGACGCACAACACGATTGGCTCCGCACGCAGGTCCAATCCCACAAATGAATATGGGGTGTCGCTGTTGGGAGTAACGATGGCAGTATCTTTCGGCGTAAACACACGCGCTTCATTGTAAATCTGGTTGAATGGTGCCTTGAACTGGCCCGAATTGCGGTCCACGAAATACATATACATGACACCGTAATTCATCAGCATCGGAAAACCATAAACGTAAGCTTGCTGGTAGGTATCCTTATTGGACAATGCCTCTCGAACAGGACCGTTTTCCTTGCTGCAAGATATTGTGCCGACAGCGGCCATCGTAAGGGCCACCAAAAAGGCCAGTTTGTTTTTCATTTGTGTCCCCTAGGGGGTGACCCTAAGGTAATTGCGCGAGAGGGGATATTGGCAGAAATGACAGGTAGCCTCCCGGAGTCGCTCGCCGTGCCAAGTCCCGATTCGTTCTGCCCGCTTAACCGGCCGACGCAACACCATCCAGTGCGTTAGTTCGACAATGCTTGCGCGGGAGAAGCATCTGTTTGGTCGTACGAGCAAGGCCCAGCCAGAGCAGCGTTCCGGCTGGTCCCGCCGTCGCGAGCGATTTTAGCTTTTGCATTCAATGCCAGGTGGGTTCGAGCTTAGTGTTGCACCGACCTATTGAGATCACCCGCGCAACCGGACATTGAGAATTGGTGGATCGCCAGATGTACGTTTTGCGCGTTAACCAGGACCTGAGCCCACTTCGTAGCTGCGCAACGGAAAGATGTCGCTCTTACTGAGCCACCTGAATTGCCGGTGGCTGCCATGTGCCCGAACCGGGTGGAAGTATCGACGGCGGTGTCTCCTTCGGCCAGTACAAGCGCATGACCAAATATATCTGAGCGTCTGGAGCCGGGAGCCAGTTGGCTTTTCTGTCGTCCGCCGGAGGATCCTTCTGAATATAGATTGTCAGTGAGCCGTCAGAATTCTTTTTTAGGAGCGGCAGCATCGGCGAGTTGATTAAGTAGCGGTTGATTGGATTCTGAATCAGCAACTGGGTCTTGCCATCGTACATCGTGACGGACCAAAATGCGTTCACGGGAGGGTATTGTCCAGCAGCGAAAGTCAGCGTGTAATTGTGCTTGCTGCCATCAAGGGGCTGGCCGTCGCTGGCGGCTTTAGCTGCGGGATACATAGCTTCCACAGCGTCGTTGCCGTAGATGCCAGCCAATGCTGAGCCAGCACGGAGCAGGTAGTCGCCGTTGTAGAACGCCCGGTTGCCGAACGCGGCACCGACGGTCCAACCGTTGATGTCTTTACCGATGTTGAGTTTTGCTTTCTCAATCGCCTCATAGCCTTCCTTAACGGCTAAGCCTAGCTCGCCCTTTTGCACCTCAGAAAGTTTCGCTAAATCGAAGGGTTTTCCGGCTTCAATTCCGACCGTTGCAAACTTCGCCCGAAGCGCAGTCTCTTCAGAAGGTGTTGGGCAGAACTGGAGCAGGAAGTTCAAGTATTTGGGGAAGTCCAATTTGAAGGCGTCATCGGTGAACGCCGG
>DASYOD010000137.1:0-13658 GCA_036008085.1 Terriglobales bacterium
TCGAAAGCTGCAGCTTCTCATACTGGAGCCCTTACTGGCAGCGATGACGTTCTGCAAGCCGCTTTCCGTCGGGCTGGCGTACTGCGTGTCAGCAGCATCTCGGATTTGTTCTACATGGCGGAGGTGTTGAGCAAACAGCCCAGGCCGCGCGGACCCAAACTAACAATGTTAACTAACGCTGGCGGTCCGGCTGTGCTGGCCACAGATGCGCTAATCGCGGTTGGCGGCGAACTTACTGCGCTTTCGGCGAAATCGGTCGATACACTCAACGAATTTCTGCCAGCGCACTGGAGCCATGGCAATCCCATTGACATCTTGGGCGATGCCGATCCCGAGCGTTATCGCCGCGCCGCAGAAATTGCGCTGGCAGATCCCAATAGCGACGGCTTACTTGTGATCCTCGCACCACAAGGCATGACCAATCCCGCCGAGGTTGCGGAACGCTTAAAACCTCACGCTCATGCTCACGGAAAACCGCTGCTCGCCAGTTGGATGGGCGGAGCAAGCGTGGCCGCCGGCGAAGCCATACTGAACACTGCGGGAATTCCCACGTTCGCTTATCCGGACACCGCCACGCGAATCTTCACGCTGATGTGGCGCTACTCCTACAACCTTCGCGGCATTTATGAGACGCCGGTGCTCACGGATGGTCCGCAAGAGGAAAGCGAAGCCCGTGCAAAGATACGCACCATAATTGAACACGCGCGCAGCCGGGGGCGAACGTTGCTCACCGAGTACGAATCAAAACAGGTTCTCACCCTGTGCGGAATACCCGCAGTGGAAACCCGGATCGCTCACAACGAGGCAGAAGCCATTACTGCAGCAACCGCAATTGGCTTTCCGGTAGTAGTGAAATTGCATTCGGAAACCATCTCTCACAAGAGCGATGTCGGGGGCGTGAAGCTGAATCTCTCCGATTCCGCCGCAGTGCGCCAGGCGTACCGCGCAATTGAATCTTCCGTCGCCGAACGCGCGGGCCGCGACAGCTTTCAAGGTGTCACAGTCCAACCGATGTGGAAAACGGGCGGATATGAGTTGATCGTAGGTAGCGCCACCGACGCGCAGTTCGGTCCAGTCATAGCTTTTGGCTCGGGCGGCGAACTGGTGGAAGTCTATCGTGATCGAGCATTGGCATTGCCTCCGCTTAACACCACGTTGGCACATCGTCTGCTCGAGCAAACCTTAATTTTCAAGGCGCTGTCGGGTGTGCGTGGTCGCAAGGCCGTGGACATTGCCGCTCTCGAAGCTTTGCTGGTGCGTTTCAGCCGCCTCATCGTGGAAAATCCAGCCATCAAAGAGGCGGACATCAATCCGCTGGTCGCGTCGGCTGACCAGATAATTGCGCTCGACGCACGGTTCGTTCTGCACGACAAAAAGGTAGCAGACACCGAACTCCCCAAGCCTGCGATCCGGCCTTACCCAGTGCAATACGTTTTCCCCTGGACAATGAAGAACGGCACTTCGGTAACCCTGCGTCCAATCCGGCCTGAGGATGAGCCGCTTATGGTGAAGTTTCACGCCGCACTTTCTGAGCGCAGCGTTTTTCTTCGCTACTTCCAGTGGTCCAAACTCAGCCAGCGAGTCGCACATGATCGGCTAAGACGAATCTGTTTTATCGATTACGACCGCGAAATGGCGCTGGTTGCGGATCACACTTCCCCGGAAACCGGCGAGCACGAAATCCTTGCCGTAGGCCGCCTCAGCAAACTTCATGGCAGAAGCACTGCGGAGATGGCGCTGCTGGTGCGTGATCAGTACCAGCGCCTTGGCCTGGGAGTTGAACTGCTGCGGCGTTTGATCCAAGTGGCGCGCGATGAACACCTGGATTCGATGCAAGCCTACCTACTCCGCGAAAACGTCGAGATGCGCGGCTTGGTCGAGAAACTGGGTTTCCAGGTTGAGCCTGCCGACGAAACGGGAGTTCACCTGGCTTTTCTTGACCTGAGGGGTGGCCTGAACCGCAAACCGATCCAGTGGTGCGGCTAATAAGCTGGATCATTGAAAACTCAGTGTTTTTCAATGAGGCAGATCGGCGGGCTTCAGTTGCTTTGCTTTTTCCGCTTCAAGCCGATGGATCGTAGCCCGCAGCCACGCCCCCAGCGCTTCCTCTATCTCCTGTTGTGTGCCGCTGCGATACAAAGAGTTCAGCGTCTCTCCATTCAACGACAAAGGAATGTGTGTGCATGGGACTTGTTCTGAACGTGCCTCCGCAGGGACGAATTGCATTAAGAGGCACTCTTCGCAGGGTTCGCGGTCCTTGGAATTAAAATTCATGCAAGTAGGAGAATCCTCGAAAATAAAACGGGGACGCCAGGATTCACGCGGCAACCGCCCATAACCCCCTTGCTCAAGAAAGTCCAATTCAAACTTCAGTACTTCCAGCAAATCGCGACCATCCTTTGCCATAGGCTCACCTTCAGAAGATAGTTTGCACCATGCTGGGCGGCGACGCCGTGACGGGTGTCACAATGCGGCGTGAGGACAATCACCCAGTGGATTCGAGCATAAATGCCTTCGTTACCTCGCGTTGCAGCAACTTAGTCTGAAACCGTTTTTGGCAAAATGGATGCAAAGCGCCCTTCGGTTTTGCCCGGAGATTAACTCCTAACACGTAACGGTGATGGGGGTCACAGAACCGCGCTTGGTGAACAGTTCAAAATTGCAACAGTTCGAAGCGCTCTGAGTCTGATGTTGAGCAACGTGAGAAGTCAATGGCAGTCGAAAATGAAGAAAGTCGTCGCAGTGTTGGCAATTACAACAGCATGTGTTGTGATTCTGAGGGCACAGGAGACTACCCGACCCCAATGACTTCACGAGAACGCATCCGAGAGTGGTTACAGCCGATATACTTCCTGGGGCAGAATCCCGTTAGTCTGACTGGCGCGGTGTTGACGACAAGCACGGCGCTCACCACCGTCGCCTTCTGGTTCTACGACATTTTCTTGCCGGGACCGCCGCATCCGTACATCGGCATTCTGGTTTATCTGATCCTGCCGGCCATTTTTGTGCTTGGCCTGCTGCTGATTCCACTTGGCATTTGGCTCAGACGGCGAAGTCTTACGCAAGCCAGAACGTTGCCCACAGTCTTTCCCGCCATCGACCTCAGACTGCCCGTTGTGCGCCGTACTCTCGAGTGGGTAGCGCTCGCGAGCGTGGTGAACCTGCTGATTATCGGGACCGCGTCGTACCGCGGCGTTGAGTACATGGATTCCACCAGCTTTTGCGGGACAACCTGCCACCGGGTAATGATTCCGGAATACACCGCCTATCAGAATTCTCCACACTCGCGCGTGGCTTGCGTGGAATGCCATATCGGTCCCGGGGCCGGTTGGTTTGTGCGCTCCAAAGTTTCTGGCATACGGCAGGTGTTCGCGGTCACCTTCCACACTTATTCGCGTCCGATTCCTTCGCCGGTGAAGTACCTTCGTCCTGCACGTGAAACCTGTGAGCAGTGCCACTGGCCGCAGCGCTTCACTGGCGACAAGTTCCTGGTAAACACCACATACAAGGAAGACGAAAAAAATACTCCGCAGACCGACGTTCTTCTCCTGAAAGTCGGGGGTCGTAACTCGCAGGGTTCGGTCGGCATCCACGGCCACCATCTCGCCGACACCGCGCGCATCCGTTACATTTCGACCGACTTCGAGCGCCAGACCATCCCGGTGGTTTATTACACCGACGATCAAGGGAAGACCACCGAGTTCGTTTCCACTGACACCAAGCCAACCCAACAGCAATTGGACAAGGGAGAACATCGCGTAATGGATTGCGTGGATTGCCACAACCGCCCCACGCACGCCTTCGACCTGCCCGAAAACGCAGTGGATAAGCAAATGTCGTTCGGCCGGATTAGTCCCGAGCTTCCGTACATTAGGAAGAAGGCAGTGGAAGTTCTCAAAGTCAACTATCCCAGCCGGGAGATCGCGCAGCAGAGCATTCGCGACGAAATCAACAATTTCTATCGCAACAACTACGCGCAGATTTATCAGACGCGGCGACCGCTGGTACAACAAGCGGGCGAAGAAGTCTCAGCCATCTACCTACGCAATGTTTTTCCGGATATGCGGATTTCCTGGGGCGTGCACCCTAATAATCTTGGACACAACGATTCACCGGGGTGTTTCCGCTGCCACGACGGCAGTCACACCAGTGCCGATGGACAGACGATAACCAATGACTGTTCGTCGTGTCATCAGGTTCTAGCAGCGGGCGAAGAAAATCCCAAAATCTTGACGGACTTGGGAATGAAGTAGGAGAGCTAACGTGCAAAGCAAGACGAAAGTCGCGGCAGATTTTCTGAAAGCAAGGAAGATGCCGCCGCTTTCGTTAGTGATTGCTTCATTCTTTGTATTTTCTACCTGCACCAGCGCCCAGCCCAAAACTCCGCATCCACTGAAGCAGGATGAAAGCTGTCTCGCGTGCCACGGCCAGGCAGGAATGACTTCGTCCGCGGGCAAAAGCATCTCTATTGATCCTGCAATGCATGCAGCCAGCGTCCACGGAACCCTGGGTTGTACCGACTGCCACACTAAAATCAAGGACTTTCCACATCCTGCCAAAGTGGCGAAGGTCCAATGTTTATCCTGCCACTCCGACGAGGCTTCCCATATGGCCGGCAGCGTTCACGCCGCGCTGGGCGAGGAAGCTTGCCAATCCTGTCATGGCAATCCGCATGAAGTAGCTTTGGCAACGCAAACCGCGCCGGCAAAGTGCGCCCAGTGCCACGCCGATGAGGTTAAGGAGTTCCGCAACAGCATTCACGGGCAAGCCGCCGCCTCGGGCGACCCTGACGCGCCGACTTGCATGTCGTGCCACGGCACCGTGCATCAGATCCAATCCTCCGGCGAAACCACTTCGTCGGTAGCCAAGAGAAATCTGCCGGATACTTGCGCATCGTGTCACAGCAATCCGCAGTTTCTTTCGCGGCACAAGATTCCGTTTGCGCATCCCGTAGAACTCTACAAACAAAGCGTGCATGGACGAGCCGTGGTCGATGGAGACGGCGCTGCCGCAACCTGCTCAGATTGCCACGGCAGCCATAAAATTCTGCCCGCGAAGGATTCACGCTCCAAAGTTAACCACTGGAATATTCCTGCCACGTGCGGGCAGTGCCACTCGGAAATCAGCAAGACGTACCTCGAAAGCGTGCATGGGCAAGCGATGAAAGGCGGAGTTTCCGGTGCTCCCGTCTGCAGCGATTGCCACGGTGAGCACCTGATTCTTGCTCCCAAAGACCAAGGATCGCTGGTGAATGTGGGACGCGTCTCCATGGCCACTTGCGGGCGCTGCCACAGTGACGAGCGCCTGGCATTGCGATACAACCTGCCTGCGGACCGGGTGCCGTCTTATGCCGACAGTTATCACGGTCTGGCCATGCGCGGCGGTTCGCAGAGCGTGGCCAACTGCGCATCCTGCCATGGCGTGCACAACATCTTTAAATCAAGCGATGCGCGCTCGACTGTAAATGCGGTCAATCTTCCTAAAACCTGCGGAAGTTGCCATGCCGGTGCAGGAAATCATTTTGTTATCGGCCCGGTTCATGTGCAGACAGCCTCAGGGCCCGCCCACCCAGTCGTGAAGTGGATTCGCGGCACGTATTGGCTTTTGATCCCGCTCACCCTGGGGTTCATGGTTATTCACAATCTGCTGGATTTCCTTGCCAAGCTGATTCGCCGGCAGCCGCGCCACGACGGCGGCGGCGAAGTTTCTCGCATGAATCGAAACTTCCGCATCGCCCATGCGGGTGTGATTCTCAGCTTCCCTACGCTCGTATTTACTGGCTTTGCTCTGAAATATCCCGAGGCTTGGTGGGCGCGTCCGCTATTGCTTTGGGAGGGCCATTTCGCCTTTCGTGGGCTGGTGCATCGCACGGCTGCGATTGTCCTGATCGCTGCAACCATTTATCACGTCATTCATCTCGCTATTGTTCGCAGAGACAGGATGTTCCTCAAGGCGATGATGCCGAAAGTGAAAGATGCGACCGATCTGGTACACGTCTTCGCCTACAATCTGGGCCTCAGCAAAATCGAACCGCGATTTGCAAAATTTAACTACGCCGAGAAAGTTGAGTATTGGGCATTCATGTGGGGAACCGCAGTAATGACTGTCTCTGGTTTCTTGCTGTGGTTTAATGATTTTACGCTGCGGTATTTCCCCAAGTGGATTTCCGACGCGGCCACCGCCATACATTATTACGAGGCGCTGCTCGCCACCTTCTCCATCCTGCTGTGGCACTTCTACATGGTGATCTTCGATCCGCTGGTCTATCCGATGGATACGGCCTGGATCAACGGCAAAGTCCCAGCTGATCATTACCGCCATTCTCGCCCAGAATATTTGCGGGCTTTGGAACGTGCCCACATGGTCGAGTCTGCAAATCCATCTGTTGAAGAGGTAGAAGCAGAAGCTGTTGCAGCCAATGCTGGCGACGGCCGATCAGTGTGAAGCCGTATTCGCTTCGAACTCTCGTGAGACCAAGCAGATACAAGCATCAGCTCATAGAAGAGCTTCCTCAGTAAATCTTCCGCAGTAACCCTGTACAGCCGTCTAACAGCTTCTGTGCATCTTATTTCAGCTTGCGCTTTGCGGCATTTGTCGCGGACTCATTGAGCGCCCTCTTACCATGGAGATGGAAAGAGGCAACGCAAGGATGAGCAATTCGACAAATGACCTGAGGAGATAAAAATGCTTTGGACGATTTTCGTAGTGCTTCTGATTTTGTGGCTTCTAGGTTTCAGCCTCCACGTGGCCGGCGGCTTGATTCATTTGCTGCTGGTAGTGGCATTGGTAGTGTTGGTAATCAACCTGGTAAGCGGCCGCCGCGTAGCCTGAGGCGGGAAAAACGCGGCAGAGACGTGGCTAGCCACGTCTCTGCAAATCAGACAAGGTTTCGGCTGGACGGCCTAGTCCGAGCCGGTAGAGGCTTGGTCGCCACGTCTCGCGATAGCAACTTCAGAACTCAGAAAAATTCGCTCATCTGAGCTGCGCTTTCGCACGCGCCGGGGAAGCTTGTCAGCCCCAGTCCCTCCAACAATAAACGGCAAGTATTTTGGTGCTGGTAAAAGGTTGTCGACTTGTAGCCCTTCTTAGCCGACGGACTGATCACCAGCATCGCAACCTGCCCTCCTCCGTGCGACGTGTCACTATCAAATGATTCGTCGAACACGATCACCAGCAGGCCGTCCTTTTGAAATGTAGAGTTGGTAATCAAAGGAGCGATGTTGGCTTGTAGCCAAGCATCAGCCTGGGACAGACTTCCGTCATGAGCGTCGTCGAGCATGTTCGGAACAACGTAGGAGTACTCCGGAAGGTGGTTGTTATTGAGATCGCCCGCAAACTCGGAGAATGGGACCAGGTTCTGCAGTTGATTCTGGCTATTCACCACGTCGGTAATGTAGGTGAACGGGTTGTGATGTTTCGCATAAGGATAGACGTCACCGCCAATATAGCCCACGCTGGGCAGGCCTTCCGCGTAGGACTTCCAGGTTTTCCCCGCCGATAACAAGTGACGAACCACGTTGTCGACACTCACCGTACCGGTGTATCCGTCGTCGTTAGTAATGATCTGACCGGTCGTCAATTCAAAGTAGTTGCCAATGGACGGATGTGTATTCGCGAAATACTGTGTCGCCAGGCCATATTGCTGCGCCAGACTGTTCAAATACGGCATGGATGAGTTTCCAATCACGCTGGAATAACTGTGATTCTCTTCCATAACCAGGACTACGTGTCCGAAAGCAAGAACTCCCTGAACCGTTACCGTGGTCTGTGCGGTCGCGGTGCCACCGGCTCCGGTTGCGGTCGCGGTGTAGGTGGTTGTCGTGCCTGGCGTAACGTTGGTGGAACCATTTGCCGGGAAGCTGCCTACTCCGGGAATGTTTACTGAAGTTGCGTTGGTGGTCGCCCAACTCAGAACTGACGTCCCTCCCTTGGTGATGGTATTGGGTTGCGCCTTGAACGAGATCGTCGGCGCAGCACTTACAGTGACTGTAGTTGAAGATTGGGCTGTGCCTCCCGGCCCGGCTGCTGTCGCCGTGTAAATAGTGGTAGAGGTTGGGTTGACTTTGGTTGATCCGTTGGACGCGAAAGCGCCTAATCCCGGAATATTAACTGAAGTTGCGTTGCTGGTGGTCCAGGTTAGAACTGAAGTCCCACCGCTCGCGATGTCGTTGGGTTGAGCGCTGAGTGAAATCACTGGAGGAGCGTTTTGTGACACCGTTACTGTGGTAGATGACGGAGTTGTTCCTCCCGGTCCCATCGCGGTTGCGGTGTACGTAGAAGTAGAAGCAGGCGAAACTTGAACCGATCCGCTGGGCGGGAAGGTTCCCAATCCAGTAATAGTCACCGATGTCGCGTTGCTCGTAGTCCAGGTAAGAACTGTCGCCGTGCCGGGGAGAACGCTATTGGGCTGAGCGCTGAAAGTAATCGCTGGCTTTGGGCCGGACGTGGTTACAGTCACCACGGTCGAGGTTGCAGTTGTTCCTCCGGGACCAGACGCGGTAGCTGTATACGTAGTGGTGACCGTGGGCGTGACTTTCACCGTACCCGTTGCAGGAAATGTGCCTACACCGCTGATGGTCACTGAAGTCGCATTACTTGCCTTCCAACTGAGCACGGTCGACGTGCCTGTCAGTACTGTGCCGGGTTGAGCCGCCAAAGTAATTGCGGGCTGGGTTTGTGCGGACATGGAGCCGCCGCCACAGCCGATGGCCGCAATCGAAACAGAAAATATAATTAACAATGCGGAAATGGGTAAAAAGAACCGCATAGAAACTCCTCGTTGAATATGTCAGGCGAAGCGACCCGGGGTTAGTACTTCGATTGACTCGGATTCTAAGCAGGTCTAAATATCGCTCGCAAGCAAAAACGTATGAGCAAATTACTCAAAGGTGCATCGTTCGCGGGTCCGCGAGTGCACAATAACGTTAAGCGCATTATCTCACGATGTAGAGTTTCGGCGTAGGCGAAACTACTATTAACAAATTGTCATCTCGCGTGGCGCCCCGCCTGCACCAGCGAGGGCGAGATGCCCTCGCGCAGCGGCAAGATTCCGGCGATACCGGACCTCACCAGTAACTGAGAGTGAAGTTGTCCAGGAATGTCGTATACGCCGATTGATTCACGTCTCCGTCCATCTGGAAGTTAACCGTGACGCCCCACCAGCTGCCGGGAGCAGAACCCGGCGGATACGTCCGGTTAATGTTGCTGGTCACACCGTTCAGAGTTATCGATTGGAACAGCAGCGAATTGTCCGACTCTCGCTGCGCGTGAATCGTCAAATGATTCCAGGCGTTGTTGATTGGATTACAGGCGGCGCCGCTCGATACCCATTTGTGGCCGACGTTGTCCCAAATATCCCACTGGTGTCCACCAAGAATGTTGCATTGGTGCCCCCAGATCAAACCCAGCCCGTTGAAATACATGTTGATATCGAACTCCAGAACCTGGGTAACTCCGAGGTTCGTGGGATAAAAATAAGCGTCATACGTGAAATTGTGGATGGTCGGAAGAAGCGTGTGACCCGAGTCGGGCAGACCCTGCGATGAGCGCGCACCGATCAAGGGATTGCTCCACAACACGTCGGCATAAGGTTTCGAGCCGCCGATGTTGAACTGGGTCGCGTCTCCGCTGAGCGAAGGCGATTTGATCCCTTGTTTCATCGACCACGAAATCCCCGGACACGGGTAGTTACAAATGCCGTAGCCTGGAGGATATTCGCCCCAGCTTTGCCAACCGCCGCTGGCTTGCAGGTGGGGCAGAGGCTTTCCGTCCGGTTGCACGGTTACGGTAGTCTTAGCCTGGGTCGCGCTCGCAGCCCCCTGTGCTGTCGCGGTATACGTGGTGGTGGTGCTTGGGGTCACACCGGTTGACCCGCTGGCTGGGAAAGAACCGACTCCAGGAATATTCACCGAGGTTGCGTTAGTCGTGGTCCAGCTCAAAACAGACTTCGTTCCGACGGAAACGTTATTAGGTTGAGCAGTAAAGGTGATGGTCGGCGCCGTGCTCTGAGATATGGTTACAGTTGCTGACGATGCAGCCGTGCCGCCGGCCCCGCTCGCGGTAGCGGTATAAGTGGCAGTCGAGTTGGGTGTGACTTGTACTGATCCGCTCGGCGGGTAGGTGCCGAGGCCAGCAATGCTCACCGAGGTAGAGTTAGTCGAGGTCCAGGCTAGAGTCGAGGTAGCGCCGGCGGCTATGTTATTCGGTTGAGCAGTCAAAGAGATGGTGGGTACCGGCGATGCCGAACCGCTGACGCTTACAACTGCGGACGATGTCGTTGTACCTCCGGGCCCGGTTGCCGTTGCGGTGTAAGTTGTGCTGGCAGTCGGAGTAACCTTGGTGGAACCGGTCGCTGGGAACGTGCCCAGGCCATTGATTTTTACGGAGGTTGCATTGCTCGCCTTCCAGCTGAGGACCACTGGGGAGCCAGGGGCCACGGCGGGTGGCTGAGCTTGAAGCGTAATCGCAGGCTGGGTGCCGGCGGAATTTTGTGGAGACATGGATCCACCGCCGCAACCGATCGATAAAATTAAAATGGCAAATAGAAAAACGAACGCACAGAAGGGGGAGAACCGCATGAAAACTCCTAGATTGAATGTGTCAGATACAGCGTTAGGTTGTTATTGGGTTGACTCGAATTTAAAGCAGCAACACTCGCGATCGCAAGCAAAACTGCCCATTTTTATACTCAGAAGTGCATTTGCAGACGCCCGCATTCACGCGCGCGGCACCAAGGTAATGTCCCAAATCGATTACCCGTTTTGACCCTCATTTCCCTTGTGGTAGTCTCCAATCACCCCATATTCTCTGGAGTTTAACTAGGTTTCTTCGTGCCCTTGGTGTCTTCAAACAGCAAACCGGGAGTCCACATCGCGTGGAAGACGGTCACCTACCGCAGCGTCGCGCTGCTGGTGCTGGCGGGCCTGGGGATATTTGTTGTGAGCTTACGTTTCGCTTTTCCGCAGTTCACGCAGAGCACGATCAACGCGGCCGACAGCTTTGGCGGCAAATTGCTGGAGGCGGTAGCAGGGGCTGCGGGTAATCCTACGAAGTCAGGGAGTTCTGGTTCTCAGCAAGCACACTTCACTGCACTTGATGGCACCGTGCGAGTAAAAAAGGCCAACGGCAACAGTTGGGGACCTGCGGACTATAGCGTCCCGCTCGAAAAAGGCGATGTGGTGCAGACAAGTTCGGAAGGCATGGCCAAGATCGTCTTCAATGACGGTACGAACTACACTGTAAAACAGGATTCGCTGATCGTGATCGAGGAGAACTCAACCAATGATCAGCAACAGACCAACGTTGCAGTGGCAGTGAGCACGGGAACGGTGGATCTGGCTACAGCTACTTATGTGCAAGGTTCAAGGTCGCAGGTAATTGTGGCCGGCGCTACAGCGTCTCTGGCACCGGATAGCGCGGCCATGGTGCACAACGATCCCAAAGGCGACCAGCATGAGATTCTGGTCAAGAAGGGATCTGGTGATATCACCCGCAATGGCGAGACCGTGCGCTTGGCAGACTGGGAAAAAGTCAGTTTCCAGGCTGAGGCGCCGCGCATGGAGAAGTTGAAAGAGATTGGTCCACCGACGCCGATTTCGCCGGCGAACATGATGCCCATGTTCGTGTCGAGCGATCCCAAACCAATCGAATTCTCCTGGACTCCGATGGCGAATGCGAAAGGCTACCGCTTGCGTATTTCGCGCAATCCATATTTTTCCTCGACCATCGTGGATCGCAAAGTGAATACGGCTGACGTTATGGTCTCAGGCCTCGAACAGGGAGCGTACTACTGGCTGGTACAGTCGCAGGACGCAGCGGGCAAGGAATCAGTAGAGAGCGAGAAAAATCGATTCACTATTATCCCCAAGGGAAATGACACAGCTGCAATCAATCTGGATCTCGATCCGCTCATTCAGCACGGTCACGTAATCGAATTAACCGGCAAGACCGAAGCGGGCGCTCGCGTGATGGTGAATGGACGTGAAGTACCTGTGGTAGGCAGTGATGGCGCCTTCCATTATTTCACCCCGCCGCTGGCCACGGGAGAAAGCACTATCACCATTACAGCGCAGAATGCAAAGGGCGGGGTGAACACGCTGCAGAAGAAAGTAGTGATTCAGTGAGTGAACAAGAGAGGCACCTGAAGGACACGAACCTTGGTTTGCTGAAACCGATAGCAATACCTCATAGAATTAAAGATAAAGCAATTCCAGAATAACCGGATAAAAGACGGAAAAAAGCCGACTCCAACTGACGAGAAAAGTTTCGCATGTCATCCAACAACGGTTTTCATTCAAGCGCATCACGCTGGCACAATCTGCGGTCGCTGTTTAGCGTTTTCTCCAGCGACCTCGCTATCGACCTGGGCACGGCAAACACGCTGGTGTATGCGCGCGGCAAAGGCATCGTCGTAAACGAGCCTTCGATCGTGGCCATCAACAAGAACACCGGCGAAGTGGAAGCCGTGGGCAAGGAAGCCAAGGAGATGCTGGGCCGCACGCCTGGCAATATCGTGGCCATCAAGCCCATGAAGGATGGCGTCATCGCCGACTTCAAAGTCACCGAGAAGATGCTGAACTACTTCATCCAAAAGGCGCACAACAGAAAGATGCTGGTGCATCCCCGCATCGTAATTGGCGTGCCTTCGGAAATCACCCAGGTAGAAAAGCGCGCCGTTATGGACTCAGCTTATCGCGCTAAAGCCAGCGAGGTACATCTGGTGGAGCAGGCCATGGTAGCCGCGATCGGCGCCGGCCTTCCCATCACCGAGCCCAGCGGCAACATGGTTGTCGATATCGGCGGCGGCACCACTGATATCGCAGTTATTTCTCTCAGCGGCATCGTTTACTCGCGCTCCGTTCGCATGGCCGGTAACCAGATGGACGAAGCCATCATGAATTATCTGAAGCGCAAATACAACCTGCTGATTGGCGAACGTACCGGCGAGCAGATCAAGATCGAGATTGGTTCGGCATACCCCTTAGACAAGCCGTTGACCATGGAGATCAAGGGCCGGAACCTGATTGAAGGCGTTCCCAAAACCATCACGGTCGATGACAGTGAAGTTCGCGAAGCCCTGAGCGAGTGCGTTTCGACCATCATGAACGCAATTCGCGTGGCCCTCGAGCGCACGCCTCCCGAGCTTTCCGCCGACATCAGCGACCGCGGCATCGTGCTCACGGGCGGCGGCGCGCTGCTGAAAAATCTCGACAAGCGCATCCGCGAAGAAACCGGCCTCCCGGTTTCTATCGCTGACGACCCGCTATGCAGCGTGGTGCTCGGCACAGGCAAAATGCTGAGCGACTTCAAACTGTTGCGCAAAATTTCTATCGAGTAGTTGCATCCTTCGTGCATCTTCGTGTTCCCTGGCGGAAAAGCAGAAAAACACCAGGGACACGAAGTACACTAAGGTTAAGCCCGCCATGGAAAACCTCGTCACCCGCTACCGTAACGTCACCATCCTGATGGTCGTTTTATTTGCCCAGGTGCTGGGGTTGGCGATGCAGGTCAAGCGTTCCACTCAGGATGAATCGACTCGACTGATTCGGGTTTGGGCAGTGGACGCGGTAACTCCTCTCGAAAAAAGCATTGTCTGGTTTCAAAGCGGCATTTCCGGACTTTGGCATAACTATTTCTATTTGCGCGGCGTCAGGCAGGAG
>DASYOD010000138.1:0-10278 GCA_036008085.1 Terriglobales bacterium
ATGGCGGGAAATGTAAGCGCATTCACCACCGTCTGGACTTACGACATTTATCGCCCGCTGATCAATAGCAAGGGCAGCGACCATCATTACGTGAACATGGGACGCTGGACGACGATCATCGGCGTCCTTATCAGCGTGGGCACAGCGTATCTGGTGATGCAGTTTGCCAGCATCATGGATTACGTGCAGGCGCTGTTCAGCTTCTTCATCGCCCCGCTGTTTGGAACGGTTCTCTTGGGAATGCTTTGGAAGCGGGCAACCGGCTCGGCCGGATTTTGGGGGCTGCTGTGCGGGACGCTATCTTCGATCAGCATGTGGACATGGGTGAAAGTTGATCCGTCGGCTTTGCGTTATGTCGCACTGTCGCCACATGCCAAGGCACTGGCGCAGGATATGTATCAGGGACTGTGGTCGTTCCTGGTTTGCGTGATTGTGACGGTGGCCGTAAGTCTGGCAACCAGACCGATGCCCGACAGCGCACTAACCGGCTTGGTCTACAGATTGACCGACGTTCCTGCGGTCGGCAACGTGCCGTTTTATGAGAGACCTTTATTCTGGGCCGCTGTGGTGATTGTCGTTTTCTTCATATTGAACATTATTTTCTGGTGAGGATTTGGCGGAGGTGCACGGCATGATTTCAATCTGGTTTTTCATCGGCGTTTCACTGGCGGTAAACGGCGCGCTGATCCTCGCAGCGGGAATTTACCAGCTGGTACGTCCGCCGGCAAATCCTGACATAGTGCTGTTCAACCTGCACGCCAATGTTTGGTGGGGTGCGCTGTTGCTGGCGATTGGTTTGATTTACTGCTTCAGGTTCGCCCCTCGGCGACGCGTCTAAGCTAATGGACGCCCAGCCTCCAACATCTCTCTATTGGTATCTAGTCACGATGAAATCGGCAATCGCCGCATACGCCTTGGATAGCGTCTTCTCGTCCGGCAAGAAAACAATTCGGAAATGTTTGGTCCCGGGCTTTTGGCCGAACCCCGAACCGTGGACGACCATCACGTGTTTTTGCAGAATCAACTCTTTCACAAAAACATCATCGCCCTCGGGAATGTCGATTCGAGGATATGCATAGAACGCTCCGCGCGGCGACACGCAACTGACGCGCGAAGTCGAACTGCACCACTGCATTGTTAGATCACGACGGTCACGCAGCTTCTTCCGAACTTCTACCAGATGATCTTGTGGCCCCTCGAGGGCAGGTTTGATCGCGTATTGCTCGGGATGATTAGCGCACAAGCGCGACCGCAACAGGCGCTGAATGCCCTCATCATATTGCTTCACTGCCGAAGCTTCGCCACTAACGATGCCCCACCCTATGCGCCAACCGGGAGCAAGATAGTTTTTCGAAAGTCCGCCAAAGGTAACCACGGGGACATCCGGTGCGACCGACGCGAGCGCAAGATGCTCGTCGTCTTCCAAGATCAGCTTGTCGTAAATTTCATCGGCAAAGATCATCAAGTTGTGCTGCCGAGCCAGTTCAGCAATTTGTTCGAGCATGGCCCGCGAGCACACCGAGCCAGTTGGATTATTGGGATTGATCAGCACGATGCCGCGGGTGCGCGGAGTAATTTTCCGCTTGATGTCGTCAAGATCCGGCTGCCATCCATGTTCCTCGTTGAGGTAGTAAGTATTGAGCTCGACGCCAAGCTTAGCCAGCACCGCCGAGTACAGCGGATAGTCCGGACACGGCGTCAGCAGGTCATCTCCTGGATTGAGCAGCGCGGTAAGACAAAGGTCAACGGTTTCGCTCACCCCGGTCGTGACAAACACATCCTGCACAGTAGAAATTCCTTTGCGCGCAGCTTCCCCGCGAATCGCATCCAGCGCTTCCTTAATTCCCGACGAAGGCGCGTAACCATTCTTGCCATCCAGCATGGCCTTGTGCACCGCGTCGATCAGGTGAGCCGGAGTGTTGAAGTCAAAAATATTAGGATCGCCAACATTGAGCGGCAGAACCTTGTGCCCTTGCTTGATAACTTCGTCGGCGATGCACGCCAGATCACGAATGGCATAGCGAACATTATCAAGGCGAGAAGCAGCGGCGATTTCACGGCTTTGAGTTATGGGCATGAATGGCTCCAGTTCCGGCCAAAAACTTATGTGCACCACAGAGACACAGAGTCACGAGAAAGAAACAAATCGAAAATCAAAACTGAGCCTCGGTGCTGCTAAATTCTTTTTGGTGTCTCTGTGGCTCTGTGACTCGGTGGTGAAAATTTACTCCACGCGATCAATCTGTGCCTTCTGCAACCGGTCAGAATAATCGACGTAGACCGACTTCCAGTCGCTGTAGAAATCGATCGCGCCGATGCCGCCTTCGCGATGACCGTTCCCTGTAGACTTCACTCCGCCGAACGGCAGATGGACTTCTGCGCCAATTGTCGGCGCATTGATGTAGGTAATTCCGGCGTCCAGGTCACGCATGGCAGCAAACGCCTTATTCACATCTTTCGTGTACAGCGCGGATGACAATCCATATTGGACACCGTTCGCAATCTCGATGGCGTCTTCAAGGCCGTCGCAGGGGATGATTGAAACCACCGGCCCAAAAATTTCTTCTTGCGCAATGCGCATCTTGGAGTCCACGTCGGCGAAAACCGTCGGCTCCATGAAATAGCCATACTGATAAACGCCTTTATCCAGGATATTGCCACCGCACTTCAAGCGAGCGCCCTCGTCTTTTCCGATATCAACGTAACTGAGATCGGTCTTCAGTTGGCTCTCGTTGATAGCTGGACCCATCTCGACGGTTTCATCCAGACCATTGCCGACTTTCAGCCGCTTGGCGCGATCGACATAGCGCTCCACAAACTCTCCGTAGATGCCTTTCTGCACAATGATCCGGCTGGTCGCGGTGCAACGCTGGCCTGTGGTTCCGAAGCCGCCCCATAGCCCGCCTTCAATCGCCAGGTCAAGATTGGCGTCATCGAGCACGATCATGGGATTCTTGCCGCCAAGTTCGAGCGAACAACGTTTAAAGCTCTTGGCCGCAGTCGTACCTACGATCCGTCCCACGGCGCTCGAACCAGTTAAAGAAATGGCGCGCACGTCGGCGTGTTCTGTGAGTGGCGTGCCGACCTCGGAGCCGAAGCCGGTAACGATGTTAATCACACCCTTCGGCAAGCCGGCATCGTAAAGCACACGCACCAGATTGAAAGTCGACAGCGGGGTATCCTGGGCAGGCTTGATCACGCACGTGTTGCCGCACACCAGCGCCGGCAAGAGCTTCCACGACGGAATCGCCATCGGGAAGTTCCATGGGGTAATCATTCCACATACGCCGATAGGTTGGCGCACGGCCATCGCGAACTTGTTGGGTAGCTCCGAAGGAGTGGTGGGTCCGAACATGCGGCGGCCTTCGCCTGCCATGTAATACGCAGTGTCCACGGCCTCCTGCACATCGCCACGAGTTTCCTTAAGAATCTTTCCCATTTCGCGGGTCATGTCCCGAGCATATTCTTCCTTGCGCTCCATCAGCATCTCGGCGGCGCGATAAACGATTTCTGCGCGTCGCGGCGCCGGGATCAGACGCCACTTGGCAAAGGCTTGTTTTGCCGCCGCCACGGCGTTGTTGACGTCCTCTTTGCCGGATCTTTGGAAGATCCCAACCACATCGCGCGTGTCGGCCGGATTGCGATCTTCAAAAGTCTGTCCGGTAGAAGCATCGACCCATTCGCCGTCAATAAAGTTCTTGAAAACCTTGGTTCGGGTTGCAGTGCCGAGAATGGATGGTCCGGTTAAGACATCGGTTGGCATAAGGCCCTCCTGAATTACGAGAATGCTGAGGAAAGAATGACAGTCTCTATGCTACAGGCGGCAGTGACACGGGGCAAGCACGCGAAGCCGTGGCGAGGCGATGCGCATAAATGTATCGCACAGGCGAGAAACCGCGCGCCTAGATTTATTCCACGTCGAAGTCCGCAGTCCGTGGTTTCACTGAGTTTCCCAACGAATCCAAGGCTCGCAATTCGACGCGGTAGGAACCCGCAGCCAGCGTATCCACCGGCACTGTGATTCCCATTGGAACGACGGCGCTTCCCGCTTGCGTCGCAGCCCGGCTCGCAACGTCCACTTTTTTCTCACCCGTCTTGCGATCCATTACTATTAACTCCACTCCAACCTGGGGAGGGTTGGGACCGGTCAAAAGCGGCGCGTAGATTTCTGCGTAGACACCCACACTGTCTGTTTTCTTGAATCGGTTCGAGGCGGACGGCACGAGCTGAATACCTTGCACCACCAGCGGCGTCCGGTCTCCAAGCAATTCGGAATCAAGACCGGTCGACAGATCAGCCACCCGTTGCATCTGGTTGCTGAGCGCCACTGCGCTCATGCTGAACTGTTTGCCATCGTATGAATCCACGACTAGCGGCAGTTGCAGCTTGCCAAAACTTTCATTTCCCGAGCTGAACACTACCTTGAGCGTGTACTGTCCCGAAGCCACATCGAACTGGTTTTCATAATGGTATGGTTGCTTTTGAAATTGCTCTAGTTCTTTCTTATCCTCGAAATCGAAATTCACAGTGTCACTGAAGCGGGCGGCAATGGTGCCATCGGGCTTGTATGCGATTCCGAGCACATTGACCGCAGAATGCTGTTTCCCTTTAATCTTTTCGAACTTCAAAGCGTTGGACGGAATACCGATCGCAAGATTCACCCGCGCAGTATTCGGCGAAGTATAAAAGTACGGCGCCTCCATGGATCCGGTAACGTTTCCAGCCATTTCTCCGGAGACGCGAGTCTCCATCTCTTTCTCGATCGGGTTTCCCGCAAGCAGATCCTTGGGTCTCACGTTACAGTATCCACTGCGGGCGCGGACCTGGGTTCCGCCGCGATCTACTTTCACGCGCAACGTATGACAACTTCCCTCGGTCGATTCGGGGGGCGTGTAACCGAGGACGTAATATTGAGATTGATCGTCAGCAATCCTCTGCATACCGCCAAGCAAGTCGTTGGAATTAGCAATGACAAAACCACCCGTACCTTGAGCCAACTCATACAGAATTTGCTGGTTCGTCGCGACATCCGGGATTTGGGGAACAATCATCCGGGGTTGGTTGTATTGATTGGCTCCGTTCATTTGGCTGGGGCTCATCACGCCAGGGCTAGGGCTTCCTGTGCCGCGCGTTCCTGCAGTTGGGCTCCCAGTGGTGCCATGACCTCCTCCGCCGCTTCCGCTTCCACCGTGACCACCACCTCCGCCTCCACCGCCGCCATGCTGTCCGGGATCGAAGTAGGCGAATTTAAGTGGATAGTTCGGATTCCATGTCCCCGTGTAGGTAAAGGTCGCTGACCCGAATTTTCCGGATGCAGATTGTCCAAAGCCTGGGTGTGATGGAGGTCGTATCAGCCAGCCGTGCGGGGATGCCACATTTCCCGGCGCGACTAGACCGCGAACGTCCAGCGGATAAACCGCAACATTGTAACGATTGCAAACCGCGATCACCGCGGTCAGCTCCGATTGAATTTCCGGCGTGATCGGAAAACCCGAAGTCAACATCACCAGTGTTTTGCGGCCGGGTACAGTGCCAAGACTTTTCGCCAAACTGCGAAGCGCCAGCATCACGCTGCGTGCGCCGAAGTCGGCTTCCGCATTGCTTAGCTGAGGCATTCCGAACGCGGGCGCACCAATAGGCGGCGAGCTGAGAGATGCAACTTCGACAGGCGGCGCATTCGGCGAAACTGCCGAGGTTTTCAGTCCGGCAACAACCTGCTTTAATCGCGCCGCGTCCGCGGTAAAGTTCTGGGCAACGCGCACAGTTCCGCCGAAATCGACAATGGCGATTAAACGATTGGGGCTGGCATTGGCGTCGATAAATTTGGCAGCCGCCTGCCGGGCGCTCATCTGGTCGCCAAAGTCCATCGTCGAGTTGTCAAAGAACAGAACCAGATACCGTTTCTCCGCCTTGTCCGGCGATGCGCTATCCTCTTCGAAGGAAAAATTCTTGATGGGCTGTTCTTTATTATCTTCCCAAACCTTGAAGTCCTTCGCAGTAAGATCGCGGACGTAGTTGCCCTTCTTGTCGGTCACTATAGTGTCCACAATCACCAGCCGTGTCTCAGCGTGAATGGTGGGTGAGCCGGCGGCTGGCGCCTCGGCAGCCGGCTGTTGGGCCTGCGTCAAACACGGAAGCAGAGCCAGGCCGCAAACAGCGATGAAACTTTTGCCGAAGAATCGAATCACGCGACGAGATGGCATAACTTTTCTCCTCAGAATCAGGGAATTTCGATGGCACCATTTTCCGCTGACATCATTTGCCCTTCCCGGTCCCGCACCACCAGCCGCACCAAGTAGCTGCCCGGCTTCACATCAAAACTTGTCTTCAAAGTGATTCCCGAACCGAGCTTGCTCTCGAGCGTCGCATCCTTCCAGCGCATCGTAAGATTTTTTTGCATGCCCTGCACAAAAACTCCATTGCTGTTGAAGAGTGCGGCAACGACCGTCAGTTCGTTTGTGTTTCGCCCATCTATCTTCCGGTAACGAATGCGTCTCACATCCACATGCGCCAGTACGGCGAGTTTGGCTTCCTCGTCGCTCGGCTTAAAAAACTGGGTATGCAATTCCACAGGAAGATCGTGCAATTCTTCCTGGGAAAACACGGCTTCTTCGATTTCTTGTTTCTCTTGTTCTGCCGGATCTGCGGCGTGCTTGGGAGCGTAGTAGCCGCGGCGGGCCGTCAGGATCAACTTTGCAGGATCCTTTAGCGAAACTTTCAAAGTGTGATAGCTTCCGTCCGGTTTCAGATTCTGGGGTGCGAAACCTAAGGTGTAAAAATATTCAGGAGTCGAAGCCACGCTCTTGAAGCCTGCGTCGAGGTCGTTATTGTTGTGAAAGAAGTTTCCGCCGGTCGCGTAGGCCAGGTCAGACAAGATCTCAGACTGCGCCAAATCGCTCTCGGTCTCGTACTGATGTTCGACTGCTGCCGATAGCGTATTCGTTGTCCCCGGTTTGCTGATGTCACCTCCAGGGACGATGATGTACAAACCCCGAGCATCCAGCGCACTGATGATCACTTGAGAGCGCAGTGCCCGGTCGATGACATCCATGTAGTCCTGAAACATGTTGGTCTCAGGAGTAAGAAATCCAGGAGACACGAGCACCATGCTTCGCTGCCCCGGCATCACGGAAATTCTTCGCACGACATCCTTGAGAACGGAGAGCGCAACCCGGCTCTCCTGGCTGCCTTGCGCAAATTGCTGGAACGTCTCGGCGTGCACCGCCCCTTGTGCCGCTAGCACCGCCGCCTGCTGTTGCTGGGGTGTCGTCGTCGGCAGACGCAGACAAGTCACGGCGTCCTCAGTGGCAGCTTGCAGAGCTTGAGGGTCATTCTTCAGGATCAAATCCGCCATGTAGTAACTGATGGCGGGACAGTCCGTCGTCCCCGTTTGGGCGATCGGCCGTGGCTGCAGGCGAAGCAGAGCGTCATGCAATTTCACCCGGTCGTCTGTGAAGTCAAGCATCGTCTGACCTGAGGTCGAGAAAATTGCTGCACGGTCCGTCGGCTGCAAGGTTGCCAGATGATGTTCAGCCGCGATTCGTGCCTGCGCGAGATCGCCAAACGTCAAATGGATGTCATCAAAAACGAAAGCAATATATCGCTCGGGAACGGATGGTAATTTATCGTCCCCGTTCTCATTAGTCTGCCGCTCCTTGGCAACCTGGCTTCCGGGCCGTTCCAGAACAAAATGAGTGATGATCTGCGGCTTGCGATTGTCGAACAGTTGAAAATCTTCCTTATGAAGAGTTCCGATAGCGTGGCCCTGGGAGTCACGTACCACCACCCGCACTAAAACCAGTTTGACGTTAACCTTGAAGGTGGTCGCTTCATCGTGCGAAACGATTTCCGCCGCACTCTGATCGGAGTTATCTTGCGCGGCGGGCGCGCTCTGGGCTGGAGTTGCTGGCGCTGGCTGAGACTGGGCGGCGACCGCAATGGCAGTAAGACAGAGAAGAAATACCAGTGCGGAACAAAAACATTTCGACCGGCAATCGCGAGGTTTCGTTGGTAGCCGCTCCGATTTTAGAATGGACGTCATAGAGTCAACAAACTTAAGCGGGGAAAAGGGCCCTGCTCCGACGCCGAACCGACCGCAATCAGTCGGGCGTCGCCGATTCGGGCAGATAAATGGTAGTCCGTCTCCGGGCAAAGCGCCATAAGAGTTTCGCGGCCCTTGCGGCAACCAGAGTCGAAAGCAGGCTGCAGTCGCAGGACGGCTAGCCTCGCAGAAATGACACAAGCTTCGCCAGCATTTAGAATCCCTAGTCCTTCTATTTGACTTGAATGAACGTGGGCCCTCGCACCAATTTCGGGTGAAGACGGCCCTTGTAAAAACCAGGAGGTAACGCCGCCGTGATTCCGCGCTACACACGCCCTGACATGGGCCGCATCTGGAGCGATGAAAATCGCTTTCGCACCTGGCTCACCGTGGAAGTGGCCGCCACCGAAACCCTTGCCGAGGCAGGCATGGTGCCGAAAGACGCGGCCAAAGCTATCCGCAAGCGAGCCAACTTTGATTTGCAACGCATCCACGAAATTGAGGCTGAAGTTCGCCACGACGTAATCGCTTTCACCACCGCGGTCGCGGAAATCGTTGGCCCGGAAGCGCGGTGGTTTCACTATGGCCTCACTTCGAATGACGTGGTTGATACTGCCCAAGCGCTGCTGATCGGCCAAGCCTCGTCGATTATTGCCGCCGATCTCGATCGTCTTTCGGAGGTCTTGAAACGCCGCGCCTGGGAATTCAAAGACACCCCAATGATCGGCCGCACGCACGGCATTCACGCTGAACCGATCACTTTCGGACTTAAGCTGGCTATCTGGTTTTCCGAAACGCAGAGAAATATTGAACGTTTCCGGCAAGCTGCCGAAGATATGCGCGTCGGCAAATTCTCGGGCGCAGTTGGAACCCTGGCTCATCTAAGCCCTGAGCTAGAAGAAAAGATCTGTGCTCGCCTCGGACTCAAGGCGGCCGCGGTTTCATCTCAGGTAATCCAACGCGATCGTCACGCGTACTACCTCGCGACCTTAGCTGTGATCGCCAGCACGCTGGATAAGATCGCAACTGAAATCCGCCACTTGCAGCGAACGGAGGTTCGCGAAGCCGAAGAGTTTTTCAGCGAAAAGCAAAAAGGCTCATCTGCCATGCCGCACAAACGCAATCCGGTAACCTGCGAGCAGATCAGCGGACTGGCGCGGGTAGTGCGCTCCAACGCGCAAGCTGGGTTTGAGAACGTCGCTCTCTGGCACGAACGGGACATTTCCCATTCCTCGGTCGAGCGCGTCATTATTCCTGATTCGACGACCCTGGTGGATTACATGCTGCAGAAGACGGCCAACCTTATCGACACGATGTTCGTCTATCCCGAGCGCATGATGCGTAACCTCGAAAGCACCGGTGGTTTGGTTTTCAGCGGGCAACTGCTACTCGATCTGGTGGAGAACGGCGTATCGCGCGAGGACGCTTATCGGATGGTCCAAGCGCACGCCATGCGCGCTTGGAAAGAGGATTTGAATTTCCGCGATCTGGTCCTCAAAGACGCACAAATCACGCGACTCGTCCCGCGACGCACGATTGAGCATGCCTTCGACTTAAAACGCCAATTGCGCAACGTCGACAAAATCTTTGCTCGAGTTTTTGGAAAGACTCGCCCGCAGGCGAAACCGCGCCGAAGGCGGAATCATTAGGCGCGTTTGAAATTTTCGAGCTCGTTCTTCCTTCGCCAACCTGAGCTCTGGGTTGAAAGCGGCGGGCTGCATTCTTTACGAAGTTTTACTCCAACCTGACAGACTCTTTACAAGAGTCGACGCAAGTGCCTTCGACATTTTTCGTTCCCCCAATGTACGCCAGTAATCATCTTGCAAATCGGGGAGGGCGGTCATGGTGAATCATGGAACGATATTTTATGTCGACGACAATCCGAAGTCGCGACGACTTCTGACGAGCGTTATAAGAAGTTGCGGATTCGACGTGCTGAGTATTGGAGATCCTATCGAGGCAGTATCGCGGATGAGAAAAAGTTCATTTGACCTGGCTCTGCTCGACTACCAGATGCCACATTTGACCGGCTCGGAGCTGGCCCAAAGAATCAAGAGCGCGAAGCCCGACACGCCAATCGTGCTAATCTCGGGCTTCTCTGCCCTGCCGCCCTTTGAATTGAATTTCGTAGACGCCCACCTGGGACGAGGCGCAACTCTGGACGAATTACTAGACACCATTCGCAGCCTGATTCACCCGAAAACCGCCTTCGTCAAAACCAACCCATTCCTACCGCC
>DASYOD010000139.1:0-3694 GCA_036008085.1 Terriglobales bacterium
CTGCAAATCAGCGCGGCCTTATTTGCAATGGACTTTCCTTTGCCGTTTTTCACGCGCCCCGCATATCCGACGACGGCGGGTAGAGGCAATTTGGCTGCGAGATCCTTCAATTCCTGATGATTGCGATCGATAAAGGCAGGCCGTTCGAGGAGGTCTTGCGGAAGGTAGCCGCACAAGCAAAGTTCAGAAAAAACGGCAAGGTCGGCCCCTCGCTGCCTGGCTTTCTCCGCCAAGTTCAGGATGCGAGCCGAATTTCCTGCAAAATCGCCTACCGTGGGATTGAACTGCGCAAGCGCTATCTTCATGCCGACACTTTAGAATACGGATGCGAACCCAAGATTGCAAACACCGGTGCAATGCGTTGTGTCCGGTTTATCGCCAATGCGCGCTACTCATTTTAAAGTGGTTTCTGGGCAACTAAACTGGCGATTCCCTGCCCGGCGTTCAGTTCGCGATAAAACAAAACGTCCAATTCAGGAAAAGCCGTGCGCAGCTCTCCAGGCTCAAGTAGATACGCAGGGTTGCGCGGCCCGCCTGCGTAGTTGAGCTGCGAGCACGTAAAGGTTTCAAAGAGCAGCACACCACCAGGGCGTAGCGCACGCACCATTTGCGGAAAAAGAGAGCGCAGCAAATACTGAAGACAAAGGATCAGGGAAAATGAAGTGACGGGAAGCCGAATCTCCTCAAGATTTGCCTGGATCAGCCTGACACCGCGGGTTCGTGAATCCGCCAAGTGAGCGGCGTCTTCCCGGCTAGCCCGCAGCTTTGCCTTTCGCGCACGGTTTTCTAGAATGTCCAATGCTATTCCCGACCAATCGATAGCCGTCACCGGTAGGTCATGGGCAGCGAGCAGGAGCGTATGGCGCCCGGTACCGCAAGCTAGGTCAAGCGCCCGCCCGCGCGGAAGCAAGGGCAGCCATTCCGAAACAATGCTGGCGGGTTCCGCAGGCGCGTTCTGCGCGGAATCGCGGTGACGTGCGTCCCATTCAGTTGCGTTAGCAGGCATAAAAAAGGCCCTCGAACAGTAGGTTCAAGGGCCTAGAACTTGGGATAGAAGAGCTTGTAAAACCTCGGCTTTCTCAATTCGTTCTATCATTTTGTGACAGAATGATAGAACGATATAAATGTAGCCGATTTGACTCGATCCAACTAAACGCTAAAGGAGCTGCCGCAACCGCAGGTGCTCTTAACGTTCGGATTATTGAACTTGAAGCCAGCGCCCTCGATGGTCTCGATGTAATCGATCTCGACGCCTTCCAGATACATCGAGCTCATCTGATCGACCGCGACCTTGAGCCCGTTGAAATCGACCACTTCATCGGTTTCATTTGTCGCGTTTTCAAAAGCCATGTGGTACTGGAAACCGGAGCAGCCTCCGCCGACGACGGCAACGCGCAACGCCACCGGTACAGGATTCTGCATGCCCATGATTTCCTTGACCTTGGTGCTGGCAGTGGGAGTCAGACTAATCATAAGTTCCTTTGGCCTCCGCATCGCAGGTAAGCCGCGATGCAACTCTCAATTGAAGTATATCAAACCTTTTCCACAACTGCACATGGCACTTGAACATGCAATTTCTTGTCTGGAAACTGCTCGATCGAGCGCGTTTCGACAACCCTAGGTGCCTCGCATACAATAAGATGCAGCCATGAGACACAAAGTCACGTTGATCCCCGGAGAAGGCATCGGTCCCGAAGTCGCGGCAGCTGTGCGGCGCATTCTGGAAGCCGCAGGCGTCCAAATCGATTGGGAAGAAGTCGAAGCGCGTTCTGAAAAGGCCTCGGCGACAGGACAATTCGTCACGGAGGGCGCTGTCGAATCCGTGCGGCGCAACCGCGTGGCGCTCAAAGGCCCGATGGGCACAGCCGTTGCCGGCGGAGCGCCCAGCATCAATGTGGCGCTGCGGAAAACTCTCGATCTTTATGCGAACGTCCGGCCAGTCAAGAATCTTCCTGGAGTGAAATCCCGGTTTGAAAACGTGGATGTCGTCTTAATCCGTGAAAATACAGAAGATTTGTATTCCGGGCTGGAACACGAAGTGGTTCCCGGTGTTGTAGAGAGTTTGAAAATAATTACGGAGAAAGCTTCCACGCAAATCGCGCATTTCGCCTTCAAGTACGCTAAACGCGAAGGCCGAAAGAAAATCCACGCGATCCATAAAGCTAATATTATGAAGCTCTCAGACGGACTTTTCCTGAAGTCCATCCGCAACGTCGCACCGCAATATCCCGACATCGAGTACAAAGAGATGATCGTGGATAACGCCTGCATGCAAATGGTTCTGAATCCGCAGCAATTCGACATGTTGCTGCTGCCAAATCTCTATGGCGACGTGATGAGCGACCTCGCCGCGGGCCTCGTAGGTGGACTCGGCGTGGTGGGCAGCGCAAACGTTGGAAATGAAGCGGCCATGTTCGAGGCCGTCCATGGAACCGCGCCGGACATCGCCGGAAAAGGCCTGGCCAATCCAACGGCCTTGCTTCTGAGCAGCATCATGATGCTGGACCATCTTGGCGAAAGGTCCGCGGCTCGGCGGGTCGAGAGCGCCCTCGAAAGAGTGCATCGCGAAGGCAAGCACATCACTCAGGACGTGGGCGGCAAGGCCGGCACGGAAGAATTCACTGAAGCTGTCATCTCCTCGCTTCGGCCGAGCTAGTTCCCTGCTTCCACATTTCTTGCGCTTGGGCGGCTCAGGCGCTCGTAAACCCTTGTTATTCTTGCTCAATCATGGCATTCTCTGACCGTTAGTGGTCCCCCCAAGGCGGGTGAATGCATCGGTCGAGGTATCCTGAAAGGCGTCGCACCGTACGGATGACGCTTCAAATTCCCCTAAAAGTGCGCTGCCAGATGCCGGAAGGCGAAGCCATTGATTTAAAGGCGTTTACGCAGTTTGTGAGCGCGCACGGCGCGCTCATAGTGATGGACGCTCCCCTCTTGCCGGGCCAAACGGTTCGCCTATTCAATGAAATGACGTCAGAGTCCGTCGAGTGCTTTGTTACATCCGTCCGCGAAAAGCAGGACCGGCGATTTATTGGCGTTGGTTTCGCCACACCCCGGAGTGATTTCTGGCATGTAGTGTTTCCCAAGGCAGGGACGCGGCAGGCCGTGCGCTCTTCGCAGACCGGGTCGCTCGTGAAGCCAGGAAAGTCCTCCAACATCCCCCCGCAAAACTAACAAGCCAATCCTTGCGGACATTTAAGTACTTTGCAGGCTTTCGCTCTTGTATCAGGCGATCAGAGGCGTTTGACTGGGTGTCTGCCGCTAAACCCCGCTCGGCACATACACTTGGTACAGAAGGATGTACACAATCACGCCGGTGACAGAAACATAGAACCACAACGGAAGCGTCCAACGCGCAATCGCGCGGTGCTTATCAAATTTTTCGAGCCATGCGCGGCGCAGCGTGATCAAAATCAAGGGCACGATGACGATGGCCAACACCGTGTGCGAGATCAGCAGCGCGAAGTAGACCGGGCGAATCCACCCCTGGCCCTGGAACACAACATGGCCGACACGGATGTGGTAGACAACGTAGGAAATTAGAAACACAGTGGACACTGCAAAAGCGGCAATCATGAAAGCCTTGTGCACTTTCATTTTGCCGTTTCGGATGGCGGCGTAACCGCACGCAAGAAGAACGGCGCTGGTGCCATTTAGAGAGGCGTTGAGCGCGGCCTGTGAAAACATAGGTTTA
>DASYOD010000140.1:0-21128 GCA_036008085.1 Terriglobales bacterium
GTCGCGAATGTAACTAACGTTCTTCTGCTCGCGAATAGCTTCTTCGGAGATCGCCAGCACGCCTTCCAGCAGACACTTATGCAACTGCACCACATCAAGGGACTGCTGGCGCAGCGAGAGCCCCTGAAACAGGGTGGCGGCGTGCGCTCTAGTCGTATCGAATAAAAACGCGCGATCAGAGGTGACGGCGATCAAGGCAGTGCCAGCTTTACCAGCGGCGCGTAGAATCGCGACAGCGCGGCCGGCGTTAAGAGACGGATCAACCTCTTCCACGCTGAAATAGGATCGTCCGCGTTCAAGCAGCGTCTCTGCCGAAAACGACTCCAGCCCATGCACCACGCGATGAGTCGGCAAGATTACGAGGCCAGGGCTTTCCATATTGATAAAGGTCATCATAACCAAGTCGTAAGGTGCCGGTTCAGGAGCGGCCTCTGTCGGCCCATGTACGCTCCGCCTCTCGTTCCGATAATTCATCGCAGTCTCGTAGCGGTGATGACCATCAGCAATGATCAACTTCTTATCCTGCATCATGGCGTGAACCGTTTCGATGATGCCGGGATCCGAAACCTGCTTCAGCTGATGCAAAACTCCATATTCATCCCGGAGCTCTATTCCGCTGTCCGTACTACCTGCATCAGCGGACAGTGCTCCGTCAATCTGACCCCCAGGGTCGCTGTACAGCATGAACAACTGTCCAAAATGGGCGCGGGTGGCGCGCAACAGCTCCAGTCGGTCGGCTTTAGGCTTAGCCAGGGTTTGCTCGTGCCGATACACAATACCGGCGGAATAGTCCTCAATCCTGCCCAAAGCGATGAAACCGCGACGCTCCAATTCAGCGCCCCCGCCCGGTGGCTGAAAACGCTGGACGTATTGATAAAGGGATGGCTTCGAATCCTGCCGGAACACGCCTCTCCGGCGCCAATCCTGAAAAAACTCGGCAGCCCGAGTGTAAATATTTTCCCCTGAACGGTCGTCTGGTTGCGGCTTTCCCAGGATGATGCGAACCAAATTGTGGGGATCGGCATCATAGTATCGATCTTGCATCTCCCGCGTGATTTTGTCATAGGGCTGGGTCACAACCTTGGTCAGATCAACGCGGGCGCGGTCGTAACGCAAAGCGGGGAATGGTGCAATGTAAGCCATAGCCGGAAGGGGAATTGTACATCCCCAACGGCCCTGAG
The DNA here is from genome assembly GCA_036008085.1 of Terriglobales bacterium. Classification (GTDB taxonomy): domain Bacteria; phylum Acidobacteriota; class Terriglobia; order Terriglobales; family Acidobacteriaceae; genus JABDBE01. The sequence goes on from DASYOD010000140.1 coordinate 1,182, forward strand.
GTTGCTTCGCCATAGCTGGCAATGAGAGCGAACCTCAACTCGGGGGTCGCGAAGGTTTCGGGCAACAGGACTCGAAGCAGCCAAGCTTCAGACTGCCTCGGGATTTGACAGTTATTTTACAAATGGTCTCCTGCCAAGGCGATAAAGGTGAAATTGAGCTGGCTGCGCCGGAACCAGCTGAATCGCACATTTTCACCAGCTTGGGAAACCAATGCAGCAAAGCAAAAAAAGGCTGGTTCCGCGGGGATCGACCTGTGATACGATCAGCCGCAAAGAGGTATTTGTGGGCCGCCATTACTGGCACGAGTGCTCTCGCCGCCTCACCGCAAACCGAAATCTCCGCCTCGATCCTTATGGGATCCTCAGAGGTGATCTGCTGCGCGGTGCTCTCGTCCTGTGCTTGGCTTTTATCCTCTCGGCAATTTGCGGATTCACTCCGGCAGCGCTAGCGCAAACTCCCGTCGATGACGTTCACGTGTCGCCGCGGGTACAACCGCCCGAATCCAATCCCAACGACATCATCGATCCCGCTCTAAAGACTCACACCAAGCCCATGAAAGCGGAGGTCAATCTGGTTCTCGTGCCGGTCACGATTACGGATCCCATGAACCGTCTGGTGACGGGCTTGGACAAAGAAAACTTCCAGCTTTTCGAAGGTAAAGACCAGCAGGATATCCGCCATTTTTCCAGTGAGGATGCCCCGGTGTCGATCGGGGTGATTTTCGACATGAGCGGAAGCATGGTCAGCAAGATCGAGCGCGCCCGCGAGGCGGTGATCGAATTCTTTAAAACCGCCAATCCCCAGGACGAATTTTTTATGGTCGCGTTCGCCGACCGGCCGCAGGAAGTCTCCGACTTTACCTCTTCGGTCGATGATATACAGGGAAAACTGGTCTACACGGTTCCCAAGGGCCGGACTGCATTACTGGATGCCATTTATCTCGGCGTCAGCAAAATGCGCCAGGCAAAGTACCAGAAGAAAGCCCTGCTGATCATCTCGGACGGCGGCGACAACCATAGCCGTTACACGGAAGGCGAGATCAAATCCACCGTCAAAGAAGCCGACGTACTGATTTATGCCATCGGGATTTACGATCATTACATGGCTACTCCCGAAGAAGCCCTAGGTCCGGCTCTGCTGGGCGAAATCGCCGAGCTCACCGGAGGACGCTCGTTCACCATCGATAATCCCAACGATCTAGCCGATGTAGCCACGAAAATTGGCATTGAACTTCGCAATCAATACGTACTTGGATACCGTCCAAAAAACCCCGGGCACGACGGCAAATGGCGTAAAATCAAAGTGAAATTGATTCCGCCAAAAGGCTTGCCGCCGCTAAAGGTGTACGCCAAGACGGGGTACTATGCTCCTTCGGAATAGTCGGGTTCCGGTTCTGCTGCTTGTTCTTCTTTTAACTGCCATAGCGTACCAGCACCAGGCAGTTTTAGCCCACGCGCCAAGCCAAACTAACCAGCAACCGGACGGATCGCCGCAATCCTCAAGTCAACCGTCGAAAAGCGAGGCGGGGCAAACCTCGACCCCACCGCCTCAGGCTTCACCCAGCCCAAATCAACCGACTCCAACCCAGGACAACCAGAGCCAAGCAAACCGCACGCAACAATCAAAGGATGAGGGCCAGACTGGCGACAACGGGGTCTTCGTCTTCAAAAAGGAAGTCGAAGAAGTGATGCTGCACGCCACCGTGATGGATGACAAGAACCATCTGGTTACAAGCCTCGACAAAAGCGCCTTCACGGTCTTCGAGAACAATCAACAGCAGACGATCACTTCTTTTCGCCACGAGGACATCCCCGTAGCCATGGGCATTGTGATCGACAACTCCGGCTCAATGCGGGAAAAAAGGGAAAAAGTGAACAAAGCCGCTCTAAATCTTGTGCGGTCGAGCAATCCCCAAGACCAGGTCTTCGTAGTCAACTTCAACGACGAATATTATCTTGACCAGCCCTTCACCAGCGACATCAATAAATTGCGCGAGGCGCTGGAAAAGGTTGAGGCGCGAGGTGGCACCGCACTTTACGACGCGATCGTGGCCTCCGCCGATTACATGAAGAAGAACGCGAAGCTGCAAAAGAAAGTCCTGTTCGTCGTGACCGACGGCGAAGACAATGCCAGCCGCGAATCCCTGGAAGAAGCCGTTCGCCGGCTGCAGGAAGAAAATGGGCCCACAGTTTACGCGATCGGCTTGCTGGGGGAAGAGAAAGCCCGCCGTGCCCGCCGCGCCCTCGAAACCATTGCCCAGAGAACTGGAGGAATCGCCTTCCTTCCCCGCACATTGGACGAAGTTGACCAGATCAGCAGCAGCGTGGCCCACGACATCCGCAACCAGTACACCATCGGCTATAAGCCCACGACCCCGAAAAGCGCAGGCGGATATCGCGCCATTCGCGTGGAAGCCCACGCCAAGGGATACGGCAAACTCGTAGTCCGAACCCGCAGCGGCTATTATCCCGGACAAGAGAGTACACCGTAGGAAACGAACCATGGTTTTTGCCCTTTAGTGCGATTGACGCCACTGCGCCGCTTCCGTACCCTGTAGAGTGCAGAAGACGATTGAACACTCCCGCCTGCAGGTCGCTGACGACATTACCCAACTGGTTGGCGAAACTCCCATCCTCAAGCTAAAAAGAATTGTCCCTGCTGGCGCGGCCGAAGTTTACGCCAAGCTCGAATACATGAATCCCGGTGGCAGCGTCAAGGATCGAGCTGCCATCGGCATCATCCGCCAGGCGGAAGCCAAAGGCCTGCTCAAGCCGGGAGGAACCATTGTCGAAGCCACAGCGGGGAACACAGGAATCGGGCTGGCGCTGATTGGAGTGAATCGCGGCTACAAGGTTGCGCTGTTTGTACCGGAAACATTTTCGGAAGAGAAAGTGATTATCATGCGAGCCCTGGGTGCAGAGGTAATCCGGACGCCCGATGCGGAAGGCATGCAGGGCGCGATCGACCGAGCCCGAGAGCTGGCCTCTAGGGATCCCAACGCGTTCATGGCCGCTCAGTTTGAAAATCCTGCCAACCCCGATTATCACTACGAAACCACCGCCCAAGAAATGTTTGAGCAAATGGATGGTCAGATCGACGCCGTAGTGCTTGGCGCCGGAACCGCAGGTACCTTCACCGGTGTCGCCCGCTACATGAAGAAGCACTTACCCAAGGTGCTGGCCGTGGCTGTGACCACGCAGGGCTCAGTGTTGGGAGGGGGAACGGCTGGTCCACACAAGGTGGAGGGGATTGGATCGAGCTTCATTCCCAAGACGTTCGACTCTTCGGTGTGCGATGAAGTCCTGGTTGCCACCGATGTTGAAGCCTTCGGCATGGTGAAAGAGTTGGCGGCACGCGAGGGTGTGCTATCCGGCTCCAGCGGCGGCGCCAATGTCTTCGCGTCGGTGACCGTGGCCAAGCGGCTGGGACCGGGCAAACATGTCGTAACCATGATTCCAGATTCAGCCGAACGGTATCTTTCCAAGAAAATATTTGAAGGCGGTATCTAATTAAGCCGCTCCCGGGTGGACGGGGCGAAGCCGGTCCTCCATCAAACATCATGAATAAAAATGCTAAGCAACCTGGCTTTGCCACTCGCGCCATTCACGTCGGGCAAGAGCCCGATCAGGAGAGCGGTGCTGTCTCAGCTCCGATCCATCCAACCTCCACCTACGTCCAGCAGGAGATCGGCAAGAACAAAGGTTACGAGTACGCTCGCGTCTCCAATCCGACCCGCACTCGATTAGAAACGAATCTCGCCGCTCTCGAAGGCGGCATCTCTTCGCGCGTTTTCGCCAGCGGCATGGCCGCAATTAACGCCATCTGCACCATGTATAAATCGGGCGATCACGTGGTGTGCGGGCACAATCTGTACGGCGGCGTGCCCCGGCTATTCAACCACGTGCTGACCGGATACGGAATTGAATTCACCTACGTCGACACTTCCGACGCCCGCAACGTGGAGCGCGCCATTCGCAAGAAGACGCGCATGGTCTACGTCGAGACGCCGACCAATCCGCTGATGGCGCTGGCTGACCTCGAAGCCATCGGCAAAATATGCCACGCCAAAAAAGTTGAATTGGTTGTGGACAACACCTTCATGTCGCCATATTTTCAGCAACCCATCGCACTTGGCGCGGACATGGTCGTTCATTCAACCACGAAATTTCTCAACGGACACAGCGACGGCCTCGGAGGCGTCGTCGTGTGTACTCGCCCCGAGCAGGCCGAAGAACTCGCTTTCGTCCAGAAGACTGCTGGCGCGATTCTTTCACCATTCGAATGCTGGCTGGTGCTGCGCGGCGTGAAGACGCTGGCAGCGCGAATGGAGCAGCATGATCGCAGCGGCCGGGTGGTCGCCGAATTCCTTGCGCGACACAAGAAAGTAAGAAAAGTTTTCTATCCCGGACTACCCGACCATCCCCAATACCAACTCGCGCAAAAGCAAATGACCGGATTCGGTTCCATGATTTCGTTCGAAACGGGTTCCCTCTCTAACGCCAACAAGATGCTGCGAAAGGTTCGCATTTGCTCTCTGGCCGAATCGCTGGGCGGAGTGGAAACGTTAATCTCGCATCCCGCAACCATGACTCACGCCGGCCTTGGCGAAAAAGGACGAAAAGAAATCGGCATCACTGATGGCATGGTCAGGATTTCAGTAGGTATCGAAAACGTAGAAGACATCCTCGACGATTTGGACCAGGCGCTCTCCGCGATGTAGGCGCGGGCGTCTTCGCCCGTGCGGTTCCATTGCGATGTGTCATGCGTCGTCACTATCAGTCTCTGATCCGTCATCCAGACCGAAAATCACTTCGCCGACTCATCCAGCCACTTGAAGTAGTCTGGGCTGGCGTCTTCAATCGACAGCGACAAACATTCCGGCAACTCGTAAGAGTGCATTTGAAGGATGGCATCGCGCACCTTCTCAAAAGGTGTGGCGGTTTTGATCCACAGCAACCACTCTTCCGCTTCCTCGACCTTGCCCTTCCAGCGATAAATCGAGACGACTTTCGGCACAATGTTCACGCACGCTGCGAGCTTGCGGTCGACTAAAGTTTCCGCAATCCGCCGCGCCTCATCGACGGATCCGGCGGTAGTCATCACGATTCTCTTGTCAGTCATATAAAATCAGCCTTCTGCAGTTTACGCGCAACAAACTTCAGCCCTCCGTAATTGTAGCGCCGCCATCTTGCCAGCTGTCGCGAGGGCATCCTGCCCTCGCCGATGGGAACGGAAAGCAGGATAACCGCCGGGGACGGCGGCGCTCCGGTCAACCCGTCAGCAGCTATTTGTCAAAGTTGGTTCCTTTTACCTTCAACGCGAAAACTTCCGCTTGACGGCGGATGCAAAAGAGAAGTTCACTGGAAAACTGGAAGAGAATCCTCGCGACTTCTTCTGGAAACGCTGAGCACAGTGGCCGAACAATGGATCTTCGAGTAGGGCGTCTCCCCAAAATCCGCATCCTGGCACGACCTGAATCCCGCCTGCGCACGCTAGTGGGTCGGGCGCCACAGGCCGAAGCCTGGGCAGATCGAAGGATGGCGACGATTCGCCCCATACTCAGCGCGTTGTATGGCATGCGACGGCGCCTGGCTACGGCCGGTGTGGTTGTATTCACCTTATGGCTGTTTGCCCATGTCATGTTCGGCGCCAATGGCATGGTGGTTTACCGCCAGAAGAAAGCCGAATATCAAAACCTGCAAAAACAAATAGTCGAACTGCAAAAAGAGAACGACCGCTATACGCATCAGGTAAAGTCACTACAGACGCCCGATCCCACCACCATCGAAAAAGAAGCTCGCGAGCAACTGCACTACGCGCGTCCCGGAGAAGTGGTGTACGTTGCGCCGCCTCCGGTCCGCCCTTCCACTCCCGGAGCCAACGCTGCCGAGAAGTGACGTCCCTCCCTCCCGCCTGGTCATAAATGTCTGTGATATAGTTTTCCACGTGTGCAGCGGGGGCGAAATTCGTTTCAAAAATCTGCGGTATAACCGCAAAAGAGGTGTTTTATGAAAAAAATATTGATGAGTTTTGCTGCGGTTTCGGTCGTGTTCCTCATGGTTGCGGTAGCCTCGGCGGCCGATAAAACGACGACGGTGAACGGATACGTTAGCGACTCCAATTGCGGTGTCAAGGGCGCCAACGCGAGCCACGCCGCCTGCATGACTAAATGTTTGGGAAAGGGTGCGAAAGCGGTTATTGTCACCGACAGCGACCAGAAAGTAGTCAGCGTTGACAATCCCGACGTGCTCAAGGGACATGAGGGACATCACGTGGCAGTCACCGGTGAAATGACCGGAGACTCCATTCACATTGAAAATGTCAAAATGATCTGATTGGTTAAATCTGATTTTCAAAAAAAGGGCGGCCTGAACCGCCCTTTTTGTTTTACTCAGCCCCTAGCGCACAACGCCTTCCAGTGGCGAACTCGCAGTTGCATAAAGCTTTCTCGGCATTCGCCCGGCGAGATAAGCCTGCCGTCCAGCCAATACCGCATTTTTCATCGCCTCGGCCATCAGCACAGCATCTTGCGCGGCAGCGATGCCAGTATTCATCAAAACAGCATCGGCTCCGAGTTCCATCGCGATGACCGCATCCGAGGCCGTTCCCACGCCCGCATCCAGAATCAAGGGCACTCCAGTAATCATCTCGCGCAGGATGCGAATATGAGCGGCGTTCTGTATTCCCAATCCACTTCCAATCGGAGCGCCTAACGGCATAATCGCGCTGGCCCCGGCATCGAGCAGGCGCTTAGCGAATACGATGTCATCCGAAGTGTAAGGCAGCACCGTGAATCCTTCTTTCACCAGGACCCGAGTGGCTTCAAGCGTGGCTTGCACATCCGGGTAAAGCGTGGCCTGGTCGCCGATCACTTCGAGCTTCACCCAATCAGAGAGCCCGACTTCACGCCCCAGGCGAGCGGTGCGGATGGCCTCGTCAGCGGTGTAGCAGCCCGCAGTGTTGGGCAAGAGAAAGTATTTATTCGAGTCGATGTAATCCAGCAGCGATTCCTTGTTGCGATCAAGATTAACGCGGCGCACAGCTACGGTCACCATCTCCGCGCCACTTGCCTCTAGGGCCCGCGCCGTTTCTTGGAATGACTTGTATTTCCCGGTACCGACGATGAGGCGGGAATGAAACTCCCGGCCAGCAATGATCAATGAGTCTGCCATGCTCTCCATTGTAACCAAAAGACGCCCTGGTAGCTCATCTTGCGGGCTGTCGCGAGGGCATCTTGCCCTCGCCAGTGGCCTGTCCCTATCCCAAGGCACTGCGCGGATGTTGGTTTCAACATCGGCGCTCCTATAGAATCTCTGGCACCCGCGGACAATTCGAGGTTCAAGTATGAGATTTGCGAGGATTGTGTTCTGGATAGCCGGCATCTGGGGCGTACTGATCATTACCCCGCTCTACTTTATGTTCAATGTGATCAGCCGGAACGATCCGCCACCAATCACGCATCCCGGATTCTTCTACGGATTTGCCAGTGCGGCGCTGGCATGGCAAATCGCGTTTTTCTTCATCGCCAAAGACCCAGCGCGTTATCGACCGTTAATCATTCCTTCGATCTTTGAAAAACTGAGTTACGGCGTGGCCGTAGTCATTCTAGTCATGCAAGAACGCATGCATCGATCGGACCTGGTCTTCGGCGTCGTCGATTTGCTATTCGGAGCTATGTTTGTGCTCTCATACATCAAGACGCGAAGCCGTGTTGCGTAGAGTGTCGTGCTCGGATGCTACCTCCCGCAATTGGGCCTTAATAATAAAGGCGGCGGATCGGGATATACCCGACCGCCGCTTTAATCACGGGCTACAGAACTAATTATCGTCCGCCGAAACTGTATCCGATCGATGCGCCATATCTCGCTACATAGCCCGAGCTGAATTCGACGTTATTGTGAATCAGGTAAAGCCGTACTTCTGGCCGGATGAAAGCGTTGTGCCAGAAATAAGCCCGAATGCCGCCTCCGACATCTCCCATGAAATGATTGCTGCTGGTGTAATTGGTATAGCCCGACAGCGGATTGTAGTTCACGGTTCCGTAGAATCGCAGATCCTCACCACCAATTCCTGCCAGCAACTCTGCAGTTAGGCCTTTGGCCAGCCTGGGTGCCCAGATTCCATTGATCGCCCAGAAAATTGGCCGGTAAGGTTCCAGGCCTCCGTACAACCCCTGGCTTCCTCTCCAGGCAAATTCTCCTTCAATACCCGCGCGGTGGGTTACTAAGAAATCCGCGCTAATGCTGGGATATAGGCCGCCCCTCTCAGACGGATATAGCAATCCATTTGCGGTTGTGGGTGCGCCAGAACTGATCGTGCCCAAGCCAAAAGCTGCGTCGAACTGCTGTGCGTGCAACGGTCGTACGAGGAAACAGAATACGAAAAAAGCAAGTATCAACATTAGTTTTTTCAAGTTTCTCTCCGAAGCTATAAGCGATTGGATGTGAATCAACGTCCTCAAGTTGGTTTCCAAAATCACTGCTTGGATCCCAACATGTCTTGTTATGTCGATCTTTAAACTCTTCTCGAATAATAATCATCGGACAGGCTGATCTCGATGTAAAGCACACGAACGTAGAGATTTGTAACGTGGACGCCTGTAACCATCGCATCAAACCCCAAACCACCAGGAAAGTTGCGCATGCACGCGGCGAGTCCGCTGGTTTATGACCTTGGTTACCTTTGTAACCTGAACCTGCTTGGTTCTTTTCCCAATTTGACTTACTGTGGGTCCGGGCTCCTTATTACTTATGACACTGCTTGAGAAGATCCCCACGGTAGTAACCGTGGCCGTGCTGGTCGGCATTTTTCTGGCGCTCAAACGTCACTCGCATTCAGCCCGCCTGCAATTATGGATGGTGGCCTGGTTCCTCATTTTTACCCATTTCGTGGCGCAGTTGCTGGAGCCTGCCAAGGGCGACGTTAGTCCGTATCTTCTTGCTTTCGATCTGGGTTCTCTGCAAGCCGCCGCCGTGGCATTTATCGTCTCGGTTTCCGCTGTCGCAGAAGATAAATCTAAGCGGACCTTGACGCTTTTGTTAACCGGCGTCCCGTCCGTGACCTATGGGATCCTGGCCAGTTTCGATGTGCATGCGCGATGGCCTTACGTCCTCTGCCTTGGAACCTGTTTCCTCAGTGGCATTCTGCTTTTGTTATGGGTGCGAGGCTTCTCTTTTTATGCGGTTTCAATTTCAGTCCTCAGTTCAGCTGCCGCTGTTTGGGCAATCATGGCTGCGTCCCGCGGCTCTTTTGATGAAGGTCTCACCGCGCTCCTGACGGTGGGCTACGCCTTGCCCGGTATTTTTCTTTGCCGCAACTACTGGCGCGCTTCTCCCGGTATTCTCTGCACCGCTGGCGGATTTTTCTGCTGGGCCGCTGTATTTCCCATAGGCATGTTGATCGATCGCTTGGCACCCACAGCGAACGTCCCCCCGGAGCTTTGGAATACGCCAAAAATGTTTGTGGCATTCGGCATGATTCTGGCAATCGTCGAGGACAAGTCCGAATCCATTGAGAACATGCAGCGCAAGCAACGCGCGGTGAATCATCAGCTGGAACGTTTTTCGACGATTACCTCGCAACTGCTGAGCGGCGCTACGGTAGACCTGCTTTGCAACGAGATCGCCTCTGCCATCACGGACGTAAGCAATTTCCGTACTGCCGTCATCCATCTCGATAGCGGGGGACATGGGTTGCGCGTTGCCGGGGCCAGCGGGCTTTCGCCTGCCGCATTGGCAGAGTTGCAAAATAAGGCTCGCCGCTGGACCGCGGATGACATAAAAGATTTCTGCACCCGGGGCCGTCAGATTGGTCAGAATTCCTACGTACTTTCAGCGGCAGAGGCGGCGAAATACGATCCCCTGAAAAGCTCGCTCCAGTACGATCCCAATCCTTATTGGAACACCGGAGACGAACTCCTCATTCCTTTGTGCTCCGCGCGTGGCGGCTATCTGGGCTGCATCGGCCTCGATGACCCGCGAAACGTGGAGGCAGTTACCGAGCCGGAACTGGCGCGAATCGAGCTTCTGGCGGCTGATCTGGCCGTGGCCCTGGAGTTGAAGTCGCTGCAAAGCCAGTTGATCCGCTCAGAAAAGCTTGCCGCATTGGGGCAACTGGTAGCCGGCGTGGCCCACGAACTGAATAATCCGCTCACCGCTGTAATGGGCTATGGCGATTTACTCAGCGACGATGTACCCTCCGGTCCTCCGCGGGAGAAACTGGATAAGCTGGTCAACGAAAGCCGCCGCATGAAAAAGATTGTTGAAAACCTGCTGCGCTTCTCCCGGCAAAGTACCATGGACCGCAAGTCGCTTGACCTGGCTCCGGTCGTGAAAGACGTGCTTACTCTAAGAGAATATTACGCGCACACTCACGGCCTTGAAATCATCTCTGACATTCGTTCCAATCTTCCCAGAGTGGCCGTTGACGAAGATCAGTTCAAGCAGATTTTGCTGAACCTGATTAACAATTCTATCGACGCGGTTGAAAATATGACTGGGATCAAACGAATTACAGTGCGCGCATTTGTCCGCGGCAACCGCGCCATCATTGAGGTGGAAGATACCGGTCCCGGATTTAAAGATTTGAACCGTGCGCTGGATCCGTTTTATACAACCAAACCGGTGGGCAAGGGCACAGGGTTGGGACTAAGCATCTGCTATGGGATTATCAAAGAGCACGATGGCGAAATCCGGCTCTCGAATCTGCAACCGCGCGGCTCCCGCGTGACCGTTGAGTTGCCGCTCGGAGAACTAAAGCAGTTGACTGGTGCAGCCAAAGCCGCGGAGATGAGCTGATAAAGTTCCCCGTGTAAGCTTCCCTACTCGCGTTCGTCCAGCACTTCCCGGACTTTGCGCGCCAGCATTTGCAGGGTAAACGGCTTTTGCAGGAAAGCCGTACCGGAGTCGAGCACGCCTTCATGGGTGATTGCGTCTTCGGTGTAGCCAGACAGGTAAAGCACTTTGGTGTGCGGGTACGAAGAGCAGAGTTGCGCTGATAATTCCCGGCCGCTCATGCCCGGCATCACCACGTCGGTAATCAGCATATCGATCTTGCCCGAATGACCGGAAACAATGTGCAGCGCGGCTTCTCCGTGATCCGCCTCCAGAACTTTATAGCCCTTCGACTCCAGAGTTTCCCGCACCAACTGCCGCACCGATTCTTCATCCTCCACCAATAGCACCGTTTCTGAACCGCCATTATGCGATGACGAAGCGCCGGTAGCGTTAACCGGCTCCAAGGCGTCTTCGACTCGCGGCAGATAGATGCGAAAAGTCGTGCCCCGCTGCAGTTCACTCTCGACTAAAACGTAGCCACCGCTTTGTTTGATAATCCCATACACAGTTGAGAGCCCCAGTCCCGTACCTTTACCTTTTTCCTTAGTGGTGAAAAAAGGCTCGAAGATGCGCAACTGCGTCTCTTTGTCCATCCCATGCCCGGTATCGCTGATTGAGAGGACGACATACTCACCGGGTTTTATGTAGCTATATTCGCGCCGCAGATCGTCATGCTTGAGCTGCGCGTTGCCGCTCTGGATGGTGATCTTGCCCCCATTCGGCATAGCGTCTTTCGAATTCACCACCAGATTCATAATGACTTGCTCGATCTGCCCCGCATCCGCCCGCGTCCGTCCTAAATCAGACGCAAGCTGCGTTTGCAATTCGATGTTCTCCCCAATCAACGGACGCAGCAACCGCTCCATGTCCTCCACGACGACATTCAGGTCGACTACCTTCAGTTCCAGCAATTGCTTCCGGCTGAAGGCCAGTAGTTGACGCGTAAGAGTCGTAGCCCGATCCGTCGCCTGGTGTATCGCCTCAATCTTCGGATACATCGCATTGCTCTTCCGGGTGTGCTCCAGCAACACTTCGGTGTACCCGCTGATCACCATCAGCAAATTGTTGAAGTCATGCGCTACCCCGCCTGCCAGTCGCCCTACAGCTTCCATTTTCTGAGCCTGGCGAAACTGATTCTCCAGCACCCGCCGCTCCGTAATATCCTCCGCGATAATTTCTACAACCTCCGCAGTTTCCTCCGGACTGTTAACCACGCGCCCGCTCAACCGCACAGTGATCGCACTTCCATCCTTGCATTTCCAGCGGACTTCAACGTTGTCCAAGCGCGCCCCCCGCTGAAATTCCCCCATCACTCGCGCCTGCTCGCTCGGATCCAAAAACACGTCCGACTTCGGATCCAGCGCCAGCACCTCCTCCGCCGACTCATAACCCAGCATCGTAATCAGCGCTGGATTCACATCAAAAAATCTTCCCTCCAGGCTGGACCGATAGATTCCATAAACCGCGCTCTGCACCAGCGACCGGTAGCGCGCCTCTGACCGTCGCAGCGCCTCCTCATTGCGTTTATATTCAATCGCGCTGGCTAACTGCTGCGACACAAACTGCAGAATTTCTTTGTCCTTTTCACCGAAACGCGTACCCGCGACATAGCTCTGCACCACCAGCACGCCGAAAGTCGTATTGCCGGCTTTCAGCGGAACCCCCAGCCAATCCAGCGATGCCGCGCCAATCAACTCCGCTTCTCCGCGTTTCACCAACTCGTCAAACATCTCAGGACCGCACATCAGCGGCTCACCTGTTCGCAGCACGTACTCCGTAAGCCCCTTGCCCAGCCTTCTGGGCGCTGGCCTGCTCTCCCCTTCATCCTCGAAGTAAGGGAAGCTGAGCAACTGCGTCAGTGGATCGTACAGCGCAATATAGAAATTCCGCGCATACATCAACTCGCCCACAATGCCGTGCACCGCCGTATAAAACTGTTGCAGATCATCATCCGAACTGGTTTTCTGGGTGATGCGGTACAGCGCCGAATGCAGCGCCTCTGCCCGTTTCTGTTCTGATATATCGCGGTACAGCACGCACATCGCGACCTGTTCCCCGTTGATCACCATCGGAGCAGCCGAGATGAAAACATCCAGCAGCGTCCCGTCCTTGCGCTGCCGCTTGGTTTCGAGAACGACCTTTTTTCCTTTCACCAGCAGATCGGTAATCCAGCATGTCTCCGCGCTGCGATCCGGTGGAACGATCAGTGCATCAATCCGCTGTCCCAGCGCTTCAGCCGCGTCAAAGCCAAAAATGCGGGTGAACTCGCTATTAAGGCGGGTAATCTGGAACTCGCGATCCAGAATTGTGATGGCTTCCGGCGCGCATTCCACTAATTGTTCGAAGTAGGCTTTCTGTAACTCAGGACTTTCAGTCGCGAAGCTTGAAGCCCTACCTGGGTCGGCGGAAGGCGTAAAGGTATCGGCTGGCCCGGTGACCACCTGCGTGCGCCGCTGAAGTGCCTCTCGAAGAAACTTCGCCCGTGAAAGCTCAGCCGACGTCGCTGGCTGGGTGATGTGGTCACCCATTCTTCCCCCCTGAATTTGAACCAAGCCCCACCCAAGATGTTAGATTGCCAGCCAGTTACTCGAAAGTTACCGAGGTAATTTTTGCGGCTCTTTGGTGTGCTCGTGGTTGCGCGTTCTGTTTGACTTACAGCTTCACCTTATGCGCACGTACTGGGTGGTTGTTTAAGCAGCCACGGCCTGGGCGATATTCTGCCGGCACGTGGTCTTCGGAAATAACGTATGCCAAGCGATCGGACGAAATGATGAGTGGAGCGTTTTAGAGGATCCCAACCAGCCTGCGTCCTGGTTCCTTAGGAAAAAATCAGAAAGCCAGGCGACCGGAGCTATTTCGTGCCGGTCGCGAGCATTTCGCACACCCGCCGCAAAACGTCGCGTTGCGCATCGCTCATAGCCAGAAATTCAAACCCATGCCGCAAGCCGATGCGGTAGCGCACCAGCGCCCGAACTTTCAGCGGATAAGCTGCCAACGGTAGCGAAAGTTCCATGGAAACCACTTCGCCGACGGCCAACTCTCCCGTCAGCGTTCCGCCAACTCCATCCTCACCCAGTTCGTTCGATCGTCCCCAGTACGATATGGTCTCTCCCGCGCGAAAGATCTCAACTGCCATGCGCATGTCGACGGGATAGCGCGGAAAGCGCCGCGCCCCGGGCTTAGTCGGCCTCGAATCGGAGATAAAACCCTCCCTTGCTTCTATCTAAAAAGTACCCGTCATCCCGAGCGAAGCGAGAGATCTCGGTTCTTGCCCGTAGGGCCGACGTCGCCGCTGCAACCAAAGACCCAGATAGCCTTGTCGGGATGACAGCAGCCACAGACTAATTCCCATGCAGCGGATATCCCGGCTCCAGCGGCAACTTACCTCCCACTTTCAACACCGTAACTGCGCCGCTGATGGAATACACGTCCACCACCCCAACCGCCCCGGGAATCGATTCCACTTTCTTCACCGCATCTTCATCGGAATCCACCACCACAATCGCGGGATGGTTCGTGCGCCCGTGGTTGGCATTCGCGATAGCCTCTTTTACTTCTTCCTTCGACATGCCATAAACTTTTTCCAGCAGCAGCTTCATGTCAGACAAAGTGGGATCGCGAGTAATAAAACTCACCGCCTTGCCATCCGCCCAGTGCTCGACTTGTCCTTTGCAGATTTTTGCCAGTTCCGGCAAGGTCACCGATTGAACGGAATTTGATTTGTTAGAAATCACTGCCAGATCCTTCGCCCGCGCCAATGCACAGCCACTCAGCAAGATCAGCGTCACCGCAAGTATGCGTCGTCCTGGCACGTGGCCTCCCAGTCTGCACTGATTCTCGTCGAAGTTCCGCAGCTGACTCAATGAAAGAACCAGCATGTACCAGCGCAGGCAATACTAATCGGCGAATTGCCGACGTAGCCAGCTACGTCTCTACAGATTGCGGCTAAGGCCTTTCCTGTAGGCCGCCGCCCTACAGATGAATCGATAGTTTTGCGGTATCATCTTTAATACGAAGGAGGAATCAAATGGCACATGAGTTACCCGCTCTCCCCTATGACTATTCGGCGCTGGAGCCGACTATTGATGCTCAGACAATGAAGCTCCACCATGATATGCATCACGGGACATACGTAAAAAATCTCAATGCGGCTCTGGAAAAACATCCCAACCTGCAATCGAAGAGTGCCGAGGATCTCATCCGCGATCTCAACGCGGTTCCCGAAGACATCCGCGCCACCGTGCGCAATAACGGCGGCGGCCACGTCAATCATTCGATGTACTGGAAGATCATGAAGCCCAAGGGCGGCGGCGAGCCCAACGGCCCGATCGCGGACGTGATCAAGAAAACTTTCGGCAACTTCAAGGATTTTCAGACCAAGTTTAACGATGCCGGCGCCAAACAATTTGGCAGCGGCTGGGTCTGGCTTGCCGGCAAACCGAGCGGCGAAGTGCAAATCATTTCCACACCCAATCAGGACAACCCAATCTCCCAGGGCCTGTTCCCAATTTTCGGCAACGACGTCTGGGAGCATGCCTACTACCTGAAATACAACAATCGCCGCCCCGAATATCTGGCAGCGTGGTGGAACGTGATCAATTGGGACGAAGTCAATCAACGCCTCAAGACTTTCCAATCGCATCACGAACCGGCAATGGCAGGAAGATAAGAGCAAAACCCGTGTGAGGCCAGGTCTCTGACCCGGCCTCGCTGGGTAAAAGCAGGTGATGTTAGATGCCGCAGTCGGAATGCATAAAAGTTCGCCTGAAGCCGGGAATGACGGACAAGTTCGTGGCGTGGGCCAGACAAGTTTCCAACGAGGCGGACGAAGCTAAGCGCGACATGCGCGAACAGGGAGTCCTTGCCGAGCACATCTTCCTGGAACGCTCCCCAGAGGGCGATTTCGCCATCGTTTATTGGAGCGTGGAAGATCTGGCAAAGGCTAGATCTGCGTTTCAATCCTCCACCAGAAAGATAGATTTGGAGATGATGGAAATCGTGGACTCGACCTGGGATCGGTCGCAAGTTGCCAGACTTGAACCCGTCTTGGAACTTTGATCGCGAAACCTCAGATGCTTTTCTGCAATTCCTGTGAATTGCATGTGGAAATTATCCCGATCAAGCCAAAGCTTCTGTCTTCCACTCTCAAAAACCTACGCATCATGCCGGAATCGATCTGCTTGGTAAACTTTTGTAACAAGAATCCAAACCAGGAAAATCTCAGCCAACTTTTCCTCTACTGCACCAATCTTCGGTATTGACCACCCTCGCCTGCGCGAATAGATTCGTCCCACCTCAACCAAATTCGGCACCAGTAATAACGCCTCCGCAACGAGGCTGAACTGGAGAGAGCAGCCCTTGAGAAGCGGCAGTCGCTTAGCGAATGTCCTTTTCCATCTCTCTCCCGAAGGGTAAATGATCGTGAAAAAAAATAGCGCGCCATGGAAAATCTATCGCACTCGCTTTTTAATCAAAGCCCGCCAACTCACTCAACCTCTTGTCTTCGTCGATGCCCTCGGTCGCGAGCATAACGGTCAACCCGGCGACTATCTGGTGGAATCTTCCGATGGCGCACGCCGCATCGCGCCACGCTTGATCTTTGAAGACGTCTACGTCGCCATGGGTCCCGCCGATGAAAGTTGGCCCTCCCCCCGGCAACCAACCATAGCAATCCCAGCCGCAAAACGTCGCGACTCCACCCACGCCACCGCCTAGAAAGAAGACGGGCGTCTCGCTCGTTCCGAAAACGTGGCTGATAGACACATAAGCCGATGAAAACAAGTGAACTCGGAGCCCTGTGGAAAATCGGTTCTCAAATCCCGCATCCGGTCAGTCATTGCTTTGAGATACAATATATAGGGATTACCTATTGACAGCCACAACGGGCGGGAGTACTGTTGCCATCCCATAGGGCTTTAAAACAGCCAATGGACGACGGGCGTCTCGCCCGTCCAGCGGCAAAGATCTAAGGAGCAGCGATGGAAGGTCTAGCGCATCTCGTCAACGAGTCCTTGATCCGTCACGGCTTTGAAACCACTTTCGATCACCGCCGCCTGCAGTGGTCGCAGTGGTTCCCTTGCCACGACAGTCTGAGCGTTCTACTGGCTCCATGCAAGCCAGGGCTTTTCGCCCTTGGCGAAGAGATCATTCCACCCGGCGATTTAGTCGTCGGCGAAGGAAAACGAATGCTCGCCTTATTCCAGATCTCCGAAGCCAACGATCTAGGAATGGCTCTGGGACGTCTATTCTTGTCCGGAAATCCCGCACGCGAACGCCTCTCCAGCGGCCGCTGCTTCGCCCGTTACGTCGTCGTCGAAGATCCAACGCAACGCCGAACAGCATACACAGCTTTGCAACGCTGGATGGCCTCATCAGCCCAAGCCGCTTCTGGGGTGACCAGTGCAGCAGCGTCGCTCGCTCTTGATGCAGATGCGGAGCCCGAATCATCAAATAAAGATGCCCAGACTGGGCCAATATTGCCGGTTGCATCAGGTTTTTAACCCGTACAGTCCGAGGGCTGCGGTAAAAAGAAATCATAATGAATAGAGGACGGGCGTCCAGCCGCAAAGCGGCGCACGAATGCAGCCCAAACGCAAGCTGTAATAAGAAGTAAGCCCCGAAGGGGCGACATAGTGCAGCCCCGGACGTAAGTCCGGGGGGTAGAAGAGAAATTCGATCAAGGCGCCCAAGGGGCGCAACGCGCGAAACGAATCAACGGAGCAAAGACTCCGCAGGAGAAAAAAGAAATGTCGGAAGTCACCGAGAAAAGAAATCCTGATGTGGGCGAACCATGGTTCACGAACCTAGAGTCTCGCTGGCTAAGGGCGGCGGAGGGCAGACAACTAGAACTCGAAACGGTGCGACTCATGCTAGCACCGCATCGCGAGGTCTTAGTGTACGAGCGAGTGCGCGAATTCGGAGACAGGATCGAGACAGTGTACGTGGCACGGTGGAGGAGCGCGAGGGAAGGGGAAGAACCACTGATCGACATTAACGGTCGGAACAGACCGATGACAGAGAGCGAGCTACAGAAACATTTCGAGCGGCAGATAGAGCAAGCGATTGCCGCGCGGAAACAATAGATCGAAGATCGGGCGAGTCCAACAAGGACCGGCCCAGCAGCGAGATAGCTATGATCGGTTCTCACACAGCAACGGCAGAGTTTTACCTGAATCAGTTTGCTCGCCGGCAGGCGCCGGACGACCGAAAGGAGAAGCTTTGGGTTTATCAGAGAGGCGCTGCCCCGTTTCCTGCAACGCCGCATAACGTTGGCAAAGAGAATGGCTACTTTGCTATCACCAAGCCCGACGGAAGCCTAGATGAATCAATGGAAACAGTCTTGGCCACCCTCGACGGCAATGGCGCAGAAGTTCTTCGGCTTATCGGCTACGAGACCTTTTACGCATCAACACGAGATGTGGAGACGCTCTTTAGGTACATTGCATTGACATTCGCACGCACTAATGCGCGCCGGGGTTTGAGCGCGAAAATCCTTGGGCACATTCTCAATGCATACAAGGAACTAGCCTCGGATACTGCTTGGTTGCAAGAGCAGGCTCATTTGTTTGAACAATTCTCAGGGATATCAACAAGCCCGGAAGAAATCTCCGTCGCTACCAACAGGGTGGCTGAAAGACTCGCTAAGCCCGAACATGCGAGAAATGGCTTCATCCAAGGCCTGCTTCACTTGGCGGAATCCCTGTTTAGGGAACTCCAGGGTAAGCCGTGGCAGGTCTGGGAGGCCCCGCCATCCGCGCAGTTCATCACCACAGATAACCCGGTAATTACGCTGAGAGCCAGTGCCCTAGCGGGATTTACGCCAGGTTGGGGGTTTCGGACCACCGGAGTAACGACCTTCTTCGCAGTCAGTCCTCGCTCTTGCGTAGTCATTGGGAACAACCTGCGGGTCGATCGGCACTGGCGTCGTGCTACTGCTTCAGACGTCAGCAGCGTGAATAAAGCCCTGGTGATGTGCATGGATAGATGGGCATATTCAGATTCCCGCTCTGAGGATACGGAGTGGCTGGTCAGCCAAATCGGTGGATCTATTGAGTACGGCGTAAACGCCTTCGTGCCGGAGTGGTTGAACAAGGCGTCCGAGGCCATTAAGGCCAAGGTGCGTGAAGCGACCAACCCGAATCGCACAAGGATTGAGCCTCAAGCGTTTAGGGAGCCAAAACGATACGAGGCAGTTTGACAGGCTCCCAGCTAGGAACCCGCATTGTGCAGCTGACGAAAAACGGAAAGATCAGGATTCAGAGTCCAAGAACAGACGGAGCAAAGACTCCGCAGGAGAAAAAAGAAAATGTCGGAAGTCACCACAAAAGGAGCCCACACCGCCACCGAAATTGTGCCCAGCACCAAGAAAGCCCCGGGCCTAGCCTTCCGCCGCCTCTTTACAAAACCCGGTGTCTCGCCCTACGACGAGGTCGAATGGGAACGCCGCACCGCTCAGATCACGGACGCCCAAGGCAACGTGATCTTTGAGCAAAAAGACGTCGAAGTCCCCAAAGACTGGTCCATGACCGCCACCAACATCGTGGCCAGCAAATATCTGCATGGCACCATCGGCACGCCCGAGCGTGAATCAGGAGTCCGCGCCCTGGTAACTCGCGTCGCCGAGACCATCCGCGACTGGGGCTTGGCCCAAGGCTATTTCAAAACGCCCGAAGACGGCGCCACGTTCCACGATGAACTGGCCCACATTCTCATTCGCCAATACGCCGCCTTCAACTCACCAGTCTGGTTCAACGTAGGCTGCGATCGCATCGAGCCAGATTCCGATGCCCGCAACTGGCACTGGAATCCCGCAGCAGGCCGTGTCGAATTCGGAGTCACCGGCTACAGCACGCCGCAGTGCTCAGCCTGCTTCATCAATTCAGTGCAGGACTCGCTCGACTCCATCCTGACGCTAGCCAAAACCGAAGGCATGCTCTTCAAATGGGGATCAGGCACAGGCACGAACTTGTCACCGCTGCGTTCCTCGACCGAAGGTCTAAGCGGAGGCGGCACAGCCAGCGGCCCGCTAAGCTTCATGAAAGGTTTCGACGCCTTCGCCGGCGTAATCAAATCCGGAGGCAAAACTCGCCGCGCCGCCAAGATGGTCATCCT
>DASYOD010000141.1:0-10545 GCA_036008085.1 Terriglobales bacterium
GTTGAAGGTTTCACGTCGGCCATCTCGTCGGCGGGATTGAAATAGAGAATGCGCTGGCAAGAGTCGCAAATAATGGTTTGCGTGCCGGAGCGAATTTCGTTGTACGTCTGCGGCCGGAGCATCACGCGGCAGGCCATACATTTCTGATCGCGGACCTCGGAAAGGCCGCTGCCGCGGAACTTCGAGACGCGCTCGTAATGGCGAAGCAGGTCTTCGTTGACGCTGGTGCGAATCTGGTCGCGCTTGGCGCGCCACTCGGCAAGCAGTTTTTCGTCTTTGGCGGTGAGCTGGCGGGCTTCTTCCTTTTCCTTTTCGATCTCGGCGGTTTCGGCCTTCAGTTCGATCTGGGCGGCCTTGACTTCCTTGTCGCGCGCGTCGGAGTTGAGCATCAGCTCGAGAATCTTGTCTTCGTTGGCGGTGATTTCCTTTTCCGCGAACTGGATCTCATGCAGCAACGCTTTGTACTGGTCGTTGGTTTTTACGTCGAGGGATTGGTCGCGATACTTGGAAATCTTGCCGCGCAGGTCGCTGATGGCGGTGTCGTACTTGCGGCGGGAGGCCTCGTCGGCCTTGACGGCGGCCTGAGCCTTTTCCATCTGGGCTTTGGTGCCCGCCAGTTTGTGTTCGATGACCGCGATGCGCTTGGGAAATTCGGCGACTTCGTCCTGCAGACGGCGGATTTCTTTGTCCGTGTCTTGCAGTTTCAGCAGATTTTCAATGTCAGGAAGCATTCGGCATTGGACTCTATTGATTCTAACACGCGGTGGGGCTTGATTCGGGCCGAAAACCTTTCACCACAGAGGGCGCAGGGCTTCACTGAGGAGCACGATTCGCGGCTGTGCAGGCGCGGGCTGGCGCGGTGTACACTCTTTCCTTCGCCCAATTGTGCATCTGCGCGAACTTCTCTTCGGTGAGGTCACTTCGTGAAAAGACAGATTTCTTTTGCCACCTGCTTTGCGCTGTTCGCCTTATTTTTTGGCGTCCTCTCGTCTGCAGGGGCGCAGACCGCGCCCACCAAGCCGCTCACGATTGAAACACTCTATCAGCCCGGCGGACTTGCGGGGCGCGGGCCGGAAACCGTGGAGTGGAGTCCGGACGGAACCAAACTCACATTTGTACAGCGCGACGAAAAAGGCGAGAAGGGCGAGTTGTGGTATGTGGATGCGGCGACCGGCGAGAAGAAGGTGCTGGTCAGCGCGGAGAAGCTGGCGTCGCTCGATCCGGACGTCAACAAAGTGAAGAACGAGCGCGAGAAGGAGCGGCGGACGCGCTACCGCGTGGCGGCATATTTGTGGGCTCCAGATTCGAAGCACCTGATTTTCGATTCGCAAGGGCAGCTCTGGCTCTACGACCTGGGAACCCAAACCGGAGTGCAGTTTACGTCGGCCCCAGATCCCAGCGGCGACCCGAAGTTTTCGCCCGATGGCGCGCACGTTGCCTATGTACGCAAGCACAATTTGTATGTGCGACCGGTGAGCGGCAAGGATGAAAAGCAGCTGACCAAAGATACCGGCGACGACCTGTTCAACGGCGATATCGATTGGGTCTACACGGAGGAATTGGGCGTCCGTAGCAATTATTTCTGGTCGCCCGACAGCAAAGAGATCGTGTTCTTGCACATGGATGAGAGCAAGGTGCCGATCTATCCCATCACCGACTGGCTGCCGACGCATCCCAGCGTCGACAACGAGAAGTATCCCAAGGTGGGCGATCCGAACCCGGTGGTGAAGCTGGGCGTGATCGACACAGACAAAGACAAGGTGCGCTGGATCTCGCTGGCCATGGACAAGGACGAAGAGTCCTACATCCCGCGATTCGGTTGGGTCAAAGAAGGGGTGATGTGGGCGGCTCTGTTGAACCGGACACAAGACAAGATGGAGTTGTTCTTTATCGACGCGAAGACCGGCAAGTCGCGGCTGATGTTTACTGAAACCACGCCTGAGGCGTGGATCGATTTTGAGAACGTTGAAATTCCGTTTTTGAAGAGCGGCGGTTTTCTCTGGCGCAGCTGGCGCGACGGCCACACCCATATCTATCTGTATAGCTTTGACAAGCAGAATCCGATGTCCGCCGACGCCAAGCTGGAGCGGGAACTGGAGAGCGGCGATTACGAAGTGCTGGGAATTGACGGCGTGGACGAGGCTGCAGGCACAGTGTTCTTCGCGGCGAATAAAGGTGATCCGCGGCAGCGTCACATTTTCTCGGTGGAGCTCGATGGATCGGGATTGAAGGCGCTGACGCCGGAAGAGGGGATTCATGCCGGCAATTTCAGTGACGATGGCAAGCACTATGCTCACATGTACGGACCCGAGAGATCGCCGAGCATTTCGTTATGCGCTGTAGGAGGGTCGTGCAGCCCAGTGTGGCAGGGGCGAGATGAAATTTCCGAGTACGGGCTGCGTGCACCCAAATATCTGGAGTTCAAGGCGGATGACGCGACCACGCTGTACGGACAATTATTGCTGCCTCCTGACGCTGCGGCCAGCGGAAAAATCCCGCTGATTGTCTACCTCTATGGCGGGCCGGCGGCGCAGCTGGTGAAGAAAGGCACGCCCGATCCGTTCGACGAAATTCTGGCGCGCAAGGGCTTTGCGGTTTTCACCGTGGACAATCGCGGCACGCCGGGGCGCGATCGCAAATTCCAGACGGCGATCCGGCACGAGTTCGGCGCCATTGAATTGAAAGATCAGTTGACCGCGCTCGATCAGCTCTACGCACAATATCCTCAGCTCGATAAAGACCGGACCGGCATCTGGGGCTGGTCGAATGGCGGATCGATGACGCTCTATGCCATGACGCATTCCGGCCGCTTTCGCGCAGGAGTGGCTGTGGCTCCGGTGACCAGTCAGGTGAACTACGATTCGATTTACACCGAGCGCTACATGGGCCTGCTCAAAGACGAGAAGGCTGGCTACGAGCAGTCGGATGTGACGCGGGACGCGGCGAATCTGCACGGAGCGCTGTTGCTGGTGCACGGCACCAGCGATGACAACGTGCATTTCCAGAACAGCATTCAAATGATTAACGCACTGATCAACGCGGGCAAGCCGTTCAGGCTGATGATCTATCCCAACAAGACGCACAGCATCGCGGGGAAGGACGCGCGGGTCCACCTGTTCAACATGATTGTGGATCACTTTGAGCGGGAGTTGAAGTAACTAGTGGCTGGTGGTAAGTGGCTAGTGAAGGTTGGAATATTCTCGCGGCTTCGGTGAATCCGGAGCCGCTTTTATTTTCGTCTGCCGGAACCTTTACGCGGATTTTCCTTGGCCGAGCTCTCTTTTGAGGAACTTTCCTTTGACGAACTTTCTTTCGATGAACTCTCTTTCGACGAACTGTCTTTGGAACTGCTGTCGGACTTGCCTTTCTCTTCCTTCTTACTATCCTTCGAGGAGGAATCGCGCGAGGAGGAATCCTGTGACGAAGAATCGCCGCCGGAGGAGCCTTGTGACGACGATTTCTTGGCGTAGTCGGTGACGTACCAGCCGGAGCCCTTAAACTGCACGGCGGGCGCGGAGATCATCTGCTCGACTTGGCCGCCGCATTCGGGGCACTTCTTGACCATCCTGTCGGAAAACTTCTGGATTTTTTCGAAGCGATGGCCGCACTTCTTGCATTCGTATTCGTAAAGGGGCATGGGTGTGAGACGGTTGTGAGGGGCAACTCGGTTTCATACTGATTCTAGGGCTGCGGGACCGGCAGCGTCAATTTTCCGGCCCGTCGATTTTCAGCGCGATCGCTGCCCCCTGCGGCCCTCGATCGCCCTGCGCCGCCAGAAGTTTTGTCCTTTTTTACTTTTTAGGTGCTTTCGCTCGAGTACCGGCTGGCGCTTTTCTCTTCAACTTGATCCGATTGTACTCAATAGCGGCACGAACGAGATTTTTCAGAGCACGCTCATTGACCTTGTCGCCCTCGAACAAATCGATCGCTCGCCACGCATTGCCTTTGAGGCCGGCGTTGAAAAGCTTGTCGGGATCCGGGAGGCTTGCCCCGTGGGAAAAGGTAAGCTTCACTTTATCTTTGTGGGCGTTGCCCACGGCGATCATTCCGTCGCGAGACCACACTGGGCTTCCCATCCACTTCCATTCCTCGATGATCTCCGGGTCGGCCGCGAGGATGCTCTTGCGAACGCTGGCTAACGTTTTTCCACGCCAGTCTGTGAGTTTTGCGATCAGCTCGTCGATTACTGCAGAGGCAGATTCCACTGGGACGGGCTTTTTCATGGATACCCCCTATTGTCGCACCTAATTTAGCTGTGTTCAGCCTGACCTGCAACCGGCATGATTGGACGCTCAGAAATCGAGTCGGAACGACAGTCACCGGGTTCACGCGTTATTTGAAAAGGGCCCTGATTTCTGTTTGAATACCGCGACGAGGACTCGTCATGAAAATATACAACCTCACCGGTTATTTGATCATTGCTCTTTACGCAGTGGCTTGTGTGTATTCAGCCCCGGCTCACCTCGCACCGTGGAAGGGATTGTTGATCGGCCTGGTTTATTTTATTTTTTGCTGGTTCCTCGGCGGCTTATATCTGGCAGATGTGCTTCATTTGGGAATCGCGCATCGCTCAGTCGACTACAAGGGATGGTTTATCAAGGCTGTTGCAGTCGTGAATAACACTTTTGCGATCTATGTGAATCCGATCACCTGGGTGAATCGCCATCGCTTGCATCACAAAAACTCGGACCATGATGGGGACCCCAATAAGCTTGATAGCGATGGTTTCTGGCGCGCTGCATATCTCTGCCTACTGCCCTATCGGTGTCAGGAGAATCTGGCCACCGACGAGATTTTGCAGTCGCGAACCATCCGGGTGGTGAGCAGCCCGGTGTTTGCCGTCGTTGCGCAAGCCGCGACTTTTTGCCTCTTATGGCAGCTGGTCGGAAGTCTGAAATTTGCCCTGGTCATGTGGCTGGGAGCGCGAATTTTTGGATGGTGGGTCAATATGGTTCAAAACTACTGGACCCACACACGAAAATTTGGATACCGGCGGTACAACGATGAACGCGACAACGCGATGAACATTGGCGAATGGCTGCCGGTAACGGCGACCTTCAGCGCCTGCCTGCAGAATAATCATCACCACTACCAAACTCTGTTGCGACTCAGCCATGACGAATCCGAATATGACTTTGGATTCCTGACCCTCAAAGTCATGAAAAGTCTTGGGCTGGTGAAGGCCACGGCAAGAGGCGAACTGAAACCCCCGGACGTTCCACTTGCCGCGCTAGATTTTTAGGCCATCCCTGTTTTAGGCCATCCCATTTCTTTTTGGGAGAAAGGGTTCGAGCGTCTGTCCAACGAAGCTCGGCGAAATTTCTTCGCCATCCAGTCCATAGCGCTCTGGCCAGTGCTCGGGAAAGTAGTAAGTGCCGAAAAGTTTATCGATCCACGGAAAATGGATGGCAAAGTTCTTGTCGATGCCCTCTTTTTGCGATGTATGGTGCCAATGGTGGTACCGAGGCATCACCAGGAACTTTTCGAGCCACTTTACATTAGGACCGAAATTGCAATGAGTCCAGGTCGCGTGAAGCGTAACAAAAATCAGATACGCGAGGATGATCGATTGCGAAAATCCAAGCATGAGGGGAACCAGGATAAATCCACGCACAAGAGTGTCATCGACGAAGTGGGAGCGAGAGCCGGCAATCCAGTCCAGCGCCTTCGAAGAATGGTGGATGGCATGAAAACGCCATAGAAACGGCACTCTGTGCAAAGCCAGGTGAATGAAATATTCAGCGACATCCGCAACCACAACGGCCAGACAAAATTGCAGAAGCCAGGGCATTCGAGCAATAGATTGCTGAAGAACCGGGACACCCAAATATTTAGTGGCCTGAGTCGCGGGCAATAGAACCAGAAAAGATAGGACCTGGATCGGGAGATGGGAGATGAGTGGACATGAAGTAGACCACGTCCAATGTCCACTCCTTGCGAAATGTTCCTTGTTCCGGATACTGCGGCCAGAGTCTTTCGAGAGGCACGTAGATGAGCGCCATCAAAAACAAATCAAGCAAAAACCAATCCAGCCCGATTGCCGGCCCGTCGCGGAGGGTCCCGTTAATCTTCACGCTCGATCCGCCAAGAACTGTTGCGGCGGTGGCAAACAACAGTCCAGAAAACGCCAGATTCTTTTTCTTGCGCAGTATCGAAGCAACAATTCCGAACAGAGTTGCGCCCACGATGAGGGACTGGATCAGCACGCGCATGCTGTGCATTGGATAGTAGGAACGCAGCTCAGGCGAGGTTAGTAACTGAGGAAAATGCAGGCACAAAACGGCTCCGAAGGAAAGAAATCCAAAAAAAGCCGACAATATTCCACTCCACCAGCCGGTCCCGAAGCCAGTAGATTCAGCATCACGAAAGAATTCATTAATTCTTTGCTCAATCATGATGTCCCCCTGTTGTCGGTTTCCTAAGATCTCTCGTTGAGAACAATCTGAACTTAAAATGGGATGACAAGAAAGTTAATAGTAAAAATTAGCCCGGAACGCTCTGATTATTATAGGGACGGGATGAAAGTGGGAACAACCCGCGTTCAACACAGAGGTAACATCCGAGAGTTTGTTATGCGAAAAAATTCGTGAAACGACCAACGTCTCACCACAGCCTGTTTAGGCGTAATAGAGCAGATCGCGGTTCCTAGACTCTCAGCCAACCGCGGAATCCCCGGGCGGCGTAGTAAGAATCCGCGCCGTTGTGATAGACGAAAACAGTGTCGAAACGGCGATCGCAAAAGAGGGCGCCGCCGAGTTTTCGGATATTCGAAGGTGTTTTCACCCAGCTCGACGTTTTCGCATCGAACTTTCCAAGTTTCTGCAACTCTCGATACTGTTCTTCGGTTAAGAGTTCAATGCCGATAGCAGCTGCCAGGTCCATTGCGCTGTTTTTTGGTTTGTTTTCTTTTCTTGAATCCAGCGCTTCACGGTCGTAGCAAAGACTTCGACGGCCTTTTGGACTTTCCGCTGCACAATCATAAAAAATGTATTCGCCCGTCTTCGTATCATGACCAACAACGTCGGGCTCGCCGCCAGTTCTTTCCATTTCATTCAGTGACCCCAGTTTGTCGGCATTCGCTTCCAGCTTTGTTTGAACTTTGGCCCAGTCAAAACCTTGATGACGGTTCATGTTTTTCTCAAACCGAATTTTCAATGCTCCGAGCAGTTCTTCACGTTGTTTGGTTGAGAGAGCTACGTGTGACACGGCCTTCATGCTAAGTCACCTGCCGATCTCTTCCAAACGAGGCGTCGGACGACATAGCCTTTCCACATCCACAATCCTGAAAGAATCATCACCGGGACGAAGATAAAGCGAGTGGGAAAGGCATACTGTGGAATCTTGTCAAACGGACTATAGATATAGCCGAGTATCGGAATGCTGAAGAAGATGTGAATCCAGCGAAAAATCGAACGTATCGTACTTTGGTTCATGACGCCTCCTCGAGTCACGACTTTTGAGCCGCCTGCGGCGGCCAGTTGGGCGCTTTCATACCAAACTGTTCGGCGTACTCCGCGTTCAGCCGCTGCCAGCCGGCGAACTTCGTGGCATCGCCGCCAGCGATGCGGCCGATGGGAGTTCCACTGAGCAGGTGATCCAGAACATCGAAGGAAATGTGCCACCCAGCGGCGCCCATGGAAACGAATCGGCGATCGATCTTGGTCCACAGCGTCAGGCGCGTGCCAGTGCCAGAGGCTTCGAGCTCCCAGCGCATGTCGCCATACTCAAGCGCCTTGGCAGCTTCGACTCGCGTCACTTTTGTTTCAATCGGTTTGGGATTTCCCACCCAGGTAAGCTGCACCGTTCCCACCGCACCCAGGCTCGCATCAACCACAAAGGGAGCCCACTCGCGCAGTTGCGCCGGGTCGGTTAGCGCCTCCCAGACTTTTTCCGGTGAATGGCGCAGTTCCCGGACGAGAATGAGCGTCCACTTCTGCTCTCCATCTTTCAGTACTCGCGCCAAGTTGGCGGGACCCGGTGCATACGGCTGGAGGTCGGTCATCTTTCTTCTCCTTAACTTCAACTTCCTTGTCTTAACAACTTGCCCGCTGAGGAGCTGAACCCACAATTCTCACGAGCGACGATCTCAGCAGCGACGGCGGCGTGCGTACGATTTCTGCCGCAGTGCCCATGCGGAACTCAGATCAAGTTGAGCACCGTCCGAATCACATCGGGCACAACGCCATGGAGTATGGCGGGAATCGCAATCTGTGCCACTGGATAGGCGATCAGCACCACAGTGACGGCCGCCAGTGCCCACGTCTTCGGCGAAAGGTGGCGTTCGAGAGCATCCACGTGCGCGGACCAGAGCTGTAAGGACTGCGCGGCACTCACCGGACTCATTGCATACTGCTCGCGATTGCTCATGCTAATTTCTCCTGGGTTTTCTTCTGCGCCGAACGTCTGTGCTACCAGCGTGCCAGCTGCGTGAGCTGAATCAGGTTGCCGCACGTGTCTTTCAGCTTTGCAATGGTCGAGCCGGGCACGTCGGTGGGCGGCATGGTGAACTCGGCGCCGCGCGCTTTGATCCGCTCGTAGTCGCCCTTGACGTCGTCGGTGAAAAACATCATTGCGGGCTGGCCTTGTTGAAAAATCGCTTGCTGATATGTTTTGGCCGCGGGGTCGTTGTTCAGCGCCAGCTGCAGCTCAACGCCGTCCGGCTCCTCGGCCGGGGCCACGGTCAGCCAGCGATATGGGCCGTTACTGAAATCCGTCTTCTTGGCGAAACCCAGTACCTCGGTATAAAAGCGGAGGGCTTTGTCCTGGTCATCGACGTATAAGCTGGTCACTTTGATTTTCATTGTCTTTCTCCTTTATCACGCTCGCGGTTTGGGCCGCGTCGTCTTCTCCTTAGTGGTCTTCCTTTTCGTTGGGGTTGACTCATTTTCGCGGTCCTGATCCATGCGATCCATACGATCAAGGTGGCGTTCGAGAGCGTCCACGTGCGCGGACCAGAACCGGCGGAACTGAGCCAGCCAGGCATCCACCTCCTGAAAGGGTCCTGGCTTCAGGCGGTAGAGACGTCGCTGTGCATCCACGGTCGACTCCACGAAACCGGCTTCGCGCAGCACGCGCAGGTGCTTTGACACGGTCGGCTGCGTCATACGAAGCTGTCGCTCGATCTCTCCCACCGACTGTTCTGACGAGACCAGGAGGGTCAGGATCGCGCGGCGGTTCGGCTCCGCAATGATTTCGAAAACAGATTCCATTCCTTTGATATACTCCAATGAGCATATACGTGTCAAGGTATATTTAAGTTAAAAATATCTGACAGCAATCCGGTGGTTTCGTCTAGCGAGAAGGGGCACATGGACTGGAGGCAGCGTTCCGGGTCCAGCGTTTTGAGTTCTGCCGTTCGGGATAGGAGCAACGGTCGACTTTCAGGCGGCGCTGCACCAAAGCCGGACTTCGTCGATCGACGTCGTCAGTTCTACTCGGTCGTGCGAATTCGCCCCAGCTCACTTACCTGCATACACGCTGCGTGAAGCACGGCTCTTGACGTAACGATAGAACCGCGCCTGCCCTCGTTGGACCCAATAAGGAGTGTCGTAGTCGTCGATTCCAGGCCCTGCGGTCATAAAGCTGAAGAAGACGTGTTTTGACGGCCTGACGACGATTCCGACATGCCCGTGCCACACGATCAAATCGCCGGGCTGAGGCTGCTCGATCCGCTGGAAGCCCTCGACTCCGTCGTAAAGATCGTCAGAACTAACGTAGGCATAGGGAAATCCGGCGCGTTCGTAGATCGCGTGCACCAGGTGAGAGCAGTCGTGTCCGGCATAGTGGCGCACTTTCGGATCGAGCGCAGCTGAGATCACCCCCAGGCCGTCGTCTGGAGTGAGGGTGCGAGGCGGTCTTCGCGCGTGAGTTTCACGAGCGGTTCTCGGAGTCGTGTTAGAGGTTGTGGCTTCGCGGGCCACCTCCTGCGCCAAGCAGACACATGCCGCAACCACGTAGAGCAGGGTAGCGATCACGAGTTTCGCCGGAATCCGCATGGTCCACAGTTTGATGCGAAATTCGGCGTGGAGGGAGGTTACGGTGGGGCAGGGACTGAATCGCAGGATACAGGCATAGGGTACAGCGCATACCGTAGAGCGCGGGCCTGAGCAGATGCCTCCGATCTCACGAGCCGACTGTAGCGAAGATTTTCCCGCCAACGCGAAAGGCGGGATGATCCATGTGCGCGCCCTCTTCGGTCTCGGGCAAAGAGAGCGCAAGCTGACGGAAGTCTTTAGCGGTCATGTGGGATTTCAGATTTCAGATTGAAGATTGCAAATTCACGACAATGGAACCGCTGCGCCCCAACAATCTACAATCTGCAATGTGAAATGTGAAATCCTCGTGCGGTGGTAGACTCCCGCCATGAGCGATGCTGCTGCCGGGCCCGCGCTTTATCTGGTCGCCACGCCGATCGGGAATCTTGAGGACATCACGCTGCGTGCGCTGCGCGTTCTCAAAGAAGTCGACGTGATCGCCTGCGAAGACACGCGGCAGACACAAAAGCTGCTCAATCATTATGCGATCGCGACCCGCACCACCAGCTAT